>NZ_JAAOTI010000006.1:0-339768 GCF_011297315.1 Catellatospora chokoriensis
AAGGCCTTTCCGCTCGACTTGCATGTGTTAAGCACGCCGCCAGCGTTCGTCCTGAGCCAGGATCAAACTCTCCAAAAAGAATTCAAAAACCCGGCAAAAGATCAAACCCCGACATAATAAAATGTCCAGATCTGTCCATCACCAAAGGAATCATCCAGAGGATGATCAATAATTGGCACTTGGCTTAAATAGCACCCTGTTGAGTTCTCAAAGAACAAGCACACACCGAACACCACCCGAAACTCGGGAAGCACTACGGGGCTGTGTCGTTCACAGTACCGGACCGGTTCCGCGGCCCCCTAACCGGGGTCCGCACCACTCCGAGCGGCCAAACGATCCGGCCACCACCCGAGCTCTTCAGCCCCGGTGTTTTTGTCCGTTCCTCGCTGGCAGAGAGAACATTACGCGGACCCCCGACCAGGATGCAAATCGGGGTCGGTTGTCCCCGGTCACACCATCACCGCCCGCCTATTAGCAACCCGATGGCGTCTACATCAATGCCGCGCGCTAGTGCATTAGATCGACGAGCCACTGTCCACCTGCGACGTTGAGCTGTGATGATATTAGGCCGGAAGGTGAAGGTAATATCCTTCACCTTCGCTTCCTGCAATCAGTCACCTTGATTAGCGTCGATGCCGCGGATGTAGGGAGGCTCATTCTTCGCTACGTCTTACCCTGAAAATTGACGAGCTGCCCAGAGAACAAAAATACCCGGCCGCTCGCACCATGGCGAGCAGTCGGGTATCGTCGTAAATTTGTGTCCGAGGGGGGACTTGAACCCCCACGCCCTATACGGGCACTAGCACCTCAAGCTAGCGCGTCTGCCATTCCGCCACCCGGACCGGTGGTGTCCGACCTTCCCTGGCCACCTTCGGAGGCATACCCCCTCTGGTGTCCGGCGTCAGCCGCACGAGCCACAACGATACACGCTCCCGGTTGATCACGCACATCGGGTTACCGGTGTCGGTAGTCTCCCGAGCGTGAACGCTGCGGTATGGGTCGTAGCCGGCCCCCCAGGGGCCGGCAAAAGCACCGTCTCCCGACTGCTCCTGGCCGCGCTGAACCCGGTTCCGGCCCTGCTCGACAAGGACGTCCTCTACGGCGGTTTCGTCGCCGCCACCCTGCTGGCCGCGGGCCGCCCGCACGGCGAGCGCGAGGGCCCCTGGTACGACGAGCACATAAAGATCCACGAGTACGGCGGTATGACGGCCGCAGCGCGCCTGATCCGCTCCCACGGCTGCCCGGTCCTCCTCGACGCCCCGTTCACCGGCCAGATCCATGATCCAGACCGGTGGGCGACATGGGTGACGGAGCTCGGCGGCGACCCGGTGCACCTGGTCTGGATCCGCACCGACGCCGTCACCCTGCACGCCCGCCTGACCGCCCGCGCACTGGCCCGCGACGGCCAGAAACTCGCCGCCTTCGACACCTACCTGACGGCCATCCGCGCCGGCGTCGAACCACCTGTCCCCCACCTGGCCGTCGACAACCGCCTGGGCGCCCCTGACCTGCGCGACCAGCTCGAAGTCCTCCTACCCTGAAGCCGCGCCGGCGCAGGGCAGGTAGGCACGCCGTCGAGCATGAACGTCCCGGCGAATGCCCCGGGACGCTTGGCAGCGTCCCGGGCGTTCGTTCAGCAGGGCCGTAGCAGCAGCGTCATAGTCGCCGGGCGGGCGGTCAGGGCGTGCCTGGCGAGTACGCCGGGGCCGCAGGAATTGCTGCCGATGCCGTGCTGGGCCAGGTCGACGTTCACCCACACGTGGTCGCCGGGGACCAGGTCGGTCTGGTGCCGGGCGGCGTCGAGCTGCTCGGACGTCCACCGGCGTGCGGTGAGCTGGAACAGCGGGTCGGCTTCGATCCGCAGCCCGGCGCCTGCGGTGTCGCTGATCGTCGCCCACCGCACGTCGATGCGGGCGCCGTTCTCCTGCGGGAACACGTACGGGGTCTGCATGGTGTCGACAGTGGCGGCGAACCGGCCGACCCTGGCGGCAAGGCGGGTGTCGGCGTACGCCTCGCCGGGCCCGCGCCCGAACCAGGTGATCTGGTCGTAGGTGGCGGGCAGGCCGAGGCGCAGCCCGAGCCGGGGCAGCGGCACAGTCCACACCCCGTCGGGGGTGATGTCGAGCTGCAGCCGCAGGGCGTCCCCGGCCTCGCTCCACCGGTAGGTGACCAGCAGCCCGGCGTCGACGGCCGCCGCGGCGACGCGGGTGCGCACGGTGAGGGCGTCGGTGTCGGCGGTGACGTCGACGGTCCGTTCGTGTACGCGGTGCAGGCCCGCCCAGCGCCACTGCGCGGCCAGGGTGTGCGCGTCGTTGTCGGTCGGCGCCCGCCACAGGTCCATCCGTGGCGCGACCAGTGCGATCCCGGCGAACTCGACGAGCCGCCCGCGCTCATCGAAGCGCGCGGAGCGCGGCGCGGCGAAGCCTGCCGACGAGCCCGACAACCCGGTGGCCGCGGTCTGGACCGGTGCGAGGCTGTCCAGGGCAAGACCCGTCGCACCGACTCCGTTGATCGCCACGGAGGTCACCGCACTGTCCGCGGCTACCGCCGCGTGCGGGGCCACGACCGCCGGTTCCGGGGCCGTAGTCACCGCGTGCGGGAACGTCGCTGCCGGGTTCGCGGCAGGCCACTGACCCCAGGCGATCTCGTGTCCGGCACGGGCCCAGGCGGTGTCTTCGGCGAGCAACGCGCTCACCGTCCACCAGGCCTCGCCAGACTGGTCGGCGAGGTCGAGTGCGGGCAGCGCGACGGCCTCGGACGAGCCTGCCGCGAGCTTCGGGCAGGCCAGCTCCCCACTCCCCTGCTCGACTCCGTCGATCTCATACACCCAGCGCAGGGTCAGGCCGGACAGGTCGGTGAAGTCGTGGCGGTTCTCGATCGTGAACGTGCCGGTCCCGGCGTCGGTTATGCGGATCGGTTCGATGACCTTCTTGTATTCGAGCAGCCCCGGCGACGGCGTCCGGTCGGGGAACACGAGTCCGTCGCAGATGAAGTTGCCGTCGTGCAGCTCTTCGCCGAAGTCGCCGCCGTAGGCGTGGAACTCACGTCCGTCGGGGGTGTGGCTGCGGATGCCGTGGTCGATCCATTCCCAGATGAAACCGCCGTGCAGCCGGTCGTACTTTTCGAACAGCTGCTGGTATTCGTGCAGGCCGCCGGGGCCGTTGCCCATGGCGTGGCCGTACTCGCATTGGATGAACGGCATGGTGCGACGACGCCCATCAAGCAATGGGTCGTCCAGCGGGGGTTCTTCGAGGCGGCCGATGAGTTCGACTTCGGCGTGGTCGGCGTACATGCGGCTGTACACGTCGACATACATGCAGCTGTGGTCGCCTTCGTAGTGCAGAGGGCGGGTATCGTCCAGCGCCCGGATCGCGGCGGCCATGTGGCCGAGGTTGTCGCCGACACCGGCTTCGTTGCCCAGCGACCACATGATGATCGACGGGTGGTTGCGGTCGCGGGCGACCATGCGCTGGGCCCGGTCGACGAGGGCGTCGCGCCAGGCCGGGTCGGCGGTGGGGTTGGCCCGCCAGTCGTTCTCGCCGAAGCCGTGGGTCTCCAGGTCGCATTCGTCGATGACCCACATGCCGAGTTCGTCGCACAGGTCGAGGAACCTGGGGTGTGGCGGGTAGTGGCTGGTGCGTACCGCGTTGACGTTGTGCTGCTTCATGAGCAGCAGGTCGGTGCGCATCAGGTCCTCGGTGACGACGCGGCCGTGGTCGGGGTCGAATTCGTGCCGGTTGACGCCCCGGAACAGGATCGGGCGGCCGTTGACGGTGAACCGGCCGTCCTCGATCGCGACGGTGCGGAACCCGACGGCGAGCACGGCCCGTTCGGTGGCGGTGGCGACTTCGACGCGGTACAGGTGCGGTGTCTCGGCGGTCCACGGCGTCACCGGCATTTCGATCGCGAAGCCCGTGGGTGCCGCGGTCAGGCCGAGTTCGGGGCAGGTCAGGGTCGCGCCGTCGGTGGTGTCGACACGCAGAGTGCCGAGGCCGGTGCGGTGGTCGTAGCCGGCGTGCACGCGTAGGTCGGTCAGGCCGCCGTCGGGCCGGGTGAGCAGGGTGACGTCGCGGAAGATGCCGGGCAGCCACCACATGTCCTGGTCTTCGACGTAGGTGCCGGCCGACCACTGGTGTACGCGTACGGCCAGGGTGTTGCCGGTGGGGCGCAGCAGGTGTCCGACCGCGTATTCGGTGGGCAGGCGGCTGCCGAAGGTGACGCCGAGTTCGGTGCCGTTCAGCCAGATCCGCCCGCAGGAGTCGATGCCGTCGAAGCGGAGCACGGCGTCGCCGCCGGGCCAGCCGTCGGGCAGGTCGAAGGCGAGCCGGTGGTCGCCGGTGGGGTTGTCGGTGGGCACGTGCGGCGGGTCGACGGGGATGGGGTAGCGCACGTTGGTGTAGATGGGGTTGCCCCAGCTTCCGTCGCGGCGCTGCAGCGGCCAGTGCGACGGTACGGCGATCTCGTCCCAGCCGCTGTCGGAGTAGGCCGGGTCGGCGAAGTCGGCGGGGGTGTCGGCGGTGGGCGTCAGCCGGAAGCGCCAGGTGCCATTGAGGCTCAGGCGGGCGGCGTCGGTGGCCGGGTAGGCGCGGGGCGGCAGCGCCCCGTACCCCGTCGAGATCGTCTCCAGGTATCGCACGCCGACAGGTTCCAACAGGACCCACCAGATGTCAACACACATCGCGGTCGCCACCTGCGGCTACCGGAAGGCATTCCTGCGACCGCCACCCGCGATAGGTTTCCTCCCTCCACGCCCACCGCGGCAGGCGTCTGAGTAAGCAGGGGGTGTTGATGGACACGCAGCAGGCACAGGCTTCCTTCGAGGAGTTCGTAGCGGGGCGCTCAGCCGCACTGGCCAAGATCGCATATCTGCTCACCGGACACCGTGAGGACGCCGAGGACCTGCTGCAGGCGGCACTCTGTCGCGCCGCCATGCGCTGGGCGACGATCGACGACCCCGAGGCGTACGTGCGCCGCATCCTGTTCACCCAGTCGGTGTCCTGGTGGCGCACCCTCAAACGACGCCCACCCGAAACCCTCACCGACGAACCGCCCACCCTGCCCGCCGCGCCCGCCGACCAGGACCTGCGCCTGGTCCTCGACGACGCGCTACGCCGGCTCACCCCCAAACAGCGCGCGGTCTTGGTCCTGCGCTTCTACGAGGACCTCAGCGAGTCACAAACCGCAGAGCAGCTCGCCTGCGCCGTCGGCACGGTCAAGAGCCAGACCCGCCACGCCCTGGCGCGGCTGCGAGAACTCAATCCGCACCTGGCCACCCTGGTCGGGGACCAGCCCAGATCGGTGGTGACCCGGTGACGACCGAACTGGGCCGGATCATGCACGACGTCGCCGACAACGCCGGGATGCGAGTCCCGTCCGGGCTGTACGCCCGGGCGCGCCGCGCACGGCGACGACGGCTGACCGCACTCGCCGCCGTGACGACCCTGCTGATCGCCGGTGCCATCGCCCTTCCCGGGTGGCGGCCGAGCCCACCGGCGCCGGCCGAGCCCGGCATCGACCAGCTGCCCACCGTCCTCGTTTCGCCACCGGCGGGCACGGCCGCACTCAGCGACGCCCCACTGCCCCGCGCACTGGCCCTGTATGTCACCGCCGACCAGTTCCTGCCCGACGAGAACTCCCCCCTGACCGTCGTCGGCAGCGACGACCGCTACCGCGAATACGACCGGCCCGAATGGACCTTCGCCTCGGGCTGGACGAACACGATCTTGCTCTCCCCCGACGGCCGGTACGTGCTCATGGCCCGGTGGGATTCCGGGGACGGCACCCGCAGCCGCCTGCTGGACATCACCACCGGCGACGTGCGCACCCTCGACGCCGGGGCGCCCCTCACCTGGTCACCGGACGGCGCCCTGGCCGCACTCGTCCACTACGACGGCGACGGCACCAGCGACGACCCCGTCGGCGGCCAGGTCACCGTCGTGTCCATGCCCACCGGGCGAAAACTGTGGCAGGTCCCGCTCACCCCGCTGCCGGGGGTGTTCCGCGAACTGCGCGCGGCGCTGTCACCCGACGGGTCGATGCTCGCCCTCCAGCAGCGCGACGAGGTCACCGCGTACCACGGCGACGGGACCGTCGCCTGGCGCGCTCGGGTCGCCGGGCAGCTCGCGGGCCGGGCCGCGTGGGCCCCGGACGGGCGGCGGCTGCTGCTGTCCGACGCGCAGGGCGGGCTGCTGCCCCTGGACGCGGCCTCGGGCGCGACCATGCCCGCGATGCGAGGCGTCGAAGGGGTCCAGCGGGTGGGCCGCGAGATGACGCCACTGGTCGAGGTGGTCGGCTGGCGTGGCGACACGGCCCTGGCCATCGTCGGCAACCAGCGGCTGTACGAGCTCAGCGATCCGCCCCGCGTGCTGCTGACCGCCCCCGACACCGTCTACGAGCTCGACGTCGCCACGGCGCGCGTCGGCGCGGACCCGCGTGTGCCCGGGGTGGCCGATCCCGGCCCGCCGCCGCCTTTCCGGCTCCCCGGGTGGGCGGTGGCGCTGGCCGCGGTGGTGGTGATCGCCTTGCTGTCGCGGCGCAGGCCCCGGCACCTCGTGCGTGACTGGCTGCGCGGGGTGTGACCGGCCGGCGTGACCCGGCGGCGCCGGACCGGGGCGGCGTTGCCGCGGCGTGAGACCCGCGGTGTAAAGAATGTTTGACGCGGCACATCGTCAGGACGTACCGTCGAACATGTAAAACATTTTTGACAAGCGGGCCGGTGGTCCGCCGAACAAGCGTGCCCTGCACCACCCCACCCACCCTGGAGCAGTGCCATGACCAACACGAAACGCACCGCCCGCATCACCGGCCTGGCCTACCTCGGCCTCGCCGTCACCGGGTTCCTCGGCTTCCTGTTCATCCGCGAGCAGCTCTACGTACCCGACGACGCCGCCCGCACCGCCGCGAACCTGATCACTCACGAATCCCTGGCCCGCCTCGGCGTCCTCGCCGACCTCGGCATGGTCCTCACCCAGGCCGTCACCGCCGTCTGGTTCTGGAAGCTGTTCCGACCCGTCGACCCCGTCGCCGCAGGATCGCTGGCAGTGTTCGGCCTGGTCAACTCGGTGACGATCCTCGGCGGCACCATGTTCTCGACCACCGCCCTCGACGTGGCCCTGCGCGCCGACACCGCCTCGGCCACCCAGGCGCTGCTGCTCTACGAGCTCAACGGCGCGGCGTTCACCCTCGGCGCGCTGTTCTTCGGGCTGTGGCTGATGCCGATGGGCTGGCTGGCCGTCCGATCCGGATTCATGCCGCGCCCGCTCGGCTGGATCCTGCAGGCCGGAGGCGTCGGATACGTGCTCAGCCTCATCGTGGCGGTGACCCTGCCCGACGCCACCGGCGCCGTCTCCGCACTGGTCGTGCCCGCCACCATCGGCGAGTTCTGGATGGTCGGGTACCTGCTGGTCAAGGGCGTGTCGGACCGGGCCGGCCAGGCGATGTCCGCACAGGTCGCGACGGCCTGACCCGCGCCGGACACGATGCGCAGCGGCGCCGCCCGGGGCGCGGCGCCGCTGCTGGAGCAATGCTCAGAGCCGCAGCCGGTCCGCCATCAGCTGCCGGACCGCCTCGGCGTCGCCGTCACCGGCGTGGAACCGCATCGGCGACGTGTCCGCGTAGACCTCGCTCGTCTCGTACGCCCGGTCCTCCAGCTGCACCGCCTCCCAGTCCGCGGCGAGCCGCTCGGCGATGGTCAGGCCGCGTCTGCCGGACAGGAACAGCGTCTCGCCGTCGGAGTTCGCCTGAGCCGCCGCGATCAGCCCGATGCCGGGTGCGTAGGCGCGGCGGACCGGCGGGGCGAGCAGCGGGCTGAACTCCTCGACGATCAGGACGTCGTCGTAGCAGATGGTGGGCGCGCAGACCTCGTCGGCGGCGGTGTCGACGACGTACCCGCAGCGCAGCAGCCCGATGCCGGGCGCTTCGGCGCGCAGGTACGGCGGTTCGTCGCGGTCGGGGTCACCGGGCACGACGACTCCCGCCCGGGCGCCGGCGACGCCGGCGATCCACGCGCCGGGTGCGCCCGCGGGCAGCTCGTTCTCGACGAGTTCCGGGTACTCCCCCAGCTGCCAGACGTTGCCCCGCTTGTCCTGGGCCTGGAGGATCAGCGCTGATTCGACGGCGGTGCCGTCGCGCCAGTCCTGCTGCCACAGCACGCGGGTCCATACGCCGTCGATCTGCTTGACCAGGTCGGTGGCGGTGATGACGACGACGTGCGGGAGCAGCGCGCCGCCGTCGTTGGCGACGGCCTGCAGGGTGATCTCGGTGCCGGGGCGCAGTGGCTGGTGGACGTTGTCGAGGTCGGCGGAGTCGCCGAAGTCGCGCTGCCGGAGCCTGTGCAGCGGCGGGCAGGGGCTGGGTTCGGCTGTCGCTGCCGGGGGCAGCACCGTGGCGGCAGGTCCGGGATCGGCGGCGTGCGGTGAGGCCTGCGCGGCCGCGGGGGTCAGGGTGATCGTGATGGCGAGTGCGGCGGCTGCGAGCGCGCGGCGTGGCGTCCGTTGTGGACGAGTGTGGTGGGTGTGCATGGTCCCGTCCTCCTCGGCCGTGAACCGATGGGTGCTTATGCCCATGTTCGGAGATTAGGGGCATAAGCGTCTTTTCTCCTACCGGGGTCACTCGTCCGCGAACCGGTTTGACCCTGACGTGGCGGGAGGCGGCACCGTCGGGGCCGACCAGTTCTTCCACCTGCCTGAGGAGTGCCGTGAACACCGAACCCACTGCCCGGACCGCGCCGGGCATCGACCGCGACATCTACCCGATGCCCGCGTTCGTGAAATTCGAGGCGACCGACCTGGCGGCCACCGCAAGGTGGTACGAGGCCGCCGGGTTCGTCGTCCTCGCCGCCATGCCCGGCCCGGACGGGAGAACGATGCTGGTTCACCTCCGACGGCAGCGATACCAGGACATCCTGCTCGTGCCCGCCGGCGGCGCCCCGACCGGCGGCGGGCGGATCACCATGGCCGCCGGCGGCGACGACCTCGCTCGACGTGCCCGGGAAGTGGCCACGGCCGGCGGCGGCAGCGCGCAGGGCCCCGCGCCGACCCCCTGGTACAGCGACGACCTGGTGCTCACCGATCCTGACGGCAACGTCGTGGTGCTCACCGAGCCCCGCAGGCGCGACATCGACGCGGACGCCGAGTGGTCGGCCATGGTCCGCACCAGCGTGGGCCGCGCCGTGGCCCCCTGAGACGTCAGCCCGCAGACGGCTCAGGGCCGCCCGGAAAGGCGGCCCTGAGCTGCACTTGCCTACTAGCCGACGCACCGCTGCTGCGACAGCGCGCTGATCTGGTCGCGCCCGACGTACGTCTCACCGAACGCCGAACCCGTCGCCGGCGCCTGGTTGGCACGGCTGACGCAGAGCGCGCCGGTCTCATCGCGGTACGTCGACGTGGTCGGCCGCTCGGTCGCCGTCCACGTGACGGACAGGTCCGTCGACGCCGTTCCGGCGTCGACGAGATCCGTGCACGTCTCCTGCTCCCCGTCGAACGAGCACGTGTAGCGGCTCTCGCGGTACGTGACCGCGGCGACGACCGTCGTCGACCTCAGCGAGAAGTCGAAGACCGCCGGCGTCACGCCGAACGCACGCCGCCAGACGTAGTCACAGCTCCAGGTGTCGCCGGCGTCCTGGCACGTCTGGCTGTACCACTCGACGTCCAGCGTGGCCACGCCGTCTTGGCGCGACACGTCCACCATCAGGTCACCAGGATGCGTGTCGTCCGCGAAGAACTGCACGTGCCCGGACTGCAGCACCCTGGTGGCCGACGAGGCCTGCGCCGGTGAGGCAACCGCGAACGCCGCCAGGCCGGCTGCGGCAACGGCCAGCGATCGAACAACCCGAGACATGAATCTCCTCCCCATTGGACGAAAGGACTTGGGGAGGTTATCGGAACAAAGCAAGATCCGCTGCCCGGACGATCGGCACTGACGAAGGCGGCCGGTCGGACGTCACCGACCCGCGCGAGAGCCCTGAGGGCGTCCGGCACCGGGTCGGCGGCGTCCTGTCTCCTGGCGGCCACTACGCTCTCGCAGTCGATGAACGCGGAGGGGCTGGTGTCATGAGGGTTCGGATGGTGGGCGCGCTGCTGTGCGGGCTGGTCGCCGCCGGGTGGGGTGCGGTTCCGGCGTACGCCGCGGAGTCGGCCGACATCCGGGTCTCCGATACCCGAGCGGTCGGCTCGGTCGGCCAGACCGTCAAGGTCACCATCACGGTGAGCAACCGCGGTCCGGACCCGTCGTACCGCCCCACGGTGTTCGTCCACAGCGCTCCTGGCCTGGCCTTCGTCGGCTTCGCGTCGTGCCCGGGCGAGCTGGACGACGGTGGCTGCATGCTGCCCACGCTGCAGGCGGGCGCAGCGCAGTCGGCCGTCGCCAACATCAAGATCACGGGCAAGGACCCGAGCGGCTCGTACGGGGTGCGCACCTCGACGCCCGACCCGAACACCTCCAACGCCGACATCCTGCACATCTGCGTCATCGGCGGCTGGTGCACCAACGGCAAGCGCTACGACCCGCAGCCCACCCAGGTCACGAGCCCGCGCCCCAAGCCCAAGCCGAGCCGCACCGCCGCCTCCCCCGCCCCGAAGCCGTCCCCGACGGCCGTGCCGTCACCGAGCGCCGTGCCGTCGCCGAGCGCCGGCGCGAGCAGCGCGGTCCCGTCTCCGGATCGGCCGGAGCCGGTCGACGTCGTGCCGGTCAGCGCCGAGCCGGTGAACGAGCCCTCGAACACGCCCGCGGTCGCGGCGTTCGCTCTGGTGCTGGCTCTGATCGTGGGCGCTTCAGCGGCCCTGTGGCGAAGGTCCCGGTAGGACACGGTCGCCGCTATCTGCGGACGAGCTCGGCCTTGATCGCCTGCCGCACCTTGGCCGTGTCCGGGTCGCCGGGCCACAGCAGCATCGGCGAGGTGGTGCGGTAGACCTTGCTGTTCGCGTACGCGCGGCGTTCGAGTCGAAGCGCGGCGAGGTCGGCCCGGATCCGCTCTTTGAGGGTCAGCTTCGATCTGCCGGTCAGGTCGAGGAACTCGCCTTCCGGGTCACCCTCGGCCGTGATCTTGATGTTGCCGACGCCGGGCGCGTAGAACTTCAGCTGGCTGCCGCCGTCGGGATCGAGCGGGCTGAACTCACGGATCTGCGTCACCTTGTCGTAGCAGACACCACCCGCGCAGACGTCGTCCTGGCTGGTCTTGACGACCTGCCCGCAGTCCAGGAAGTCGATGGCGGGCGCGAAGCCCTGCAGGAACGGTCCGCCCTTGCGGGGCCTGCCGGGCACGAGCACCCCACCCTTGGCACCGGCGACACCGGAGATCCACGTGTTGGGGGCGCCGGTGAACACTCCGCCTTCGAATTCCTCGGGGTACTCGCCCAGTACCCAGACGTTGTCGGCCTTGTCCTGGGCGTGGAAGGCCAGTTCCGATTCCACGAGGGCGAGCGGGTCGCCCTGGAGGTCCTGGTCCCACAGCACGCGCGTCCACACGCCGTCGATGCGTTTGACCAGGTCGGTGACGATGAGCACGACCCGGTGGGGGCCTTCGGCGGTCTGTCCGTCGAGGACGAACCGGGTCCCGGGCGGCAGCGGGTCGCGTTTGTTGTCGATCCGGGCGGAATCGGCGAAGTTGGAGCGCTTGAACTTCGTCAGTGCTTTGCACGGATTGCCGACCTGCGCGACGGTTGCGAACCGGGTGGCCCCGGTGTCGGGGCCGGCGGTGGCCGGGCCGGTCAGCGCGGCCGTCGCCAGCAGCGTGGCTGCGGCTGCGGTGAGCAGCATTGAGCGTTTCGGCCGCGGTTGAGCGTCGTCTGCCATGTCCGGCCCCCTTGCTTGTGCGCTGGACGGGCATGTTGATGCCCGTCCAGCGCAACGTACAAGGAGATTCAGGCCCTATCGTACGAAAACCGCTGTGTGTCACCTATATAGGCCTGTTTGCCCGGAACCTGCTGCACGAGCGCAGAACGTGCGGGTCAGCAGGATGACCCGAGCCGGCGGTGCAATGCCCGCCGCGCGGTCAGCTCGTACCGGCGATGTACGCCAGCGCCAGCAGCAGGAACGGCAATGCGCCCAGGGCCCAGCAGATGCCCGCCGTCACCAGCACCACCTGGTAGAACTTGGCCGGACGACGCGCAGGCGCGCCACCTTCGCCGGTTCGTGCCTCCGCCGGATCCGGCTCGGCCGACGCGAGGCGCACCCGCGGGAAGAGACCGCCGACGACCCCCACGACGGCGAGCGAGGGCACCACGGCGATCAGCCACGCCACGTACGCGCCCTTGGCGCCGCCGCCGCGACCGCTGCCGAAGTCCGCCGGGATCTCAGCACCGATGTACCAGGCCAGCAGCCCGATCACGGCGGCGTACCCGAGCACCAGGGCGGCGTTGCACCAGCCCAGCCGGACCGACCGTCCCGCGCGGCGCGCCGAGGCCGAGTGCAGCAGAGCTCCGGCGAGCGTCGCCACGATGAGCGCGGTCAGCAGCACGAATCCGATCCCGTGCCAGCGCCCGTACGCTTCGCGCAGCAGCGGGACCTCGTCGGACAGATTGCCCAGCCAGATCGTCGCGCCGACGGTGACGATGACGGCCACGAGACTCAGCACAGCGCGCTGGTCACGGCCCCGAGGAGGATCTTGGATCACGGCGGGCATCGTACACAGCCCGGTCACGGGCCTTCTTCGACGACGTCGTCGCCCGACACCGCGTCGACGAGGTAGACCTGCTCCCCGGCACGCGGATCGCGGGCCTGCAGCAGGTGGAACAGCGGGGAGGCCGGGCCGCCGAGGTCTACCACCGCCAGTCGGGCACGCCGACCCTGAGCACCCGCAGGAGCATCGTGCAACGATGTTCTCCGCACACGGGACAGCACTCAGCCGGCCGCCCCCGGCCCGGTGAATGACAGCCGGGCCCGCGCAGGCCGCCGCTTCGGCCGCCGAAGTGGCGACCACCGGCGACAGATCAGCCCGGAAACGGCTCAAGGCCGGTCGAGCTGCTCCGCCAGCGCGCCCAGCCACACCTGGAAACCTTCCACGCCGGGGAAGACCTCGCTGGCCAGCTCGCGCAGGCCGCTCGGGGTCTCCGCCCCGTGGTCGACCAGCAGCGCGTGCCCGCCGGCCACGACCGCCTGCCGCATGGCGGGGGCGTCGCCCTCGTCGTCGCCGACGTAGACCACCGCCTGTAGCCCGTGCCCGGCGACCAGCCTCGCCAGCGTCGTGCCCTTGTCCACCGCCAGCGGCGGCCGCAGCTCCAGCACCAGCTTTCCGGGCACGACCCACAGGCCGGTTTCCGCCGCGAGTCGTTCGACCGCGGCCTGCGCCCGCGCCTGCGCGTGCGCCCGGTCGGCGGCCGTACGCCAGTGCGCGGCCACCGTCACCGCCTTACGCTCGACCCACACACCCTCGCCACCTGCGAAGATCCGTTCCAGCTCGGTGGTCGCCCACCGGACCATCGGCAGCCAGCTCTCCGTCTCCGGATCGTCCTCGAGCCCATACGAGCCCACGACGTGCACGCCCGGCACCGGCACCCGGTCGCGCAGGAACTCGGTCGGCCGGCCGGACACCACGGCGAGCGCGCGCAGCCGGACGCGCAGCCGTGCCAGCAGTTCGGCGTTGCCCGCCATGAGCCGGCTCTCCGCGGGCTCGTCCACCATGGGTGACAGCACGCCGTCGAAGTCGAGCACCAGCCCTGCCGCCGCGGCGTTGTCCCGCACGTATGCCAGCGCTCTCGAAGGGTGCTCTGTCATGGGTTCTCCCGGGGTGACCGATCGGAGCGCAGGTGAACCCAGCCTAGAGCCAACGCGAACCGGTCGGCTGAACAAAGGTGCCGGATGTGTGCGACACCATCTAGTCTGCGAACCATATAGCCTGCCACCGATAGGAGACGCCGGGTGGGGATCGACAGTATTGACGGGGCCAGCCTCAACCGGCAGAACCGGATCAACCAGCTACCACGCGACGTGCGGCTCATCGGCCGAGACCAAGAGCTCGCCGAGCTGCGACGGTCGCTCAGACCGGTGGACTATCTGCAGTCGGCCACGATCTCCCCCATCTCCGGCTTGCCGGGCGTCGGCAAGTCGGCCCTGGCGATCCACTTCGCACACACGCTGGAGAAGGAGTACCCGTTCGGGGCGTTCTACGCCGACTTCCTCCAGCAGGCCGAGGGGCTGGAACCGCTGAGCGCCTCCCAGGTGCTGCGCCGGTTCATGGCCGAGTTCATGGCGCCGGCGGACATCCCCGAGGGGCTGGACGAGATGTCCGGGCGATGGCAGACCGCCATCCAGGGGCACCGGGCCATCATCCTGCTCGACAACGTCAACAGCTACGAACAGATCCGGCCGATCATCCCGCACTCGCGCAGCTGCCACGTGATCGTGACGTCCCATGTGCGGCTCGGTGATCTGCAGGTCGGCACGCTGCCGCTGCGCCCGCTCGGCATGGAGCACGCCGTCGAACTGTACGACCTGATCGCCGAGCACACCACGGCCCGGGTCGGCAAGGACGACGAGCTGCGCAAGGTGCTGGAAAGCTGCGGCGGCCTGCCGTTGCCGATCCGGGTCCTCGCCGCCCGCATGTCGGCCAGCCCGAATCTGTCGCTGGCGTCGGTGCAGGACGCACTACGCGACAACGCCGGGCTCAGCCGCGCTCTCGGCCCGGGTCAGGATTCGGTCGCCGCCAGCTTCCGGGTCGCCTACGACGCGCTCGGGCTCCGGGCCAAGCGGCTGTTCCGCCGCCTGGGCGCGGTGCCCGGCGAGTCGTTCCAGCCGCAACTGGCCGCCCATCTCGGCGAGACCAGTCTGAACGAGGCGGTCGACCTGCTCGAAAGCCTCGAACAGCGGCAGTTCGTGCTGCGCAGTCGCGACGAGCAGTACTTCTACCTGCACAGCATCGTCCGGCGGTTCGCCATCGAGCAGCTGGAGAAGGACGAGGGCGACGAGAACAACTCCGCCCAGTTGAGCACCCTCGGCCGCATCCTGGACCACTACCAGGAGAAGGTGTCGCAGCTGCAGCAGTCGGCCGACGCCAGCGTGCTGCGCCTGGGCGCCCCCACCCGCCAATCGGCCGCCAGGAAGACCCAGGACCCGGGGCTGAGCTGGGTCGGCAAGGAGCGGTTCAACCTCGTGGCCGCCGTGCAGCAAGCCTGCGACAGCCGCTACGTCGACAAGGCGTGGCGGCTGGCGGTGGCGCTCGGCGACTACTTCGAGATCCGCTCGGACTGGGAGAACTGGAAGGCGACCCACGAGGCGGCGCTGGGCGCTCTCCAGTACGCCGTTGACGCGTTCGGGCGGGCGAAGGTCCAGCAGGGGCTGGGGCGGATGCACCGGGGGCTGGGCAACACCGACGAGGCGGTGCGGTGCTACCGCCAGGCGCTGGCCGTGTTCCGGCTGCACGGGCCCGAGCTCGAGATCGCGCTCACCCTGCTGGCGCTGGGCGACGTGTACCGCTACGCCCGGGCCTGGGACCCGGCCCGCAACTGCCTGGAGCAGAGCCATCGCATCCTGGAGGATCTGCACCAGCGGCGGGCGCTGGCGATCGTGAAGCGGTCGCTCGGCGCGCTCGATCGACTCAAAGGCGACTGGCAGGCAGCCGAGAGGTACTACCTCGACGCGACCGCGATGCTGGAAGAGCTGGGTGACAAGCGCTGGGTGGCGGCCACCCGGCTCAGCCTCGCCGACGTCTACCTCGATCGTGGGAATTCGAGCAAGGCCGCGGCACTGCTCGAGGAGTGCCTGACGGAGTTCGAGCGGATCGGTGACACGCACTGGCAGGCGCTGACGCTGCGCAGCCTCGGCGAGGCCCTGCGGATGCAGCAGCGTTTCGCCGAGGCCCGCGAGCGGCTGGAGCGAAGCCGTGAGCTGCTGGAGGCGACCGGGGAGATCCTGTGGCAGGCGCAGGTCGTGCACAGCCTCGGTCTGGTCTACCTGAACGAGCGGCGCGGCGGTGAGGCGCTCAGCGAGTTCGACACCTGCTTGAAAATCTTCGAGGACAAGGACGACAGCCTGTGGGAGGCGCGGACCTACGTCTCGATCGGCGCGGCGAAGGCGCTGATCCACCAGGAGGACGGCACCGCCGAGGTACGCGAGTGGCTGGCCCGTGCCTGGCCGATCTTCGTGGAGCAGGGCGCGGAGGAGGACCTGAAGAACCTCAATGAGCGCCTGGACCTGCTGTCATGACGCCCGGCTGGGTGGTCTCACTGGTGCCGGCGCTGGCCACCCTGTGTGCGGCGGTGATCACCGGCATCGCCGCGGCGAGCCTCAAGCACCGTTGGGACGTCGCCGCCGACGTGCGGCGCAAGCAGTGGGAGGAGGCCGACGCCCGGCGGCGGGAGCGGGTGGACGCGCTGACCGCCTACCTGCTGGCCCGACCGGCGCTGGCCGGGTTGCTCCAGCAGCGCAGGCAGTCGCGGCCGGGCACCGTCATCGACCTCGACAGCACGCTCAACACGTTCCGGGCCGCATACGCACGCGTCCTGATCGTGCTGCCCGACGAAGCCGACCGGCAGGTCGTCGACGCCGACTACGCCGCGGTGAAAGCCTGGCTGAGCGCCGTGGCCGACGAGATCAGCGACGGGACGCCGGCGTCGGAGGCGCCCATGTCCGACGCCGTGATCGCCCTGGCCCGCGACGTGCACGCCAGGTCCGCAGTGGGGACCTGACCGGCGTGATGATCGCCCGGGCGCCGCTGCGGCACGGCGCCGCCCGGGCGTGCCGGCACCGCCCCTACCGTGCCGCCCGGCCCAGTACGGCAGCCGGGTCGCGGTACGCCCGTGCCAGCAGCGTCACCCAGTCGTAGATCGCGGTCTCGTTCGGCGCGAGCGGCCCGGGCGTGCAGTGCGGCGAGGACAGGCCGCGCTGCACCGATTCGCACGCCGCCCAGTCCTGCCGGTTCGTGACGTCCCAGAACTCCACCGCGTACGACGGGTCGGCGACCGCGTCGTCGAACAGCCACAGGCACTCCACCAGCGTCCGGTCCGGGGCGAGCGGCGTCATCCGGTGCGCCATCACGTAGTCCGGGTGCAGCGACAGCAGCACGTTCGGGAACAGCCCCAGGTAGCGCACGGTGCGCCGGTCGACGCCGTCGAGCATCACCCCGCGCGAGCGCCCGTCCAGGGACATCGTCTCGGCGTGTTCGCGCAGTTCCATCGACCCGCCGAGCCAGTGGCCGGGTTCGTGCCAGTTGTCGCCGGAGTTGGGCGGGGTGACCGCGCACAGCTCCGGGTGGATCAGCGGGCAGTGGTAGCACTCGTGGTAGTTCTCGGCGATGACCTTCCAGTTGGCGGCGACCTCGTAGCGGTGCACGGCCTTGACCGTCAGCTTCTCCGGCGCATAAGGCGCCACCAGGCGGTCCAGGGTGCCCAGGTGCTCGTCGAACGGCATCGCGGTGCCGGTCGCGTTGACGAACACCCACCCGTGCCAGTCCACCGCCGGCAGCTCCACCAGGCCGAACTGCTTGGCCGGGAAGTCGTCGGGCATCCGCGGCGCGGTCTTGAGCGCACCGTCGAGGTCGTAGGACCAGCCGTGGTAGGGGCACACGATCGCCCGCCGCTCACACGTGCCGCCCTCAGGCAGCAGCTCGTGCCCGCGGTGGCGGCACACGTTCGCGAACGCGCGCACCCCCGCGTCGGAGACGGTCAGCACGACCGCGACGTCGCCGACGGTCAGCGCGTGCTGGTTGCCGACGTCAGCCAGCTGCGATCGCCGGCCCAGGCAGGTCCACGAACCGGCGAACAGGTGCCGCCGTTCCCAGGCCAGGACCGCCAGGTCGGTGTAGGCCCGCACGGGCAGCATCCGCGAGGTCCCGAACGGCCGCAGCGCGGCGTCGAGACCGTCGGCGGGCAGCGGCGCGGCAGTCATCGCCGGCCCCGGCGGCCGGTGTCGTGCAGCACCTGCCGGACCACGTTGCGGCCCGGGATACCGGTGACCCCGCCACCGCCGTGCGTGGCGGACCCGGCCTGGTAAAGGCCCTTGATCGGGGTACGCAGATCCGCGTAACCGGCCGCGGGACGGCAGTGGAACATCTGGCCCGGTGTCAGCTCGCCGTGGAAGATGTTGCCGCCGACCAGGCCGTACTCGTGCTCCATCTCGTGCGGGCCGATGATCTGACGCCCGAGGACCGAGTCGGTGAACCCGGGTGCGACCGCCTCCATCCGCGCGACCAGGCGGTCGGCGTAGGCGTCGAGTTCGGCGGTGTGCGGCTGGGCGGCCCAGGTGTGCGGCACCCACTGGGTGAACATGCTGATGACGTGCTTGCCCTCGGGCGCCAGGGTCGGGTCGAACACCGACGGGATGCACACGTCGGCGAACGGCAGCGTCGCCGCCTTGCCCGCTGCGGCCTCCTGGAACGCGGTCTCCACATCGTCGAGGGACTCCGACAGCACGATCGTGCCGCCGTACACCGCGGGGTCGAACTCCGGGTGGCTGGCGAACGTCGGCAGCCGGTCCACCGCGAAGTTGACCTTCACGGTGCCCGAGCGGGTCTGCCACGAGTCGATGTCGGCGACGAAGTCGCCCGGCAGGTCCTCGCGGTCCATCATCCGCAGGAACGAGATCTTCGGATGCGCCGTGGTGATCACCGTCGGCGCGGTGAGCTGCTCGCCCGACTCCAGGGTGACGCCGGTGACCCGGCCGCCCTCGGTGTCGATGCGGGCCACGGCCGCCTCGGTGCGGATCTGGGCGCCGAACGAGCGCGCGGAGGCGGCCATCGCCGCGGTGACCCCGCCCATGCCGCCGCGCGGGAAGCCCCACGCCGCGGACTGCCCGCCGGTCTGGTCCAGGTGGTGGTGCAGGGTGACGAACGCGGTGCCGGCGCTGCGCGGGCCGCCCCAGGTCCCGATGACGCCCGACACCGACAGCAGGCCCCGCATCGCGTCGGACTCGAACCGGTCCTCGACCAGGTCCGCGACGCTGGCGGTGAACAGCCGGGTCAGGTCGAACGCCGCCCGCACGTCGACCTTGCGCAGCGTCTTGAGCAGCGCCGCCTGGCCCAGCAGGTCGCCGGGGCGCTTGGAGCCGAGCTTCGGCGGGATCGCGTCCAGCAGCGGGCCGACCTTCGCGCCGAGCCCGCCCAGCCACGCCTCCCAGCGCTCGTAGGCGTCGGCGTCGGCCTTGGAGAACTTGCCGATCTCCTCGTGGCGGCGTTGCGGGTCGCTCGCCAGGTGCAGGTGGCGGCCGTCGCGGCGGGGCGCGAAGTAGGGGCCCTGCTCGTACACGTGGTAGCCGTGCTCGGCCAGGCGCAAGTCGGCGACCATGTCCGGCGGGAGCAGGCTCACCACGTACGACAGGGAGGTCACCAGGAAGTCGGGGCCGAACGGGCGCTCGGAGACGGCGGCGCCGCCGACGGTGTGGCGGCGCTCCAGCACCACCACCCGCCGGCCGGCACGGGCGAGGTACGCCGCGGCGACCAGGCCGTTGTGCCCGCCACCGATGATGATCACGTCATGCGTCACGCCACGAGTTTGACTGACTGACCACTCAGTTGGGAAGACCCAATTTCACCACTCGGTATTCACCGACGTAGGTTTTCACTACGGCTCACATGGGCGGCAGGCTGCGCGTGATGGTCTTGGCAAGGACCGAGGCGGGTCCGTGCGGATCGGTGTACTCCACGGTGAGCGTCTCCTCGAACGAACCATCCGGACGCCGGATCGTCGTCCGCTCGGTCCGCTTCACCCCTCCGGTTCGGAGCAGGTACAGCCCGTACATCACCCCGAGCACGATCATGCCGACCTCGATGACGGGGAGCTTGGCCTTGGCATCCTCCACGATCTCGACGATGCGGTCCTGCTCACCAGGCTCATCCCACGCGCTGGCCAGGAAGAACAGGGCACTGTTCTCCAGCAGCGTGGGATCCGACGCCAGGCGACGCAGGTCGTCGTCCAGTTCGGCACCCCACGCCTGCTCCAGCGTCCGCCGCATGTCCTCCGCACTGAGGTCGTCGAGCCGCTCGCCCAGGTAATAGAGCACGCTCTGATGCACGGTGTCCGGATCAACCGCACGTTCCGTGAGCATCGAGGTGAGAGACCCGTTCATCTACCAGTCGCCTTCCAAGGTGAGGGACCACGCGAGCCACACGGGCAGACCTGCCTGTTCGGCCTCAAGGCTTGCCAAGCGTAACGCCGCGGCCGGGCTGGTACCAGAAAGGACAAGCTCGCGGCACCGATCGAGGATCGGCAGCACGGGCGCGGCCAGGACGTTCCAGCGCGGCGCGACAAGCGTGCGCAAGCCTCGATGCCGCAGCGCACTGTAGAGGCCGCACTGCTGCCCACCCCGCAGATGATGCACGCCGCTGGAACAGGCAGCCGACAGGATCATCCGGGGCGCCTTCTCGACCTTCGTGGCAGCCCTCCAGTCATAGAGGTGGGCGCGGCCCGCCGGGCTCGCCGCTGCCACGGAGTCACCGGTGGGCGCGCTGCCATTCGCCGCCAGCAGCAACGTGACCGAACTGCGGCCCTGCTCCACGAGGCCATGGCACATCACCGAGCAGATGTCCGCCTCCTGCAGCACGCGGCCGACTCCCGCGGCGTCAGCGCCTTCGAACACCGCAGAAGTGAACGCCATGCCCGCCCGACGCGCATCGTCCTCGCACCTGCCCAGGGACTCCGTCAACGCGGTCCGGACCAGAGCCGACTCGCCATAGGTGGGCACGCAGACCGCACCCATGGTCGCGAACGCGGCCGGCTCCTCCGGGCGGGCGAGCAGCGATCCCCAGCTCGCGCAGTAGGAGAAGGTCCAGTGCGGGGCGATCGCCTGATGCCACGGCAGCCGGTACCGCGCGGGTTCGATCATCACGACGTGATCGGTGTCCGTCAGGCGGCCGTGAAGGCGTTGCCTGAGTCGTTCCGCGACATCTCGCCAACGCGGCTCGTCCAGAGGGTCGCCCGGGCGGCGCGGTAGCCAGCGCTCGAGGC
Source organism: Catellatospora chokoriensis (assembly GCF_011297315.1). Lineage (NCBI taxonomy): Bacteria > Bacillati > Actinomycetota > Actinomycetes > Micromonosporales > Micromonosporaceae > Catellatospora > Catellatospora chokoriensis. The sequence continues at coordinate 20,871 of NZ_JAAOTI010000006.1, forward strand.
GCGTGTTGAGTCGGGTGGCCAGCGGACGCAAGCCTTCGAAAGTCAGCAGCACCTCCGTCCGCGGTGTTCTTCCCGCCTCGAGCACGGTCACGAGGACGACGTTCTCGTCCTCGCCCGTGCTGACGCATTCGACGACCGCGGTACGGCCGAGACGATGACGTTCAGAGAACCGCCTAAGGGTCTCGTCATCGGCCAGCGGGCTCGGTCCGAGCATGCGCCGTACCGGATCCCGCCAGAGTTCGTGCAGGACACGCAGCAGCGGGAGGGGCGCTCCGATCGTGAACAGCCGCCTGCTGACGAGCGCGACGTCGTCGCGTCTCACCAGCTCGACACCTGCGGCCTGCTCGAAGTCCTCGAGTTTCGCGACAGCCCGTCCGATGATGTCATCGGCGTGGCGGATCAGCGCGTAAGCCTGCGGCAGGTCGCCCAGCTGCACAGCCTGCACGACGGGAAAGACCAGGCTCTCCAGCGGCGGGTCCACCTGGTAGACGGTCGACGCCTTCGCCCTGATGTCGCGCCAGGCCGACCAGGTGTCCGCTCCGTCGAGTTCCAGCTGCATCGCCCGTGCCCGTTCGGCCTGTAGGTCCACGTGGCAATCGCCTCGCGCACCGGCTGCCGCGCTGAGCTCGGGCAGGCCGCCCAGCCAATCCGCGTGATCCGGCGCAACGCCCGGTTGCCGGCGCAGCTGTTCCAGTTGCGCCATCGCCAGGTACACGCCCGCGAGCGGGCTCATCGCCGCGGGCCGCACGGAGGATTCGGGCGGCCGTCCATCGGTGATCGCCTCCACGAGCGCGTCCGGGTCGATGACTCCCATCGCCACGTCCCAGAGGTCCTCCCGGGCGTCCCGGCCGTCGCGCAGCCGCCCGTACTGAAGCTGCGCTCTCAGGATCGGCGTGACGCCCGCCGAGAAAGCGACCGTGTGAGCGAGGCCCTGCTGAAGCAGCTGAACCGCATCCCCGAACCGGCCGACCGCGAAGTACGCCGGCGCCAGCATGACGGCCACATGAGGAAGCAGGCTGGGCCTGAGCCCGGCCCACAGCTCTTCCATCAGCGGGATGGCCTGGTCCACATGTCCCGCCTCGAACAGCGCGCTCGCGGCGACCATCTTGTGCTTGTGGCCGAGCGGATGGAACTCCAGGTCGTGAATCCAGACTTCGAGGCCGTCGACGCCTGCCAGATGTTCGGCACGCAGGTCCGACATCCACTGGTCATGTCTGCGGACCTCTGCCAGAGCCCGATCTGCGTGCCCGCCCAGGCACCATCCCTGAACTTTCAGATCCGAGAGTTCGGTCCGGTGGAAGACACCCAGGTCACCAGACACCGGAACCCCATCGACCAGCTCCAGCAGGACCGTGGGATGGCGCCCCTGCAGCAGCGCCAGCGCCATCGTCATGATCGTGTTGTAGCCGCCGATCCTCGCCGTCAACAGCGCGGCGAGTTCCGCGAAGTCGGCGGGATCGCCCTCGTACCCGAGGCGAGCCCACAGTTCCTGGTGCTTGCCGATCGACGTCAGCTGCTCGGGCGGCGATGTCTCGATCAGCGCTATCAGCATATCCGCGGGTCCGTTGTCGGGGCTCGACGCGGTGAGGGTGAAATTCGCGAAGATCCGGTCGGCAAGGTTGGTGTGACCGGCATGTCGGCAGGACCTTTCGATCCGGGAGGTGAAGTTCGCCCAGCGCCGGTCTGATATCCGCGAGCCCGACGGCGGGCCGGTGAACACCACGATCGCCAGTTCGATACACGGCCCCAGGTCCGCGGCGTCGACGGTGGCACGTGCCCGCTGTTCGCCGATCCGTGTGCGTGCCGCGAGCGAGCCACGGCGCCGGGTGTCGTCAGTCCGCAGCTCGAACCAGAGATAGCTCCTGGCCCACTCGCGCCCGGACGGATTCCGCAGACCCGCGTGGTGATACAGCGACGCTTCCACTGCTCGGGCACGGTATGACCAGAGGAGGTTGTCCGTCTGCGCCTCCTCCGCCAGCATGTCCAACTCTTCGGTGAACATGGCCAGCGCCCCACCGATCGGGACCGTGCCGTCGATGAAGGTGTCGAGGTCCTCCTCGAACGAACCGTGCAGCGGACGGCGGCTCCATTCTCGGCAGAGGCGCAGCCAGACAGTCACCTGGACGATGGCAAGCCCCTCCGCCGCGTCGTCGGCGAATACGACCGACGGCAGGGCGCCGGTAAGGGCGATCGCGAGGGCGGTGAACACCCCGCCCGTCAACGCACGCCAGTCGTCGCCCTCGTCGGCCTCCGGCACGGTCAGCAGAGCAAGGACAGGCCGGATCCGCTCCCGCAGCATCGCGGCGACCAGGAACTTGAACCGCTCGACCGAATCGGCGTCGCGCCCGACGCCGTTCCACCCGAAGCGTTCCACCAGACCTTCGGCGATGCCGGGCCAGTCCGGAAGGTCGCAGAGTGTATCGGTCAGAACTCCCATGCGCTCGGCGGAGGCCCAGAAGAACAGCCTCGACGGCAGCGTCGTCGGATGCCGGGCCGGGCATCGGATCACGTCCAAACCACCGCGCAGCAGTTGCGCCACAAGCTCGACATCGGTGTCGACCACCAGGACCCACTGACCCTCGTCGACCAGAGCGCCGCATCTCGAGCACCTCATCGACACATGGTATCGACGAACATGCGCAGTGTGCTGCCCGGAAATCGACGGATCCGCAGGCGAGCAACCGCGTCCCCCGACGTCGGCGACGGGCCGGCCGAACACAGCAGGGCCGCACCCCGGCGGAGCGGCAGGAGAGCCGGGTCCGTCCTCTGCAGACGCGGAGTATCCGAAGCGGCAGGATCGTAGCCACCGGACCCGACGATCGCCGACCCGACTTATGTCAAAGACCGTGCGTGCGCCCACGCGGCCCGTCCGCCTGGAGCCGCCAACCCGGAGCGGTCCGGGTCCCTTGAGGGACAGCGCCACCGGCAACCGTGTCCCCATAATGGAGCGTGCTCACGCGCAGGTGCTGCCGCATCGCGGCCGTCGTGTTCTTCCTGTTCACCGCCTACCCGCTGGTCGTCAAGCTGGCCGAACACCGGCTCGCACACGACTGGGCGCACGTGGTCCTGCACCTGCTGTCCATGCTGGTCGCCGTATACGCCGGCTGGCTCGCCGCGACGGAACTGCCGGCCCGGCTGTTCACCTGGGCGGTCGGCGTCGGGTACACGCTGCTCGGCACCGTCGGCTGGTTCATCGACGGCCTGCTCCTGACAACGCCGGTGGCAATCCCGCTCGCGCCCGTCGACAACGTCTTCCACCTGGCCCTCGGACTCGCCGCCCTGGCCGTACTGGCCCGCGACCGCCACATCCGCACCACCGCCGCGACGAGCGGCCGGACCGGCTGACAGCAACGGCCGTGTCGCCCTGGTGCATGCCCCTGCCCCCAGACCCGGGCAGTGACAACCGCTGGTACCTCCCACGGCGTTCCACCACGCGACGGCAGGCCGCCTCACGGCACCGGCACATCACGCAGGCACGATCCGGCAGGCAAGGGAGCGACGACGGTGAACGGGGAACCGACCTCCGGCACGACCGCGGTCATCGACCTCGGCGCGGGCTGGCAGGACCACCAGACCGGACCCGCCCGGCCCGGCCTGCGCGCCGCCGTGCTGCGCCCGCTGGCAGCCGTCGCCGCCGTGATCCTGATGCTGGCACTGGGCGGTGGGGCACCGGCACGCCGCCTGGACGAACTCGCCGCCATCAGCCTGTCCCCGCAAGGCGACTTCCAGATCATCGGCGACATGCTGCTGGTACGCGACGTGGACCGGCTCGCCGGCTACAGCCTCGACGACGGCACGCAGCGCTGGAAGATCACGCTGCCGGGCACGGCGGGCAGCGGCCTGATGCCTGCCGGAAGCGCACCCGGCGTCATGGTGACCGAGATGCAGGAAGCGGCCACGAACCGCCGGACCACCTACGCCGTCGACGTCGGGACCGGCGCGATCCTGTGGCAGGACGGCCTGCCCATGACGACGCTCGCCGACGTGGCGGTAGCGATCTGGTCGGCCGACGCGGACAAGACATCGATGCAGATCACCGTCCGGGACGTGCGCACCGGCCGGCAGCGCTGGAGCGTGCAGAACGTCCTGCCCGCGATCGACTACGCGGCCCTCATCCGCAGCGAGGCCGAGCTGCCGGTCTGGACGCTGCAGAGCACCGGGGAGCTGACCGCGCGTGACCTGCGGGACGGGCGGGTGCTGCGCCGTCACCGGATAGACCTGGGCAGGTCCGTGCCGGCCGACCTGAGCGTCAGCGGCGACGAGCTGACCATCGAGACCGCACTGGACGGTGTGAACACGACGGCGCGCTACTCCACCGCCGACCTGGCACCCATCCCGCTCACAGCGCCGTACGTGGGCCGCACCGACTGCGGCGCGTACTGGTGCACGCAGTCGCAGTCGGTGGAGCAGACCAATCCGAGCCCGGTCGACATCGTGGACAAGGCAACCGGCGTCGCGCACCGGCGCTTCGTCGGGGGCAGCTTCGTCGTGCCGACACCGCTCGGGCTGCTGGTCGCCGGCCCAGAGCTGGACGGGAGCGGGCCGCCTGCCGTCGCACTGCTCGACGCGGCCACCGCACGCCCGCTGCTCGACGTCACGGGATGGCGTGTGCACCTGACCTTCGCCGCGCCGGGGGCGGTGCTGGTCCGCGGCACCGGCCGGGGGCCGGGACAGGTCGCCTGGCTGACCCCCGGCGGCCTCGACCTGGCACAGCTGCCCGTGCCGGTGGAGCGATGCGTCTTCGCAGCGCGGGCGGTCGCACGCCCGCGCCCCACCGGCACGCTGACGGTCTGGCGCCTCGCCCGGGGACACGGCGACGCGGCATGACCGAGACGGTATGACCGAGGCGGTGGACCGGTCAGCGCTGCCCGGAACTGCGCTGACCGGTCCGCGACCGTCGGGTCAGCCGATGTCGGCCTGCGGCCCGGCGTACGTGCGGAGCAGGTTCGGCACGTCGGCCGCCGCGTCGAGGGTGTAGGCGTAGAAGCTGCTCGGCGTGAACGCCGACCCCAGCGTCTGCTGCTTGCCGGTGCAGTTGACGAGGATGCTGCCGCTCTGGCGCAGCTGCGCCGTCGAGTCGGGGTAGAACGGGTCCTTCACGTTCTCGAAGTAGCTGTTCTCCAGCACCATCTTCGTCGCGCCTCGGGCGTAGTTGCCGTACGAGGCGACGTCTTGCAGGTAGTTGTTGTACAGGTGGGCGTAGGCCACGTTGTCGGTGCTGGGGTTGCGCTGGTTGGTGTCCTTGATCCAGTTGTGGTGGATCGTCATGCGGGCGGTGACGTTGTCGGTCCAGCCGATGCCGAACGCCTTGTTGTTGCTCGACAGCACGTTCCAGGAGATCGTCAGGTAGCTGGTGTCCTTGCGGCTGTCGATCAGGCCGTCGTTCATCCGCGTGATCGTGTTGTGGTCGATCCACACGTGGTCGGCGGTGTCCATCTGGATCCCGTCGTAGTCGTACACCTTGTCGTCGGGGTCGTCGTCGGCCATCTGCGTGTCGCGGATGGTCAGGTTGCGGATGATGACGTTGCGCACGCCGGTGCCGAGGAAGAACCCGCCGCCGACGATGTGGCCGCTGGTCCCGACCCCGACGATGGTCTTGTTCGAGGCGACCCGCAGCTCGGTGCCCTTGGGCGTGACGGTGATCGCGCCGCTGACCCGGATGACGTAGGGCTCGGCCGCGGTGACATAGCGCTGCAGGTCGGCGAGGGTGCTGACGGTGACGGTCGCACCGGCCGCGCCGCCGGTGGTGCCGCCGCCGGTCGAGGCGAACCCGTCGGGACTGTTGGACCACGTGCGCCCGGCGACGCCGGTGAACGCCCACTGCTTGTTGGTGTTGGCGGTGCACGTCTCCTGGATGATCGCCGCGCCGTTGGCCGTCGAGGCGTCCTTGAGGCTGACGCACAGCCCCGAGTGCACGCTGATGATCTGGTACGTGTTCGTTCCGCTCGCCACCAGGCGCCACTGCTGGTTGGCCTGACTGGACACGCACCCGTACTGCTGCAACTGCACGCCCGACGCCGTCGACCAATCCGGGATGTCGACGCACTTGCCGCTGCTGACGTTGACCAGCTGGTAGTTCGAGCCGACCGCAGTCAGGCGGAACTGCTGCCACGGCGAGTTCGCCGTGCAGCCCCACTGCTGCAACAACGCGCCGTTGGCCGACGACGCCCCTGGCACGTCGACGCACTTGCCGCTCTTGGTCACCACCAGCTGGTACGCCACACCGGTGGCGGGTGCTGCCTGGGCGGGTGAGGACGGCAGGGCGACGAGGGCGGCGAGCATGGTCGCGGCGAGCGTCGTGAGGGCGTACCGCCGCCTGGTTCTGATCTTGTTCATTGCTCTTCTCCTAGGGGGTCAGCCGACCGGGTTCCAGCCGTCGGTGCCGGCGAGGTACTTCTGCGGGGTGTGGTTCGGGGCGGCGGCGTCCGACAGCTGCGGCCGGTTGCCGTTGGTGCCCGCGCCGGAGCCGGTGTTGCGGTATTCGAGGAACCGCGCGTTCTGCCACGTGTTGCCGGACATGTCGGTCCACGGCTGGGCGGTGCGGATGGTCGCGGACAGGTTCGATTCGCGGAACAGCACCTGCGCGGCGGGCCCCCAGGGGCGGCCGAGCTGGGTGACGCCGTTGGCCGCGCCGGTGATCGTGCAGCGGTAGACGAGGATGCCGTAGGCGTTGGCCGGGTCGGTGCGGGCCGCGGTGATCGGGCCGCCGCTGGTGCGCTTCTCGTGGAGGGTGCTGGCGTTGAACACCGCTGTGCCGCTGCCGAAGATGAAGTCGACGGTCCCTTCGACGTACGAGTCGACGATGTAGGCGCGGTAGTTGTTGAGCAGCAGCGTGTCCTGGTTGCCGAGGAACCGGACGTTGTCGAACACGGCCCGGTCGCCGTTGAGGTTCGCGGCGACGGCCTGGCTGCCTTCGCCGTAGTCGTTGGCGATGGTCAGGTTCACGGCGCGGAAGTCGCGGCCGTTGACGAACACGGTCGCGCTGCCGGAGGTGCCCCAGCCCCCGGCGGAGCTGTGGTTGTTGACGATGACGGTGTTGCCCGCCGACCCGCCCAGGCCTTGCAGGGTGAGGTTGGGTTTGTTGGCCGGGATGGTGACGATCTCCCGGTAGGTGCCGGCCTTGATGGTGATGACCTGGCGGGTGGTGCTGTTGGCGGGTGCGGCGTCGACGGCGGCCTGCACGGTGGTGTACCGGCCGGTGCCGTCGGCGGCGACGGTCGCGCCGGTGCCGCTGCCGACGCCGGTGAACGCCCACTGCTTGTTGGTGTTGGCGGTGCACGTCTCCTGGATGATCGCCGCGCCGTTGGCCGTCGAGGCGTCCTTGAGGCTGACGCACAGCCCCGAGTGCACGCTGATGATCTGGTACGTGTTCGTTCCGCTCGCCACGAGCCGCCACTGCTGGTTGGCCTGACTGGACACGCACCCGTACTGCTGCAACTGCACGCCCGACGCCGTCGACCAATCCGGGATGTCGACGCACTTGCTACTGCTGACGTTGACCAGCTGGTAGTTCGACCCGACCGCGGTCAGGCGGAACTGCTGCCACGGCGAGTTCGCCGTACAACCCCACTGCTGCAACAACGCGCCGTTGGCCGACGACGCCCCTGGCACGTCGACGCACTTGCCGCTCTTGGTCACCACCAGCTGGTACGCGATGCCGGTGGCGGGTGCCGCCTGGGCGGGCGACGGTGTCATCGCCGACGCTGCGCCCTGCGCGGCGATCGCGAGCACAACGGCCAGCCACAGCCTCGCTCTTGTCGGTTTCCCTGGCACTGCTGTTCCTCCTTCTCGAACGGTCGGGCCCCGGTGTCGCGTCGCGTGGCGCACCCGCGGCGGTGCCGGATCGGCCCCTGTTTCGATATGAAGACGGCACGACGTCGGGCGCGATAACAGGAACGGACGCGAATTTTCTCGCCTGTCCCGACAAAGTCCGCGCACCTCGGACGCTCACGCCGCGCGCTGCCGGAACACCGACCGTCCGCGTGCGACGGTGCGTGCCCCTCCACCACGGGCACGTGGCCAGGCCAGGCGGACCAGCGGTCGGCGCGGTAACCTCATCCCATGATCGAAAGAGCCAGGGTCGCCGTCGTCGGGGTGGGCAACAACGTTTCGGCCCTCGTCCAGGGGGTCGCGTTCCACCGCGCCACCGGCAGCCTGGTCGGCGTCTGCCGTCCCGAGGTCGACGGGCTCGGTGTCGGCGACATCGACTTCGTGGCCGCGTTCGCCGTCTCCGACGCCAAGGTGGGCGCAGACCTCTGCGACGCGGTCTTCATGGCGCCCAACAACTTTCCGCGTATCACCATCGAGCTGCCGCCCTCCGGCGTCCGGGTGCAGCGGGGCCTGACCGACGCGAGCGAGGTCGACCGCGTCGCCAATGCGCTCACCGGAGCGGAGGTCGTGCTGTACTCCGCGCCGTCGGGGCGGCCCGAGGTCGCCCGCGCGTACGCCGAGGCCGCCCTGCGCGCCGGGGCGGCGTTCGTCAACACGACCTCCGACGTCGTCGCCCGCGACCCGCAGTGGATCGAACGGTTCGAAGCCGCGGGCCTGCCACTGCTCGGCGATGACCTGACCAGCCAGTTCGGCACCTCGATCGTGCACAAGACGCTGCTGCGCCTGCTGGAGGAGCGAGGGCTCACGCTGACGAGCTCCTACCAGGTCAACCTGGGCGGCACCGAGGACATCCGCAACCTGGCGAGCAACGGCGGCAGCAAGAAGCAGTCCAAGCTCAACGCCCTGGGCTCGGACCAGTCCACCGCAGGCAGGATCGAGATGGCTCCGATCGGGCACATCGCGAACCTGCGCTCGGAGAAGGTCGCCTACCTCAACATCGAGGCGCAGGGCTGGGGCGAGACGTCGGTCAGCCTCGACATCAAGCTCAAGGTCGACGACCCGAGCGGTGCCGCGGGCGTCACCGTCGACCTGGTCCGCATGGCGGCCGGCGCGCTGCGGGCCGGGCGCGGCGGCCACGTCCCCGCCGCCGCGGCGATGCTCAAGTCCCCACCCGGCACAACAGCCTGACCGGCGCGGACATCCCAGGCGATCTGCCGCCGGGCCGCGGGGCGGAATTCCGTCGGCACTCGTCGACGGGTTCCTCGCCGCCACCGGCCCGTCACCCCGTAACCCGTCCCGGCGACACCAGCCCGGACCCTTGTCCGTGAAAATCGGTAGTGGCGGCCCTCTGGCCTACGAGTAGTCTCCTGCGGATGATCTCGCATGAAGTAACAGAAGTGCTCCGCGGCTGGGCGAAGGGTTTGGCCGCGGTCAGACGCAATTCCGTGCCCGTCGAGACCGCGTGGGGCCTGCGGATCGACGAGGTCCGGCCGAAGACCCGCGCCCGCTGCCTGGTGTTTCGCGACGACCTTGACGCGGTGCGCAGCGCGGCGGATGACGCGCCCGCCCCGCACGGGGTGGTCATCGTTGTCGCCGCCGAAGATGCGGCAGCGGCCCTGCTCGGGCCGGCCTGGCAGAGCACGCCGCCGGAGCCGATCATGACGACCGCGCTGCGGCAGATGCCGTCGAGCGTCCCCGCCGGGTATGACCTCAGCACCACGTTGGACGCGGGCGTCGTCAACGTGCGCGTACATTCCGAGGGCGAGGTCGTTGCGGCAGGGTTTACCGCAGTTGTGGACGGTATCGCCGTCGTGGACCGTGTCGGCACCGATCCCGCGCATCAGCGCCGTGGTCTGGGCACAGCGGTGATGAACGCATTGACCGTCGCGGCCATGGACCAGGGGGCTGTGAGCGCCGTACTTCATGGGACAGAGGAAGGACGGGCGCTCTACGAGGGCCTCGGCTGGCAACTGCACTCAAAGATCACGAGCTTCACCCACGCCGCATAGCCCCGTACGGCGGAACGCGCGCGGAAAGTGGTACCGCACCTGACGATCGGTCACGACGCCGCGCGGCCGGTGCCGGCCAACGCTGCGCCCGCGGTCATCGACGCGCCCATCGTCTTGTCCTTGCGGTTGAGCAGGAACGTCGTCGGCGGCAGCCCGCCGGAGGGGGCGCGTTCGCCGCGGGCGGTGGCCGGGTCGCCGCTGCGCAGCACCGTGGTCGCCCAGCCGTCCTGGCCCCACGAGTTGTCCGCGTCGTCGACACCGCCGCCGACCTGGACGTCGCGGCCGTTGGCCAGGGCCAGGTTGTTGCGCAGCCGCGCCGAGGAGTACAGGAACGCGAACCCGGTGCCGCCGTTGCGGTAGGCGGTGTTGTTGGTGACGGTCAGCCGCCCCGGGTTGCTCGCCTCGGTGAAGCCGTACCCGGCGTTGTCCCAGGACGCGTTGTCGACCACGACGTGCGCCACCGCTGGGGCGGGCGCGCCGCCGCCGAGTTTCAGGCCGTTGCCGGGGCCGTTGAACGCGGCGATGTCCCACCTGTTGTGGCCGTTGCCGTAGGCCCAGTTGCCGACGACCGTCACCGGGTCGGTGAAGTTGCTCAGGTCCAGGCCGTCGCCGGAGTTCTCGGCGAACCGGCACCCGCGCACGACGTTGCCCGCCCCGGCGCCGTTCTTGATCGCCAGGCCGTCGGCGCTGCCCCCGCGGTCGACGGTGTCGTGGTTGCGGGCGAAGTCGCTGTCGAGGACCTGGTTGCCCTGCGTGCCCGCATCGCGCAGGGTCAGCGCGGTGTCGCCGTTGTCGTGCAGCCACAACCTGCGGAACACGCTGTCGCGGCAGGCCCGGCACACGTAGGCGTGGCTGGGCGCGTTGCGCATCTCCAGGCCCTGCACGGTCCAGTACCCGCCGGTCTGGGTGATCAGCCACTGGCCGCCGGGCAGCGCGGAGCCGTCGATCACGGGCCGCTCGCCGACCAGGTTGCTGAGCGTGATGCGGCGGCTCGCGGTGCCGCTGGTGGTGATCGCGACGGTCGCGGTCGGCCGGTGCGTGCCCGCGCGCAGTGCGACGACCTGCCCCGGCTGCACCACCTGCACGGCTCGGGCCAGGGTGGCGTAGGGCCGCTCGGCGGTGCCCGGCCCGGTGTCGTCGCCGTCGGCGGCGACGTAGATGTCCGCGCTGGTGACACCCTCGGCCGTCACCACGTGCCGGGCCGCCGCGGACGGCGCCGACGGCGACGGCGATGCCGTGGCCGGTGAAGCAGGTGCGGCGCTGGTCGCGGGCGCGGCCTGCGGAGGCGGGCCGGGTGCCGGTGGCCGGCCCGCCGGTGGCGTGGTGCCGGAGACGGCCAGCACCGCGGCGGTGGCCGCGGCGACCCCGACGCCCGCGGTGCCGATGACCTTCAGGTTGAGGTATCCGACCACGCGGCGCGCCGCGTCCACGGCGACGGCCACCGTGCCGAGGCCGCCGCCCGACGTCGACGCGACGATCTCCGGGAGCCGCCCGGCCAGCAACGCGGGCACCGGCAGCAGCCACGGCAGGGCCAGGACCCGCACCGCCGGGACGCCACGGCGACCCGCGAGCAGGCACGCCTGGCAGGCGGCCACGTGCCGGCCGAGCCGTTTGAGCCAGCGCGGCTCGGCGGTGCGGTCCCACGCCGCGGCCGCCTCACCCAGGCCGGGGCAGTGCGGCGTCGCGCGCAGCGCCCGCAGCACGGTCAGCGCGAGGTCGAGCCGGGCCCGCATGCGCTGCACCCGGACGGCGGTGTGCGCCGGGCTCAGCGACAGCGCCGCCGCGACCTCGGCGCGGGTCATCGCCCCGGCGACCTCCTGCGACCACAGCGCCAGGACCTGCCGCTCGGCCGGGTTCAGGAACCCGGTGGCCTGCGCGATCAGGCGCAGCTCGCGGTCCAGGTCGACGCGGTCCTCGGCGAGGGCGGCGACGTCGGCGGCGGGGTCGGAGGGCTCGTCGACACCGGGGTCGATCGGCTGGGCGGCGCGGGTGCGCTGGCGGGCCAGGCGGCGCGCGCGTTCTTGGATCTGGCTGACCGCGATCGACACCAGCCACGCCTTGAACCCGTCGGCGTCGCGCAGCCCGCGCAGGTGCCGCACCGCGCGCAGCATGGTCTCCTGCACCACGTCGTCGACGTCGGGGTCGGCGCCCAGGGCGCGGCGGACGACCGCGTACACCAGTGGCAGGTGATCGCCGAGCAGGGACTCCAGGGCATGCCGGTCGCCGGCGCGGGCGGCGGCCACGCGCGCGGCATCCGCCGTCGGGGACAAGGCGCGTTCAACTCCTCGGTACGCGTGTCGCGACCGGGACCGGGCCGCTCGGCAGGTGCCCGACATGGTGACATCCGTGAATGTTCGCTGTAAAGCCGAACTAACAGGCTCGGACCGTCAGTGGCTGCCGGCGATGGCAGCGCCGGCCGGCTGGGGTGCGGCCAGGACGTGCCGTCCGCACGATCGAACCTTGGCCAGGCTGCGCGCGTACTGGACAATCCCGCACATGCTCAATGATCTTCGCGGTGCCGCCGCGGTCCGCCTCGACTGGCCCACGCGGGCCGACGAGCAACTGCGCGGCGAATGCCATCGGGTGATCGCGGCCGTCGTCGAGCTGGGCGGGGCGATCGGCTGGCTGCAGATGCCCTCGCGCGAGAAGACCGACGCATGGCTCGACGCGATCCTGCAGACCGCGGGCACGGGGCGTGGCGGCCTCGCCGTGGCGCGGGTCGACTCGCGCGTCGAAGCACTCGGGGCCTGGCTGGCCGGACCGCCCGGACCCGTTGGCCACGTCGCGGAACTGACCAAGGTGATGGCCCATCCGGACGCCCGGGGCCTCGGACTGGGCAAACGCCTGGTCCGCGCCCTGGCCGACGCCTGCGCGGACGCCGGGATGGAGGTGATCACCCTGGGCGTACGCGGCAACAACCACGGCGCGATCGCACTGTACGAAGCCTGCGGATTCCGCACGTGGGGCGTCCTGCCCAACGCCGTCGCGGTGGACGCACTGCGCTTCGACGACGTCCGCATGTTCCTGCCGCTGCCGCTGCCCGCGGGAGTCCGCATCCAGGGCTCGGCGGCGGGCGGCCCCGGAGGTTCCGGGCGCGGGTCCTCACCGACTTCCCACCAGAAAAGGGACTAAGTCCCTCAGAATGGGCAGGGTGAGGAGTCGCCCGTGCTCGCCGTACTGATGCTCGGCCTGGTCCTGGTCATCTGGGCCATACTCGCCCGACCGGCCCAGCGCTACAGCGTCACCGTGCCCATCGCCATGGCCGCCTCCGGCCTCATCCTCACCAACGGCACCAACCCCCTGGTCAACGTCGAGGTCACCGGCCCCGTCGTACGCCACCTCATCGAGATCACCCTCGCCCTCGTCCTGTTCACCGACGCCACCGACATCAGCATGCGATGGCTGCGCGAAACCGGCCGCGTACCCATGCGCATGCTCTTCATCGCCTTCCCGCTCACCGTGCTGCTCGGCTTCGCCGCGGGCGTCCCCCTGCTGCCCGGCGCCGGCTGGTGGGTCTGCGCCATCTGCGCCGCCGTACTCGCCGCCACCGACTCCACCCCGATCCTGCCGCTGCTGCACGACCGGCGCCTGCCCGCCGGCATGCGCCACACCATCACCGTCGTCAGCGGCCTCGACGACGGCATCGCCGCACCTCTCGTCCTGCTGCTGCTCGCCGGCGCGATCGGCACCGACGACCTGGAGAGCGTGCTGCTCGAACTGCTCATCGCGCTCGTCGCCGGACTGGTCACCGGATACGGCGGGGCCAGACTGCTCACCATCGCCCGCCAGCGCGGCTGGAGCACCGAGGAAGCCGAACGAGTAGGACTGCTCGCAGTGGCGATCACCGCGTTCGCGATGGGCGAGGTCCTGCACGGCAACGGCTTCGTCGCCGCGTTCGTGGCCGGGCTCGCCGCCCGCGCCACCGCACCGCATATGCCACGTGCCACGCTGCAGACCGTGTCGGACGCCGCGCTGGTCCTGTCGGCGGCCGTGTGGTTCGTGTTCGGATCGCTGATCGTGCCCGCGTTCATGGACGGCCTGGAGTGGCGGGTCTTCGTGTACGCGTTCCTGTCGCTGACGCTGATCAGGATGCTGCCGGTCGCGCTGTCGCTGCTCGGCAGCCACGTGCCCTGGCGCGAACGCTGGGCACTGGGCTTCTGGGGTCCGCGCGGGCTGGACAGCATGGTGCTGGGCATCATCGCCCTGGAGCAGCTGTCAGGCCTGGACGCGGACTGGGTCGCCGACGTCGTCGTGGTCGTGATCAGCCTGAGCATCCTCATCCACGGGCTCAGCGCCCGCTACTTCGCCCGCTGGTGGGACCGGGACCGGCGCACCCGCACGCCGGCGGACACGACCCCGGCCGAGCCCGCCTGACACGACGGACGCGCGCTCAGGCCCGGCGGGTCGCGTTCACCGCCACCAGTGCGGTTCGCGCAGCGGCTGGACGGTGACGTCGAAGTTCTCGGCGAACCAGCGGGCCAGCTGCGTCTCGATGACCAGGTGCTCACTGGCCGCGTGCGACACACCGAGCAAGGTCATACCGGTGGTGGCGGCGAAGTGGCGAACGGCGGCGAGCTTGCTGCGCCCGTACTCGCCCTCGATGCGCACATGCAGCTCGCCGGTCAGGTACGCCTGAGCACCCATACCCTCGGCCAGGGCCATCTGCTCGACGTGATCGCCGACCCCGCCGACCACCGCGACACGCGTCACCGCGTCACGGGTCGCACCCTCGACCTCGACGACGTCCACGCCGAAGATCTCCCTGGCGCGCCGCACCAGGGCGGCGCTGCTGACCGGGGCGATGTCGGCCACCAGCCCGGCGTGCCCGTCCCCGTAGGGCCAGAACCGGCCGACGACGGTGCCGCATCCAGATCAAGTGGCATCCCGGCACCCTGTACGTCGGTGACGCGCGGGCGATCGCGCTTTCCCCGCTACCGGTGGACCACCTGCCGACAAGCGCTGCTGCGCGCCTGCCAGCCGACTCGTTCCAGCTCGGGAACCGCGGACTCGCCCAAGGGCCGACCGAGGCAGAGATACGCCACGAGCTTCCAATGCCGCGGTACGTCGAGATCGTCGGCCATCCGGTCCGGATCGATGATCGACACCCAGCCGACACCGATGTCATGCGCCCGCGCCGCCAGCCACAACGTGTGCACGGCAAGAGCCGTCGAGTACCGGAGCATCTCCGGCATCGTCCTGCTGCCCAAGCCGTGCCCCTGGCTCGTGTCCTCGTCACAGAAGACCGCGAACTGCCGTGGGGCCTCACGCAATCCCGCGAGCTTCAGGTTCGCATAAAGTTCGGCCCGCTCGCCTTCGTAGCCCAGCAAGGCACGGGCGTTGGCAGCCGAGAAGTTCGCGACGACCGCACCGCGGTATCGAGCCTCATCGACAGAAACGAACCGCCAAGGCTGCGAGTTGCCGACGGACGGAGCCAGGCACGCCAGATCGAGAAGGTGCTCGACCAGCTCGTCACTGATGGGCTCGCGCGCGAAATGGCGAACGTCGCGCCGCCATCGCAGAAGTCTCTCGAACTCGCCGGCGAACCCCTGCGTCACACTCAACCCGGAGCCTCCAGGCGAGCGGCCGTCGTCGCTGGAACGGGTCGTGCACGACGGCTGATCTGTCGTCACCCTGCCGCCCCTTTCCTGCCGGGTTCAAGCGCCGAACGTCCACAGCCCTCTTGGGGGTCGCCTCGACACGTCCGCATTCTCGAAATCGCGCGCTGCCACCTCCGGCGCACGCAAGACGCCGTTTGGGATCATACGGCGACGCGATGCCGGGGCAGGTCATCGGCTCTTGCGGCCGCCGCCGCTCGGGGCCTTCCCACCACGGGACGCGACTGCTGCGAACAGCTCCGGTGCGCCGCGCAGGTTGTCGGCGCCGAACTCCGCCCGCCGTCCGTCCCGGCGGATCACCACGTACCACATCACGTCGGCGGGCGGCGCGTTGCCTTCCACCGCCGGGGCAACCTGCGGGCTCCGCGTCGCCGGAGGGGCCGGATCACTGCTGTCACCCGCAAAGGTCGAGGTCGTCGGCCGTGGGAGCGAAATAGCCGGCAACCGTGTCGACGTCGACACCGGCGAGGTCGGCCGGCTTCCAGTGCGGGCGGCGGTCCTTGTCGATGATCTGGGCGCGTACCCCTTCGGCGAAGTCCACCGATCTCAGCATCGCCGCCGACAGCCGGTACTCCTGCTCCAGCGCGGCTTCCAGCGTCGGCAGCCGAGCGGCGGTGCGCAGCGAGCGCAGGGTGACCACCAGCGCGGTCGGTGACTTGGCGGCGATCTCCTCGGCTGCGGCGCGTGCCGCCGGGGCAGGGTCGGATCGCAGCCGGTCGAGGATCTCCAGCACGGAGTCGGCGGCATAGCACCGGTCGATCCACTCCCGCCCGGCGGCCAGTTCGCCCTCCGGCACGGCGAGCGCGTGCGAGGCCACGGCATCGGCGGCGCCGGCGCCGGCCAGCGCCCCGGCCAGCCGGGACAGCCGCTCGGCGGGCACGAAGTGGTCGGCGAGCCCGGCGTGGACGGCGTCGGCGGCCCCGATCGACGTCCCGGTCAGGGCCAGGTGGGTGCCGACCTGCCCGGGTGCGTGCGACAGCAGCCAACTGCCGCCGACGTCGGGGTGGAAGCCGATGCCGACCTCCGGCATCGCCAGCCGGGAGCGTTCGGTGACGATCCGTACGCCGGCGTGCGCGGAGATCCCGATGCCGCCGCCCATCACCAGGCCGTCCATCCAGGCCACGATCGGCTTGCGGTATCGGGCGATGGTGGCGTTGAGCCGGTACTCGCGGGCCCAGAAGTCCAGTGACGCGCTGCCGCCGGACACCGCGTCGGCGTGGATCGCGCGGATGTCGCCGCCTGCGCACAGCCCGCGATCACCGGCACTGGTGAGCAGCACCGCCCGGACCCGGTCGGAGGCGGCCCACAGATCGAGGGCCTGCTGCATGATCGTGACCATCTCGGTGGTCAGCGCGTTGATGGCCCGTGGCCGGTTGAGGGTGATCCGACCCAGGTGGCCGGTGAGCCGGGTCAACACCGGCGGAGGAGCACTCACGAAGCAGCCTCTCTCGCGACACCGAAGCGGCCGTTCGTCCGACTCCACACGAAGATCATTACGATATATCAGCAGCACATGTCGATGACCGGTGCGACCCGAGCGGGCGAGCAGGGCCAAGGGGACGGGACCAGACCGGGCGTGCGTCCGAAGGCGGCGGTTGGATTTGACCGACGCCGCCTTCGGACTCAGAGATCACTTACTCGCATCCGCGGAGTCGCTACGGCTCACAGGCGGGTGTAGTCCACCCGTTGCCCGGCTCCCTCGCGGCCAGGAAGCGGCTCAGCGCCTGACAACGCGCATGGCTTACGCGAACGTCGGCCCGATGTCGCCTGATTCATCATCGTTGTCGCCGTACCAGACGTTCGTGCACTGCAGGGCACCGGATCGGCGCAGGCAAACACGGATCCAGCGGTGCGCGCCGTCCATGTCCTTGATCGTTGCGCTACTACCAGTGAGGGTCTTCTCACAGTAGTCCCAAGTGCCCTGCGTCTGCATCCAGCTCGTGGACTGCCAGTAATATTCTGCCGTTCCGGTAACCAAGAAGTTGGACCGGTCGACTGAAAGAATGTCACCGGATCGCGCACCGCTGACCTCGGCTTTGACACTCGCGTCGCCTGAATGCGAGTAAAGCTTGATGGTGGCGTTGTGCAGAGTGGCGGGGTAACGCAGGTCGCCCGTGGCCCCGCTCTTGGTGACCTCCTGATAGAGGCCGGTGGCGACTACGCCGATATGGCAGTCTTTAGCTGCTTGAGCTGGAGCGATGGTTGTCGCCTGAACGATTGCCACCGATCCACTCACCAGCATCGCCAGCGCGCTCGCTCGCACAGTCCAGTGTGGCACTTTAAGCATGAATCGCCCTTCTCTTACCTCTCGACGGAAGCAGGAGAGTGTCATGCGAAGTCCATTGCCGAAATACCGAATGTGTAGCGCGACAATAACGCCGCGTTAAAGTCACTGGCCCGCTCGGGCGGGACGGATTAATGATTAATATCTCGTTTCTCCCGCTGGGCCCGAGCAGCGGGAGAAACTGGCCAGAATCTCCAAGTTTCCTGGTCTGGGAACCGCGCCTCGCTCATGTGAAGAGTCCGAGACTCGCGGCAAGCGCCAAAGCTCCGGTCGTACGAGATCGCGACGGTCGAAGGCACGGACGACGTTGAGCGCCGCCCAACCCCCGTGATGGTCAGCGGCGCACCCGCCGGGCCAGAGCCGCCTTCGTCGTCGACACGCCCTTGATGATCGCCTGTTCGGCGGGGTGCATCCGGTCGAGCAGCAGCGCGGAGTTGTACGCCGCCTCGTCCGGCCCGACCGTGGGGATCGCCTCCCACATCTCCATCGCCGCGACCAGCCCCGCCAGCACGGCGTAGTGGGCGTCGGCCGGCGGCTGGCGGCGGCCCGGCGGGTCGCGCAGCACGCCCAGCATCAGCGAGCGCGGCCGGGCCGCGGTGAACGGGTTGACCGCCACCAGGCGGCTCTGCCGGCTGAGCACGCCGCGCTGCACCTCCTCGATCACCGCCTGCCGCTTGAGCCGCTCGGCGACCAGCAGGTACAGGTCCTCGCGGAGGTAGTCGATCCACGACGCGGCCGGGTGGGTGACGGGTTCCTGGGCGGCGACCTTGCCGAGCACGTGGTCGAGGACCGGGTCGCCGGTGAACGTGGGCGTGGTGCGCACCAGCACCGCGCCCTCCTCCAGCGCGATCGCGCGCTGCCAGCCGAGCTCGATCAGCACGGCGGCGGCCAGGCCGAGACCGAACACCTCGTCGCCCGCGTGCCGCTTGCCGGTGTATTCGTGGTGGCCGATGAGAAACAGTTCGTCGGCCACGGCGAACCTGTCCGAAACGGAGAAAGTCGACATGGGGATCCTATGTGATCACTACTCGGCGGGAAGGTCGTTTCCGCATGCCGCGACGCATGCTCTCGTCCGTGCAAATTGGAAAGGCTAGTGGACTTCGCTGATCCGTTCAACTGCACAGACATAGACAATAGCGAACTACATTAACGAAGCGTTACGTGTATTGATCCATGTACCTGCACGCATTACTATGCACCGACCGTTCACCCCGAAACCAGGACTAGAGGAACCATGAGCACCTCTGAACAGACCCGGGGAGCCGCGATCCCCTCGGGCGCCTCGTCGCCCTTACCGCCCATGCTGGCCCCCGCCGACCTGGGCCTGGCCCGCCGCCGGCTCAGCACCAGCTCGCTGGTCTTCTTCACCGTCTCGGCCAGCGCGCCGATGACCGTGCTCGCCGGCGGCGTCGTCGCGACGTTCGCCGTCACCGGCTCGGTCGGCGTGCCGCTGGCGTTCCCGATCGTCGCCGCCGCGCTGGCCCTGTTCGCCGTCGGCTACGCCGCGATGAGCCGGCACGTCGTCAACGCGGGTGTGTTCTACGCCTACGTGTCACAGGGACTCGGCGGGGCGCTGGGGGTCGGCGCCTCGTTCGTGGCCCTGCTGGCATACAACGCCATCCAGATCGGCCTCTACGGCCTGTTCGGCGCCGCGCTCGGCGGGTTCGTCGAGGCCAACGGCGGCCCGGCACTGGCCTGGTGGGTATGGGCACTGGCCGCGCTCGCCCTGGTCGCGATCCTGGGCCTGCTGCGCGTCGACCTCAACGCCAAGGTCCTCGCCGTGCTGCTCATCGCGGAGGTCGCCGCCGTCGTCCTGTTCGACTTCGGCGCGCTCGCCAACCCCGCCGGCGGCGCGATCACCTTCGACGGCCTCGACCCGGCCAACCTGTTCGGCCCCGCCATCGGCGGCGTGCTCGCCTTCACCGTGGCCGCGTTCGCGGGCTTCGAGAGCGCCGGCGACTACGCCGAGGAGGCCAAGGACCCCCGCCGCACGGTGGCCCGGGCCCTGTACGTCGCCATCGCCATCACCGGTGTCCTGTACGCGCTGTCGGCGTGGGCGCTGACCGTCGGCGCGGGCCCCGACAACGTCGTCGCCCAGGCTCAGGACCCCGCCGCGGGGCTGCCGTTCTCGCTGATGGCCGCGCACTTCGGCGACACCGTCGCCAACATCGCGAACCTGCTCCTGCTCACCAGCGTGTTCGCCGCGCTGCTGTCGTTCCACAACACCGTCGCCCGGTACCTGTTCGCCGCCGGACGTGAGAAGGTGCTGCCCGCCGCGCTGGCCCGCACCGGCCGGCGCACCTCCGCGCCGTTCGTCGGCTCGCTGCTGCAGACGATCCTGGCCGTGATCGTCGTGGCCGTGTTCGCCGCGCTCGAACGCGACCCGGTGCTGGAGCTGTTCACCTGGCTGTCCTACGTCTCTGCCGTCGGCCTGCTCGTGCTGATGGTCGGCACGTCGGTCGCGGTGCTGGCATACCTCAACCGGCACTCCGGCGCCGAGACGCTCTGGCAGCGCACCATCGCCCCGGTGCTGGCCACCCTCGCCCTCGGCGCGATCACCGTCATGACGATCGTGAACTCCGACGCGATGCTGGGCGCCGAGGCGGACTCGCCGCTGCGCTACATCCTGCCGGGCCTGGTCGGTGTCGCCGTCGTGCTCGGCGCGCTCTGGGGTCTGGTGCTGCGCTCGGCGCAGCCCGCCGTGTACGACCGCATCGGCAAGGGCGGCCCGGCGGAATGAGCCGCGCCCCACGGGGGCCGCAGAAGTGAAGGACGGGGCGGACGCCGACGCGTCCGCCCCATCCTTATGCCCTGTTCAGGACGAGCAGCAACCGCCGCCCTCCCCCTCGGCCGCAGGCGACGCGCAGTGCGACGCCGTCGAGGCCGGCACGTCCAGGGTCGGGTTGCGGTCGAAGAAACCGACCGGCTTGAGCGTGAACCCGGCCCGGTCCACCGGCATCACCGGCCAGTCCTCGGTACGCGGGAAGTGCGTCAGCCCGAACGTGTGCCACAGCACCACGTCGGTCGCCGTCAGGTCCCGGTCCTGCGCCGTCCACGCGGGCAGCCCCGCGCCGCCGGCGTGCTGGTTCGGCAGGTCCCCCGAGGGGTAACGCTCCGCCGGGTCGTAGCGGGTCACCCACAGATGGTGCGTCGCGAACGCCGCCCGCTGCGAGATCGACGCCGACGGGTCCGCGGCCAGCACCGGCTGGCCCTGCGGGTACAGCGCGTAGCCGACCGGCTGGCCCAGCCGGTTGTGCTTGGCCGGGTTCACCACGTGCCAGGCGCGGGCGCTGGCCGGCTCGGCCATCCGCGCCCCCTGCGACTCCCGCTCCACCGGCGTCACCAGCTTCGTGAACGCATTGCCGTGCGGGTTGTCCGGCCCGACCGGCAGCCGCTGCAACTGCACCTCGTTGACCGTGTTGGCGACACCGTCGACGGTCATGTCCAGCCGCGCGCACCACATGTGCTGGTGGTACGGCCCGCCCAGCCCCGGCGCCACCTCGTCGGCGAACGGGCTGCCCGGCACGTACGACGAGGTGAACATGACCCCGGTCGCCTTGCACTCCAGCTCGATCGTGCCGTCCAGGTACAGGTACCAGTAGAAGCCGTAGTCGTAGTTGCCGACCGTCACGAAGAACGAGATCACCAGCCGCCGCTGCCGGCGCGTCTCCGACGAGCCGGTGAACAGGTCGGTGTGCTTCCACAGCACCCCGAAGTCCTCCTCGTGCATGCAGATCGCGTTCGGCCGCGTCTGCGGCTCCCCCAGGTCGTCGGCGACCACCGCGTCGAAATAGTGGATCTCGCCGAGGCAGTCGCAGCCCAGCTGCAACGCGTTGACCTGCGCCCCGAGGCTGTACTCGCCCGCGTCGAAGTAGTTCTGCCACCATCGCGCCGGCGACGGGTCCGCGTACGGCACCACCATCTCGGCGATGCTCGCCCGGTAGATCACGTCGCGGCCGTTGAGCGACAGCTGGTGCAGGGTCAGGCCCTCGCGGGCGTCGAACCCGATCCGGAACTGCCAGCCCTCCCAGCTGACCACGTCGTCGTCGACGGAGAAGCTCGGCCCCTCCGGCTGGGTGATCTCGATCGGCTTCAGCGTGGTGCGCAGCGGGCCGACATACTCCGGGTCGTCGTGGTTGTGCTCCTGCGCCGGCACCGGCAGCAGCACGTCGTCGATCAGCTCGATCACCCGGCGCTGCGTCAGGTCGACGTAGGCCACCAGGCCGTCGACCGGGTGCGCCCACGGGTGGTCGGCCTCGCGGTGGCGCACGAACGACAGCACCCGCACCATCCGCCGGCCCTGCTCGTCCGGCTTGGTCGCCGCACCCGCCGACAGCGGGCACGGGCACACCAGGTCCAGGTCGGTGATGCCGCGCCGCGCCATCGCCGCCTGCCAGCCCGCATCGGCCTTGACGATCTCGTCGGCGGCGATGTACTCCTCCAGCATGATCGCCGGCTGGCCGTCCCGGACCGGGTCCAGCACCCGCCGGCTGTCCACCTCGCCCTTGGTCAGCGACACCACCGTGTCGGTCGCCACCCCCGTCGCGACGTCCAGCAGGATCACCCGGGCCCGCCGCGGCGCCAGCGCACCACCGGAGTCGAGCACCTCACCCTTGACCGGCTCCTCCAGGCCCACATACGTGAACCGGGTGCTCTCCTGGACCAGCCCGGCGGCACTCAGCACGGCACGCGCCTGGCGCATCTCCTCGGCGGTGAGCCGCGCCAGCGGGTGCGCACCGGCCGGTTCAGGCCGCTGCGAAGGTATCTGGTGCAGCGCGGAAGAACTCATCAGGGCGCCTCTTTCATCAGCAATCTCGGACACGCGAACATCCTCATCGCCGTGAAGTCCAATGTCGAGCCCGAACATCGCACGACGGCGCTCCATGCCGGGCAGCGGCACCCGGCTCTACCCGCGGTCCACCGGTGCGCCAGGGTGTGCCTGCGCGCGTGCTGAAATCGAGACCGACACCAGCACGGCCAGCGCCCAGGTGGCCATGACGCCCCAGCCGACCAGCGCGCCGTGCTCGCGGCCGCCTGACTCGGCGAACTCCACCAGTAGCGCACCCGTTCCGATCACCAGCGCCACGCCGCCGAGGAGCCCGGCGGGAAGCAGGCGACCACGTCTCCAGATGACGTGACCGGCATAAGCGAGCCAGGCAGTGACGGCCACCAGCACGGCGAGGAACACGATGACGACGGCGTGGGCGGTGCCGCCCACGGTCGTGTCGTCTCGACCGGTCAGACTGCCCGCAGCCAGCGCGACGACCGCGAACGTCGCCGTCGCCGCCGCTCCCGTGACGCACAGCCAGGCCGCGACGAGACGAGCCACGCGTGGCCGCATGGTGTGCGGCTTCCCCGATGGTTCAGGCATGGCGGCAGCATAACGGCGCACTGGATGACCATCGATCCCTCCTGGACCGACGACTCCGCGAGGCGGAGGATCCCGTTGCCGACCGGAACCCCGCCCGCGGATGTCATCCCGCGCCCAGGATGCGCGCCACGGTGCGCCGGCCCATCAGGCTCATGGCCGGGTTGCTGTCGACGTAGTACCAGGCCGCGCCGATCGCCTGCTGGAAGGCCCACGCCATGCCCCGCTCCCAGGTCGCGTCGTCGCAGCCGAGTTCGGTGCGCAGCACCTCCCGCGGCCCGGCTTCGAGCAGGTGCCACGCGCCCACCAGGTCCAGCGCCGGATCGGCCGGCCCGAGCCCGCCGACGTCGAGCACCCCGGCCAGCCGCCCGCCGGAGATGAGCACGTTGCCGGGGATGAGGTCGCCGTGGTTCATCACGTCCGGGTCGTCGCCGCGCGGCAGGTCGCGCAACCGCGCCCACAGCCGCCGCAGCCGCGGCACGTCGAACAGCTGCTCGCTGTGCCCGAAACAGGTCTGCACCCAGTCGTCATGTCCATGCAGCTCGCCACCGCGCCCGCCGCCGGTGAACCGCCGCCCGCCGGTGCCGATGGCGCGTACATCGGTGATGAACCGGGCAAGATCATGGGCAAACGCCACCGATTCGCCGGGATCGTCGTCGGAGGCGACGACACCCGGCACCCACGTCTGCACCGACCACGGCATCGGGTACCCCGGTCCGGGCTCGCCGAGAGCCACCGGCTCGGGCGTCGGGAACCGCGTACGCGACGCCAGCTCGCGACCTGCGGCCGCCTCGGTCTCCAGCCCGTGGCGGGTCTTCGCGACGTCGCCGGGCTGCAGCGGCAGGCGGGCGGTGAGCCCGTCACCGATCCGGAAGATGGCGTTGACCGTGCCCTGCGAACGCAGTTCGGTGACCGGCAGGTCCCGCCACTGCGGGAACTGCCGCGCGACGAGCGCGCCGACGATCTGCGACGTCACGGTGAGCTGGTTGGCATGCATCTGCACCCGGGCAGCATCGCCCAACCGTTTCCGCGCGGCAAACGCTTTCGGGTGGCGGGACAGCCGGGCCGGCGCGTTCGACGAACGCGCCGGCCCGGGACGTGCATACCGCGATCAGAGTGCGGGGATCGCCACGACCTCGCTCACCGTCTTCAGGAAGCCGGTGTCACCCGGGTAGACGGCACGCCAGTACACCGCGCCGGGCATGTCGACTCCGGTCACCTCGAACGAATGCTGGTCGGTGAAGGTGGTGTGGGTGCGCCAGCCGTCGACGCCGTTCGCCGAGTACTGCAGCTTGATGTCGAAGTGCGCGGGCGAGCGCCCACCGGTGAAGGCGAAGTTGCCGTACACGCCGATCCGGCCCTGGTCGTAGCGGCCACCGTAGAAGCTGGTGAACGCCGAAGGCTGCCGGACCGTGAACAGGCGGGACTGCCCGAAGCCCGGCTGGACGTAGGGGTCGACGACGCCGTCTGGCGTGTACTGGACGTGGGTCACGCCGATGTAGCCGTTGCTGACCGGTGTCGTGGTGTAGCTGAACCGCCCCTCGGCGTCGGTGGTCACGGACTCGACGTAGTCGCAGCTGTACTGGTCCGTGGACGTGCAGAAGCTGACGAACGCCTCGACGCCCGCCAGCGGGGTCCACACTCCCGCGACCTTCCAGGTGATCTGGCCCGTCGCGGTGAGCGACTCACCGCGGGTCAGCTTGGCCTTGTCGAGATTCACGCTCACGCGGACCGGCCGCGGCGAGACGGTGACCCGCAGCGGTTCGGACTGCGCACGGGTGTGCATGGGCTGGGTCAGTCCGTAGTCCGCCCAGACATCCTCGGACTCGTAGACGATCTCGATCGTGCCGGCGAACGTCCCGTCGGGTTTCGTGATGACCTCGACGAAGTTGAGCGTGCCCAGGACGTAGACCCGGGCGCCGGCGACGGGCGCGACGACGCCGGAACCGGGCCGGCGGCCCAGCAGCGTGCCGCGCATGGTCACGGTCCGCTTGTCGTACGTGGTCGACGTCCGGTTCAGGCTCACGTTGTCGAAGTACGTGAACATGGCGTAGTACAGCTCACCGATGCCGTCCTGGCGCACGTGCGTGCCGTCGGTGTCGGTGACCTCCACATCGACGCTGTAGGCCCCGAGGTCGTCGAGCACGATCGGGGTGCTCGCCCAGACGCCGTCGGCGGCGGTGCCTGATCGCAAGGTGAACGCGTCGACGGTGGCGACCTCCTGGCGGGTGTCGGAGGTGAGGATGTGCGCCGTGATGGCACTGACCCCGTCAGCTGCGGTCGCCGAGACGAGCAGCGTCCCGTAGTCGTTGCCGTAGTCGCTGTGCGCCCAGTTCACGACCGGCTGGTCGGCGGCCTCGGCGGCCACCGGTGCCGTCAGCGCGGCCGCCGCGCCGACCGCGAGCGTTGCGACGAGGGATCGGATCTTTGGCAAAGTGGCTTCCTCCCCGTGAGGCGTATCGCGGTCAGTTGTCCGCGACCGGAGCCCAACATAGGAGTTGGATGCAACGCTCCGCTGGCGGATTCGTCCGTGACCGCGTGCGGTCCGCCGATCTTCGGCGCCGTGGCCTTGGTCAGCCGTGTGCCTGCAGGGCGACGGCGGCGACGGCGGAGTCGACGGCGGTGAGCAGGTCCCGGTAGCCGGGTGCGAGGCGCGCGGGCAGTTCGGCCAGGCGCTGGCGCACGGTCGATGGGGACAGGGTCGGGGCGACGATGTTCAGGTCGACGGCGTTGGCGATGCACGCCAGCAGCGCCGACTGGGGGTCGAAGTCGGCGGGACGGCCGATCAGGAAACCGAGCCGCACCACCGAGCGGGTGGCCTCGTTGGCGTCGGTCGCGGGGAAGCGGACCTGCACCCGGCCGGTGAAGCCGCGGCTGGTCTCGCGCTTGACGACGCCGCGGCCGACGAGGCGGTAGGCGACGAGTTCCTTGATGTCGGCTCGCAGATGCTCGACCCACTGGTGCACCCGGTGCCCCGGGCCGACCCGCTGCAGCAGTGCCACGATCTGGTCGACGACCGGGTCGCCGTTCTGCTTCGCGGTCCAGCCCGTGACACGGCCGCCGTCGACGGTGAGCGTCTCGGCGATGAGCAGTTCGCCGAGCGCCGCCGCGGCCAGGCCGACCGACAGCACGTCGTGGTTGAGCTTCGGCTTCCCGCTGTATTCGTCGTGGCCCATGACGAACAGCTCGTCCGCTAGCGCGAGCTCTGGCATCGATTCCCCCCAATGAACCCCGGAAACGCGTTGTGGCCGGAGCACCGCTCCGGCCACAACGCCTGATCTGTTCCTGCTGTTACCGGTATGCCGCGCCCAGCGCCTTGAGCCGGTGGTGCACCCCGTCGTACGCGCCCGCGCGTCCCAGGTACGCCTTGGCCACCTTGGCGACCATCGTGTAGTTGGTGTCGCAGACGTTGCCGACGGGCGCCTCCCCGGCCTGGCTGACCAGCTGCAGCGAGTCGAGCAGGTCGAGGCCGGTCAGCTCGGACACCCAGGTCACCAGGTCGTGCTGGCTGATCCGGAACGCGTCCTCCAGCGGCCGGGCCGAGCCGGTCGCCATCAGGTGCGTGTCGGACTCCAGCCGCGGCCACGGCGTGCCGACGCCCTTGATCAGGTCGACGACGAGCACCGTCTCCATCGCGGCCTCGACCGCGACGCCGGACACCTCGCCCTGGCCCTGGCGGGCGTGGCCGTCACCGACGGCGAACAGCGCGCCCTCGACGTTGACGCCGAAGTAAGCGGTCACGCCGGCCCGCAGTTCCGGGGTGTCCATGTTGCCGCCGTGCGCGTCGGGCGTGATCGTCATCCGGGCCTCGAACGCGCCCGGCGCGACGCCGACCGTCCCGTGCATCGGGTCCAGCGGCAGGTCCACCGTGAAGTCCGAGTTGCGGGCCGAGTAACGGGCGACACCCGCGGCGAGGTCGATGTCGTACACCCAGACCCGCTCCTCCAGCGGCGGCTGCAGCGTCGCCGTGTGCGACGTCGACGTCAGCGCCCCGAAGTGCGGGAAGGTGCTCGACACGGCCCAGTCGCGGGCCGGGGTGATGGACACGAAGTGCAGCGCCAGGGTGTCGCCCGGCTCGGCCCCTTCGACGAAGAACGGGCCGGTGACCGGGTTGAGGTACGGGAACCGGCAGACCTGCGAGGGCAGGTCGCCGAATCCGCGCACCACGCCGCCGAAGCAGTCCTCTGTGCGGATCTTGAGCACGTCTCCGGGGCGGACCTTGGCCACGGGCGGGTTGGGCCCGAAGGTGTAGGCGAGCTGCTCCGGTGTCGGGTTGAACTCGATGTACTCGCTCACGCGGCGTCCACGCCGCCTTCGGTGCCGCCGACGCCGGACAGCTTCGGCCGGCGGCCCATCGCGAACAGCACGCCGAGCACGACCAGGCCGAGGCCGATCCAGATGAAGCCGGTGATCTGGGTGTAGAGCTTCATGTTGATGAGCACCGCGACCAGCAGGCCCGCGCCGACCAGTGGCACGACCAGGTGCAGCAGCCAGTTGCGGCTGCCGTTGCGCACCACGTAGTGCCAGATGACGGCGGCGTGCAGCGCCAGCCAGGCCACCATCGCGCCGAAGTTCACCATGGTGGCGATGAGCGTGATGGTGTCCTCGCCCTTCTCGGTGAGGTAGTACAGCGCGGTGCCGCTGATGGCCAGCGAGACGGCGGCGGTGAACAGGACCGCGTTGACCGGCGACGCGTGCTTGCTGGACACCTTGGCCAGGAACTTGGGCAGCTGCTTGTCGCGGGCCATCGCGAACAGCAGGCGCGACAGCGCAGTCTGGGCGACCATCGAGTCGGGCAGGCCCCACGCGATCGCGGTGGCGACCAGGCACAGCGTGGCCAGCCACGGGGCGCCCGCGGCGGCTTCGGCGGCGGCGTAGAACGCGTTGCCGATGGTGGCGGCATCGCCGTTGATCAGGCCGGCCGGGTCGGTGACGAACAGCGACGCGACCCAGGTCTGGGCGATGAAGATCAGGCCGGCGAGCAGCAGCACCACGGCCATGGCGCGGCCGACCTGGCGGGAACCGCCCTTGCTCTCCTCGGCCAGCATCGAGATGCCGTCGAAGCCCAGGAAGCTCAGCGCGGCGACCGACACCGAGCCGAGCACGATGCCGAAGCTGAAGTTGTCGGAGTTGAAGAACGCGGTGGTCCAGTCGCCGTTGCCGCGGCCGTCGGCCAGGCCGATGACGCCCATGACCAGGAAGATGCCCAGCACGATGAGCTCACCGGCGATCATGATGTTGATGGCGACCGCGGTGAGCCGGATGCCGAAGTAGTTGATCACGGCGTTGATGGCGACGAAGCCGACCAGCCAGATCCACGCCGACACCGACGGCACCGCCGCCTCGATGGTGACCGAGGCGACCAGGTAGAGCAGGCCCGGAACCAGGAAGTAGTCGAGCATGATGGCCCAGCCGGCGATGAAGCCGACCGGTGCGGCGATGCCGCGGCCCGCGTAGTTGTAGACGGAGCCGGCGATCGGGAACGCCTTGATCATCTGCGCGTACGACGAGGCGGTGAACAGCATCACGACCAGGCCGGCGATGTACGCCAGCGCCACCATGCCCTGGGAGGCCGCGTACACCGAACCGAAGATCGCGAACGGCGCGATCGGCACCATGTAGATCAGGCCGTAGAACAGCAGGTCGGTGAAGGTGAGCGAGCGGCGCAGCTGCGGGGTGTAACCGAAGCTGCTGAGCTCGGGGTCACCGGCCGGTGTGGCCGCGTCCCCCGTGGCCGCCGTGGCAGGCGTTAGCACGGACATAACCGGAGCCTCCAGTAGTTGTCTGATTCTCGACGTAGAGTGGCGCCGCGTTCACGCCAACGTCTCATTTGCGAGCACTACCGTTGCGCCGCATAGATGTCCGATCCGGACAAGTACTCGTACCGGCTAGTTGTCCGTGCCATCCAATGCGGCCAGCGCGTCCCGGACGAACGGGTGAGTCGCCGACAGGTTCGTGTCCGCCAGCACCATCGACAGCAGCCGCCGGGCGTCGTCGACCGACGCCTCCCCGGTCTCCTTGCGCCGGCGCCGCCGCCCGTCGCTGGCCTGCTGCTCGGCCCGCACCGCCGGATACATGCCCGACAGCAGGCCGCCGGTCTGCAGCACCTCGTCGCAGCGGCGCGCCAGATCCTCGGTCGGCCAGCGCTCGCCCGACTCGACCTTGGCGATCATCGCCTCGCTGTGCGGCATGCGCTGCGCCAGCCGGCCCTGCGAATACCCGCGCACGCCACGCCACCAGCGCAGTTGCGCCGCGAAGTCCCGGGCTGCCGACGCCTGCGCGCGGCCCGTCAAGGGCTCGGTCATGCCCCGCCTCCGAGGGGTCCGTGTCCACAAAGGACGTACCGTACCGCCCCACCCCGTGCGGCTGAAATCACGAGACAGTAAACAACACCGAATCGCAGCAGTCCATGCGTGAATCGCCGTGAATCGACACTACTGGTCAGACCACTTGACCACCTGACACGTTTCGTCGATGGTGGACGGTATGACATTCGCGAAGATCGAACGACGATCACTGCCCGGCGAGGTCTACGACCGCGTGCTCGGCGAACTCGTCGCCGGCTCGCTCACCCCCGGCCAGGCCCTGCCCAGCGAACGCGCCCTCGCCGAAGCGCTCGGCGTCAGCCGACCCGCCGTACGCGAGGCGCTGCAGCGCATGGCCCACGCCGGCCTGGTCAAGGTCCGCCAGGGCGGGGCGACCACGGTCAGCGACTTCCGCCGCACCGGCGGCCTCGACATCCTCGGCCACCTGCTGCTGCCCGGCGGCGACCTCGACCTCGCCGTCGCCCGCAGCATCCTCGAAGCACGCCTGGCCATCGGCCCCGTCGTCGCCGGACTGGCCGCCGAACGCCACGGCCACGCCACCGCCCTGCCCGCCGCCGTGACCGCCATCGAGACCGACACCGACCCCGTCGGCCGCCAGCGCCAGGCACTGGCCTTCTGGGAACTGGTCGTCGACGCGGCCGACTCCGTCGCGTTCCGGCTGATGTTCAACAGCCTGCGCGCCGCCTACGAACCCGCCCTCGTCGCCCTGTCGACAGTCATGGCCGATGAGGTCGACCGCGTCGACGCCTACCGGGCCCTGGCCGCCGCGATCACCGAAGGCGACGCCGACACCGCCCGCCGCCTGGCCCACGACCTGCTCAACCACGCCACCCAGACGCTGCTGCACGCCCTCGACCTGCTGGAAGGAGCCCGCAGATGAGCCACATCGACAAGGCCGCCGCCGAGCGCGCCGCCCGCGACCGGCTCGCCGCCGACGAAGCCGCCGCCACCGGCCCCACCCGCACCGCCGTGACCCTGCGCCAGACCTTCCGCCGCTTCTGGCACCACCCCAGCCCCTGGATGATCCTGGCCGTGCTGACCGCCGCGCTCGCCTGGCGCGTCGCCGAAGGCGGCTGGACCCTGGCCGACCTGCGCGCACCGGCGCTGCTCGTCGCCACGTTCCCCGCCCTCGAATGGGTCGTGCACGTGTTCGTCCTGCACTGGCGGCCCCGCAAGGTCGCCGGACTGACCGTCGACACCGAACTGGCCCGCGACCACCGCCGCCACCACGCCGACCCCCGCGACATCCCGCTGGTGTTCATCCCATGGCGGTCGCTGACGCTGGTCATCGCCGCCTACACCACCGGCGCGGTGCTGGCGTTCCCGAGACTGGGCGAGGCCCTCACCTTCATCATCGGCGTCGCGGCCGTCGGCCTGCTCTACGAGTGGACCCACTACGCCATCCACAGCGACTACCGGCCCCGCGGCAGGCTCTACCGGGCCGTGTGGCGCAACCACCGGCTGCACCACTACAAGAACGAGCACTACTGGTTCACCGTCACCACCGCCGGCACCGCCGACCGGCTGCTGCGCACCTACCCCGACCCGGCGACCGTGCCGACCTCCGCCACCGCGCGCAACCTGCACTCGGCGACCTGAACCCGCGCACACGAAACGGGGGCGGTGATCAAGTGATCACCGCCCCCGCTGCCGATCCCGCGGTCAGCCCTGCGGCTCGCGCCACATCGGGTACAGCGGCGGACCGTCGTCGGGCAGGTGGTAGGCCTCACCCAGCATCGCGAACCCGTGCCGCAGGTACAGATCCCGCGAACCGGCGCTCGACGCCTCCAGGTAGGCCGGCACACCCGCGGCGTCCAGCTGCGCCAGCCGCCGCCCGAGCAGCTCGCTGCCCAGACCGGTGCCCCGCAGCCCCGGCCGCACGGCCAGCAGCGCCAGGTGCCAGTGCGGGCGGCCGTGCGGGTGGTGCTGCGCGAACGTCTCGTCCAGCAGCGCGAACCGCGCCGCGTGCGGGCCCGCCAGCTCCACCAAACGCTCGTCGTACGCGTCGATCCACGGTGCCTCGACCGTGTTGTCGAACCAGACCGCGACCGCGTCGTCACCGGCCACGTCCACGGCCCCGTGCTTCAGGGCGTGCTCGGCGAACCAGGCGAACTGCCCGGCCATGATGCGCTCGCGCTCGACCGGTTCGTCGAGCAGCCAGTGCGACACGGCCAGCTCCTGGAACGACGCCGAGATGAGGCGTCCCGCAGCCGCGGTGTCCACGGCCGGAGCCGTCGACACCGCGTCCGAGCCGGTCATACGCCGACCTTCGGGGCCTCCGCCGGCGCGACCTCGGTCTTGCCGCCCTCGACGCCCTTGCCGATCGCCGCGTACAGCGCCGGCTTGGTGCTGCGCAGCACCAGCGCCCAGACCACACCGATGACCGCGACCAGCAGGTACAGCCCCGGCAGGATCCAGCGCGCCGCGTGGTCGTCGCCGGTGCCGAGCATGGTGCCGTAGTCACGGACCGTCTGCTGCACCGCCCAGATCAGGAACAGCGCCGACAGCACCGGGGCGATGACCCGGGTCCACAGGCTCTCGCCGCGCTTGTCCTTGGCGAAGTACAGCACCACGGCGACGCTGGTGCCCGCGAGCAGCAGCAGCACGCCGAAGCCGCCGGTCATGCCCAGCCAGAAGAACAGGTGGGTGAACGGGTCCAGCTGGAAGATCGCGTACACGAGGATGACGGCCAGGCCGATGACGCTCTGCAGGATCGAGGCGCCGACCGGGGCGCCCGAACGCGCGCCGGTGCGGGCCAGCGAGCGCGGCAGCACGCCCTCACGGGCCAGCGAGAACGTGTAGCGGGCCACGGTGTTGTGGTACGACAGCATCGCCGCGAAGGCGCTGGTCACCAGCAGCACGTTGCCGGCGTCGGCGAAGAACGAGCCCAGGTGCTCGCCGGCCAGCACGAACATGAGGTCGGCCTGGGCGGCGTGCTCCTGCGACTGAACGACGATGTTGTCCGGGCCGGTGGCCACGGTCAGCGCCCACGCGGTCAGCGCGTACACGAACACCATGACGCCGAGGCCGCCGAAGGAGGCCAGGGCGATCGTCTTGCGGGAGTCGCGCGACTCCTCGGCGAACACCGGCGGGGCCTCGAACCCGACGAACGCGGTGACGGTCACGGTCAGCACCGCGCCCAGCGCGCCGCCGATGAACAGGTTGTCCGGCGCGAACGCGGCGAAGCTGACCCCGTCGGCCGGGTTGGCGATGAACACGACGTCGTACAGCAGCACGATGGCGAGCTCGGCGACGAGCACGACCAGCAGCAGCTTGCTGTTGATCTCGACGCGGGACAGGCCGAGCACGGTGACGGCCAGCCACGCGACCAGGGCCAGGATCCACCAGGCGACCTCGACGTTGAACATCACGGCGAGCAGGCCGGAGCCGGCCGCGCCGAAGATGCCGTAGAGGCCGACCTGCAGCAGGTTGTAGCCGAGCACCGCCGACAGCGCGGCGGCCACGCCGGCGGGGCGGCCCAGGCCCTGGGAAATGTAGGAGTAGAACGCGCCGGCGTTGCGGATGTGCCGCGACATCGCGACGTAGCCGAACGTGAACAGCGCCAGCGCGGCGCCGATGAGCAGGATGCCCAGCGGGAAGCCGATGACCTGGACGTTGGCCCAGCCGGCGACGATGACGCCGCCGATGACCATGAGCGGCGCTGCGGCAGTCAGCGCGAACGACGCCACGGACGCCGAACCGAGCCGGTCGGCGGCCAGTGCCGACGACAGCGCGGAGCTAGGGGGTGCGGACACGGTGTTGCTCCTTGAGGGGTGGGGGGTGAAGGGGGGTGGAGGATGTTGGATCAGGTGAGCTTCGCCACTGCCTTGCTGACGGCGAGCTCGGTCTCCGCGATGAGCACCCGCACCGGCTCGTCGAGCACCGCGATGATGCTCGACAGGCTGCGGCCGCGGACGTCGTCCCAGGCGAAGGTGGTGCTCAGCCCGGTCGCGAAGGCGAGCCCGGCCAGGATGCGGTCCTCGACGGACATCTCCTCCTGCCGGCGCAACCGCCCGATGAGCCTGGCGGTGGGCCAGGCCGCGTCGTTCACGGACACCGGCATGTATCGGCGCTGCACGCTGAGCAGTCGGCGCGTCTCGACCAGTTGGAGCGCCCCCGCGGCGGTCATCCTGACGGCGATGTCGGACTCGGCACTGAGCCCGAGGAAGGTGAGCCAGTCCCGCACCGGGTGCAGCTGCGGCTCGGCCAGCAACTGCCCGTGTACGCGGGCGGCCAGCGCGTCGGGCGGCGGCGGGGCGTTGCGCACCGCCACCCCCTCGGCGGCGGGACGCACCAGGTCCAGCATGCACAGCTCGGCCAGCAGCGCTGCTGCCAGACCGAATCCGACGGCTTTGGCGTGCAACCGGGAGTCGCCGCTGACATCGTCATGCGTCATCAAGTAGAACTCGTCGGCTATGGGCACGAGAAGGCACCCTACAGAATGGATCTACCCGCTGTCACCGCCGAGCACGCACTGTTTACCTTCCCGAACCGCAGGTAGCGTCCTATATGGATGGCTGAGAGCGTTTGCACACGCAATATTCCCAGCCGATTTCGCCCGACCCGGGCACGAACCGGGCGGCCCCGCCGCCGCACCGGTCACCGGACCGGCACGGACAGTGAGACCGCCCCATTCACGCGTCGCGCAGCCCGGCCTCAGCGGGCCGGGCAACCCGTCACGACTGCGTCACCGTGATGTTGTCCAGACCCGCCTCGACGAGGCTGGCCGTGCTCGCGTCCGCCGCCTCGACGAGCAACTGCACGCTCTGGCCCGCGTACGCGGTCAGGTTCGCCGACGCGGCGCCCCAGGCCCCGTTGCGGTTGCTCGCCGCGCCGGTGATGGTGGCCAGCACCGTGGTGCCGCCGCTGTGCACGACCGAGATCCGCAGGTAGTCGGCGCTCGACGAGTTCGAGCCGTGCGCCAGATACCACTGCCAGCTCGCGCTCAGCGTGCCGGTGGCCGGCAGGGTGATCGCGGGTGAGCGGATGGAGCTGACGCCGCCGTCGAGGTCGAAGTCACCCGCCGCCGTGCCCGCCGACAGACCTGTCGCCAGGTCGTTGCTGCCCGCGAACGGGGCCAGCTGCTTGGCGCCGCTGGAGTTGGTCGCCTGCGCCGTGCCGCGCGCCCACTGGCCGACGGTGGCCGTGTCGGTGCCGCCGGGGTTGACGGTCCAGCCGGTCGCGGTCTCGAACGTGTCGGACCAGACCGTGGTGCCGCCACCGCCGGTGCCGCAGTACGTCGACTCCTTGCCGATCACCCGGTACGGGCAGTCGGCCTGCTGCAGCAGCATCAGCACCGCGGCCCGGTTGCGGGTGGTCTGCGCCGTGATGACCTCGTCGGGCGGGTAGAAGCCGCCGCCGCTGCCCGAGCTGCCCGGGTACATCTCGAAGGTGTACGCCCAGATCCGGTGGGTGCCCCACATCCAGTCGATGGACGTGCCGTCGGCGATGTAGAGGTCGCTGGACTGCTCCGGGGTGTAGCTGTTCGTCGCGGCCATCTGCTGGCCCAGCGTGGCGAACGTGTTGTACTCGTCGGCGCTCATGCCGGACGGGTTGTTGGCCGTCGTGTAGCCGAACGGCCACAGGATCAGCTGCGAGTACGTGTGGAAGTCGATGTTGGCCTTGATCTGCTGGACGCCGCCGACGACCCGGCTGTTGACGAAGTTGCGCAGGTTCTGCGTCTCCGGTGCGGAGAACGACGACGGCCCGCGGTACGTCTCGCTGCTGGTCGTGCCGCTCGACCCGCCGCAGCAGCCCCACTGGTAGGACCAGTTGCGGTTGAGGTCGGTGCCGACGTTGCTCGAACCGCTGTTGGGCTGGCGGTTCTTGCGCCACGACCGGTAGCTGCCGGTGGCGATGTCATACTCGCCGCCGTCCGGATTCATGTCCGGGATGATCCAGATCTCACGGCTGTTCACGATGTTCGTGATCGCGCTGTCGGAGCCGTAGCCACTGGTGAACAGGTTCATCAGGTAGATGGCCATCTCCACCGTCAGGTGCTCACGCGCGTGCTGGTGGTGGTTGAACATCACCTCGACCTCGTTCTCGTCGGTGGCGACGTTGTCCGAGATCTTGATCAGGGGCATGTTGCGCCCCTCGTAGGAGTTGCCGATCGTCGTCACCCGGAAGATCGACGGGTACGACGCGGCCAGCGAGTTGATGACGCTCATCATCTCGCTGTAGTCGTGGTAGTTGGAGTCGGCCGGCGGGAACGCCAGCGCCTGCACGTGGTCGTCCTGGGCCGGGGCGAGCACCCTGGTCACGGTGAAGCCGAGGGCCTTGATCGCGGCAGCCTCACCCGGGGTGGCGGTGACGTCCATGATGCCGTGGTCGAAGCCGTCGATGGCCGCACCGGTGCCGGCGATCGCGTTGCGCTGGGCCAGGGTCTTGATGCCCTGGACCGTGTAGTGGCCAGACGTGCTGACCTCGGGTCCGAGCGGGGCGCCGTCGGCCGGTCCGGTCAGGACCATGGTGCCGGCCAGCGCCAAGGTGGATACGAAGACGGTTAACCGTCGCCGCATGACTGCCTCCAAGCGGGGGTAAAGGAGGCTCACAGCAGACCACCAGTTACATGGTCATTGCAATATGTCGATCTATGAAAGTGACGCTGACGCGCAGGTCGAAAGCTTTCGCCATACCCGGGCACGCTGACCAGCAACGATCACAACAGGTACGCTCAGAGGCGATGAAACTAGTACTCGATCTGCACGACATCTTCAACAAGGGCCGCGACATCGAGCGGGCCTTGAACGACATCATGGCCGAGGCCATCACCAAGAAGGCCCCCATGATCGAGATCATCCCCGGCAAAGGCTCCGGCGCCCTGAAGAAGACAGTCCTACGCTTCCTCGAACAAAAAGAGATAAAAGCCCTCTACCACCGCGTAGAGAAGGACTCCAAAAACTTCGGCCGCCTCTTCGTCCACTTCAAGCACAACACCCCCCGCGGCCGCCGCTAGCGACGATCTTGCGCGGGCTGCGGGGACGACACACTCGTTCCGGACAAACCGTCAACAGTTCGCGCAAGATCGTCGCGATCTTCGCCGCCGCGGGTGGCGGGAGGTCGGGGGGTGTGGGCAGGATGTGAGCCGTGCCGTCACCGACCTCGCTGTCCGACATCCGAAACGAGGCGCTCGCCCGCCGCGACCGCGGCGACTTGAACAGCGCCCGCACGCTGCTGGAGCAGTCCCTCGAAGCGGCGATCATGGCCGCCGGCGAGGACCACCCCGAGGTGCTGGTCACCGGCCACCTGCTCGCCACCATGCACCGGCAGTCCGGCGACCTGAGCGCCGCCCGCCGGGTGCTGGAGAACGCGCTGTACAACGGCGGCTACCGCTTCGGCGAGGAGCACCCGCTGCTGCTGTCGATGTCGTTCGACCTCGCGCAGATCGCCGACGAGCTCGGCAACCGCCACGAGGCGCGCCGCCACTACACCAGGGTCGCCACGTACGGCCCGCAGGCGCCCGGCTTCGACCCGCAGTCGGTCCAGGTCGCCCGCGCCTGGCTCGGCCCGGACGCACCCGCGCAGGCCGCGCCCGCACCGGCGACCACCGCGCCGCCGCCCGCCCCGCAGCCGCCCGAGGACAGCACCGCGGTGCTCCCGCCGCCGTCGCCGCCGACCACCTACGTGTCGCAGTCCGCCCCGGCGACGCCGCAGGCCCCGCTTCCGCCCAGCACCCCGGCGGACCCGCAGCCCGCGCCATCGGTCTGGCCGCTGCCCCCGTCGACTCCGCAGACGACCCCGTCACCGGACCCGGACGGCCGCACGGCCGTGGTCATGCCGCCGCGCACCCCGGCCACGATGCCCACCGACCGGGCCCCGGCGCTCACCCCGCCGCCGCCGAGCACCAACCCGGTCCCGCCCGCGCCTCAGCCGCCAGACGACCGGACGTCGCTGCTCAGCCAACCCGCCCGGCCGACCACCCCGGCCACGCCCACCGCGCCGGACACCGCCGACCCGACCCCGCCGCGGATCCCGCCCGCGCAGCCCACGGACCCCGCACCCGCACCCGAGGACGACCGGACCGCGCCCTACGGCCTGACCATTCCCCCACGGCGTGAGTCAGCGACCCGGGCCATGCCCATCGTGCCGACCCCGCCGTCCGTGCCGCTGCCACCCGAGCGCACCCGGCCCGCGCAGCCCGAGCCGTTCCCGCCGACGCCGCCGCACCAGCAGCTCCGGCCCGAGACCGCGCACCCCCAGCAACCGGCCCACCAGCAGCCGGCGCACCCGGATCTGCCGCCGCACCAGCAGCAGCCGCGCCAAGACCTGCCACCACACCAGCAGCCGCCGCGCCAAGAGCAGCCGCGCCACGACGTGCCGCCGGTCGACCAGACCCGCCACGCCACCGACGGCCGCCCCGCCGCCATCCCGGTGGCGCCGCCGCCGCAGACGCCCGCACGCCACCTGCCGCGACAGCCGCAGCACGTCCCCACCCCGACCGTCTTCGCACCGCCCGCCACGCCTTCCGCGCCGGCGCGGCGCAGCCGCGGCCCGGTCATCGCCGCGACGGCCGCGGCGATCGTCGCCGTGCTCGCCGCCGTGGCCACGCTGCTGTTGGTGGTCCTGCCCAAGAACGACGACCAGACGCCAGGCCCCGGCCCCACCGTCGAACCCCGCCCCGCCAGCGACGTCTTCGTCACCAGCGCACCCAACGGCGACATCACCATCAGCTGGTTCGACCCGTCCGACGGCTACGCCGCACAGGTGCTGCTCGCCGCCCGCAAGGGCGAGCAGGTCGCCACGATCGGCAAGCCCGCCAACGGTGACACGCAGTACACGGTCACCGGCCTGAACCCGAACTGGGACTACTGCTTCGTCATCATGAGCATCTACAGCCAGGTTGACCTGCTGCAATCCACGCCGGTCTGCACCGACCGCGCCGCGGCGGCCGCACCCCCGCCCAGCGTCACACCATGAGCGTCCTCACTCGACTTTCACCCTTCACCTGCAACGCCTAGGATGACGTCGGCTTCTGGGGAGAACGCCAGTCGGCGAGCGGGGTGGCTCCGACACCCCGCGCTCATGGGGAGGGGCGATCCGTGGCGGATCTGTCACCGAGCGCGATCACACGCAAGGCACGGACCAAGGGTGGCATAGTCACCATCGTCACGGTGCTGGCGATGCTGGCGGCCATGAGCCTGACCTGGTTCGGGCTCAGCGCCAACGACCAGGTCTCGGCCGGCTACGACAGCAGCTCCTGGCTGTGGAGCCTCACCCGCGGCGAACTCGCCCGGGTCAACGGCCTGACCGGCAAGGTGGACACCCGCTCGCAGGCCCTCGCGGTCTCGCAGGGCCACTACGTGCAGGTCAGCCAGTCCGACCGCTACCTGATCGTGCGCGACCAGCACACCGGACGGATCAGCGCGCTCGACCCGGCGACGCTGCAGATCACCGCGTCGCAGGAGTCGCAGGCGGGCCTCGGCGTGCAGGTGGCGCTGCACAACCAGGCGGCGTTCATCATCGACCCGGTGCAGGGCGTGGTGCGCCAGCTGGACCCGGCGACGCTGCAGCCGATCGGTGAGCCGCTGCGCTACCCGCCGGGCATCACCGGCGGCCACTTCGACGGCACCGGCCGGCTCTGGGTGGCCGTGCCCAGCCAGGGCACCGTTTCGGTGATCACGCCCGCGCCGCTGAGCCCGCCGTCGGGCGGCACCGGCGGCAGCGGGCCGACGCTGACCCGCACCGAGTCCGTCGCCGAGGCGTTCCACGACCTGGCGCTGTCCGCGCTGGACGACGGCGTGGCGGTGCTCGACCAGACCAACGGCTCGCTGACCCTGCTGCGCGGCAAGGACCTGAAGAAGGTCGAGATCGCCGGCGCGGCGGGCGGTGAGATGCCGGACCGTTCGACCGGCAAGGACATCGCGGTGACCGTCGTCGACGGCCGCAAGGTGTATGCCATCTCCGGCGAGAAGGTGAACGAGTTCGCGGTGCCCGGCGCCGGCGGCGCGGTCCGCCCCGCGGTGGCCTGGGCGGGCCTGTTCTACCTGGCCGACGACGCGGCGGGCAAGGTCTACGCGATCGACGGCGAGGGCAAGCTCGTCAACACCATCGAGGCGGGCAAGCCCGGCGCCCGGCTCGACCTGGAGGTGCGGGAGAACCAGCTGTTCATCAACGCGCCCGACGGCGCGACGGCGCGGGTGGTCAACGACAAGAACGAGGTCCGGGTCGTCGACAAGTTCAACGACGACGTGGTCGGCGGCGACCCGCCGCCGGTGACGCCGCCGCCCCCGCCGAAGCCGCAGATCGGCAAGCCGGGCGCCCCGCGCAACGTCACCGCCGCGGCGGGCGACTCGCAGGTGCGGCTGAGCTGGGGCAAGGCCCCCGAGAACGGCTCGAAGATCACCAAGTACGTGGTGGAGGGCGACGGGCGGACCTGGACGGTCGGCGCGCGCAACCGCTCGCTGGTGGTCGACAAGCTGACCAACGGCACGACGTACACGTTCACGGTGTACGCGGTCA
The DNA here is from genome assembly GCF_011297315.1 of Catellatospora chokoriensis. Lineage (NCBI taxonomy): Bacteria > Bacillati > Actinomycetota > Actinomycetes > Micromonosporales > Micromonosporaceae > Catellatospora > Catellatospora chokoriensis. The sequence goes on from NZ_JAAOTI010000006.1 coordinate 60,764, forward strand.
ACGGCAAGGGCGACGGCCCGTCGCGCAAGAGCAACCCGGTGATGCCGACCGGCGACGTGCCGGGTCCCGCGACGGACGTGAAGGCGGTCGAGCAACCCGACGGCACCGTCGAGGTGAGCTGGACCGCGGCCAACGGCCAGGGCCGCAAGATCACGCGGTACGAGGTCACGGCGATCGACTCCGGCAGCGGCGCCCTGATCGGCACCACCACCGGCGCCACCAGACTGGTGGTCAAGGACGGCGAGCTGGAGTACGGCACGCAGTACGCGTTCACGGTGGTCGCGATCAACGACAAGGGCGCGGGTTCGGAGGTGTCGCAGCCGTCCGGTTCGGTGGTGCCGTTCAACAAGCCCGCACAGGTGCGCAACCTGTCCGCGGCCACGGTCGGCTCGGCCAGGGGCACGGTCCGGGTGAGCTGGCAGGCCGGGGCCGACAACGGCCGCCAGATCACCGGCTACCGGGTGACCGCGGGCGGCAAGAGCCAGACCGTCACCGCGACCAACGCGACCCTCGACGGCTTCGGCGACGGTGAGATCGTCGGCGTCGACGTCGCCGCGGTCAACGAGGCCGGCACCGGTCCGGCGGACACCACCAGCGCGAAGACCATCGCCGACGCGGCCGTGTCGAACGTGTCCGCCGGTGGCGCGACCTACAAGGGCTTCACGGTGAACTTCGCCTACGACGACGGCGGCGGCACCGCGACCTGCACGGTGACCATCAACGGCGCGGCCCGCGCGGTCGCCTGCAACACCGGCGCGAGCGGTTACACGGTCAACGAGGTCGCGACCGACAGCGCGTTCACGATCACGGTGTCGGTGCAGAACGCCACCGGCCAGGCCGCGACGTCGGGCCCGGTGACGGTGCGCACCAGGCGGCTCAACGGCACGATCCGCTGCGTGGGCTGCGCCAACGGCATCGGCATCTACAGCAACTCGCGCCAGCAGAGCAACGAGGCTGTCGGCGACGCCCAGAACGGCGACACCTTCAAGGCGTTCTGCTGGAAGCAGGGCACCGCCGGCAACCAGAGCGGCGATGCGGAACTGTTCGCGGCCGGAGAGAACAGCAACAAGCGCAGCGACAAGTGGATCCAGATCACCTACCGCGGCAACCAGCGCTACGTCCCGTTCATCTGGCTCAACCTAGACGACGGCGACGACTACAACGACGTGCCGCAATGCTGATCCGCTGAGCTTCCCCGGCACGAGCCCGCAAGGCGTTCGTGCCGGGGATTCTCCGTCTCCGCCCCTCTTTCGAGCACAAAGGACACACCCGTCATGAACCAGCCCCTCCCACCGCTGTCCGCCGGTCAGGTCCGCGCCTTCGCCGACCTGACCGGGAAGCTGTCCGGCGCGATCTCGACCGTGGTGCTCGGCAAGCCGGAGGTGGTCCGGCTGGCGCTGGTCGCCATGTTCGCCCAGGGCCACGTCCTGCTCGAGGACGTGCCGGGCACCGGCAAGACGACCCTGGCGCGGGCCATCGCGGCATCGGTGCAGGGCGCGTGGCGGCGCATCCAGTTCACGCCCGACCTGCTGCCCTCCGACGTCAGCGGCGTGACCATCTTCAACCAGGCCAGCCGCGGATTCGAGTTCCACCCCGGGCCGATCTTCGCGAACATCGTCATCGCCGACGAGATCAACCGGGCGTCGCCGAAGACCCAGTCGGCGCTGCTGGAGGTCATGGAGGAGCGTTACGTCACCGTCGACGGCGTACGCCACGCGGTGCCGCGCCCGTTCATGGTCGTCGCGACGCAGAACCCGGTCGAGATGGACGGCACCTACCGGCTGCCGGAGGCGCAGCTGGACCGGTTCCTGATGAAACTGTCCGTCGGCTACCCCGACGAGGCCGTCGAGATCGAGGTGCTGCGCGGGCACACGCTGCGCTCCCCCGACGCGATCACCCCTGTCACCGACACCAAGACCATCGGCGAGGCCGTCGCGCTGGCGCACCGGGTGCACATCGCCGACCCGCTGTACGCGTACGCGGTGCGCCTGGCCGTGGCCACCCGCGAGCACAAGCACGTACGCGTCGGCGTCAGCCCCCGCGGCGTCATCGCGCTGACCCGCGCCGCCAGCGCGTACGCCCTCACCGAGGGCCGCGGCTACGTGCTGCCCGAAGACATGAAGGTGCTGATCGAGCCGGTGTTCGCACACCGCGTGCTGCTCACCCCCGACGCGCAGCTGCGGGGGGTCACCGCGACCGAGGTGCTGCGCGACGCGGTCGAGGCCGTGCCCGTGCCGCTGCCCGGCCAGGAGGCCCCCACCGGCGAGCCGGCCGCGGCGGCCCGGCACGCCGGATGATCGTCACGCTGCGGGGGGTGGGCCTGACCGTCGGCGGCGTCGCGCTGCTGGCCACCGGTTTCACCTTCGGCTACCCCGAACTCGCGGTGCTCGGCGCGACCGCCGTCATCGCCCAACTGCACGCGCTGATCCACGCCGCCCTGCGGCCCCGGCTGTCGGTCACCCGGTCCGTCGAACCCGACCGGGTCGCCCGCGGCGAGGGCAGCACCGTCACCCTGACCGTGCGCAACACCGGCCGGTTCGGCGCGGCGACCCTCGTCGCCCACGACCAGTGCGGCCGGGCCGGACAGCGCGCCACCGTCCCCGTGCCGCTGCTGCGGCTGCGGCCCGGCACGGACACCGACGTGTCCTACCCGGTGCCCACCGACCGCCGCGGCGTGGTCGACGTCGGCCCGCTGCAGGTCACCCGCCGCGACCCGCTCGGGCTCGTGTCGGTGTCACGCAGCCACGGCGACACCGCCCGCATCTGGGTCTACCCCAAGAGCCACCTGATCCAGGCCGTGCCCGCCGGCATCTCCCGCAGCCTCGACGGCCGCCTCGACCGCGTCCCGCACGGCGCGATCACGTTCGACACCCTGCGCGAATACGTCATCGGCGACGAGCTGCGCCACGTGCACTGGCGCACCAGCGCCAAGGTCGGCGAACTGATGGTCCGTGAACACCTCGACACCAGCCTCCCGCAGCTCGTCGTGCTCCTCGACGACCGGGCCGGCTCCTGGGCCGACCGGGACACGACCGGCTCGGCGTCGTTCGAGAGCGCCTGCGAGGCCGCCGCGTCGATCGTCTCCGCCGCGACCCGCGAAGACCTGCCCGTGACCCTGCACCTGGTCACCGGCCCGGCAGCCGGCGGCGGCCGGATCCGCGGCGCGGCCCGCGCGCTGCTCGACCTGCTCGCCGAGGCCGAACCCGCGCCCGGCGGCGACGAACTGCTGGTCACCGCGACCAGCCGGCTGCGCCAGCACCGCCCCGGCGACACCCTGATCTACCTCACCGGCACCGCCGGACTGGCCGACCTCGCCCTGGTCTCCGGGCTCAAAGGCCCGTTCCCGTCGGTCGCCGTCGGCGTGCTCGGCCCCCGGCTGGCCACAGAACCACAGCCGGCCGGAGTGCTGCTGCTGCGCGCCGAGGACGGCGAGGACTTCGCCGCGGTATGGGACGGAGTCGCCCGATGGTAGCCCGCGCGCTGCGCATCCTCCTGCCACCGGCGCTGATCACGGCGATGCTCGTGCTCAGTGGCCTGGTCGCCGACCGGATCTACAACGGCAACCTGTTCACCGTGCTCATCGCGGGCGCCGCCGCCGGCTCGGTGCTGATCAGCCTCGCCATGACCCGGCTGCGGGCCTGGGCCGTCGCACCGCTGTCCATGCTGGGCCTGGCCGGCTACCTCACCTTCGCGCTGCACCTGTCCGCGCAGCGCGCCGGCATCACCGGCGACCTGCCGACGATCGCCCGGGAATCGCTCGGCGACGGCATCCCCCGGCTGCTGGCCGTGCTCGTCCCCGTCGAACCGCAACCCGACACGATCGCGGTGCCGGTCATCGCGACCTGGCTCGCCGGGCTCATGGCGATGGAACTGACCACCCGCGCCCGGCGCACCCTGGTCGGACTGACCCCGCCGGTGCTGCTGTTCACCGGCGCACTGTGGCTCGTCGGCCCGGCCGCACCGCGTACTCCCTGGCCGGCGCTGGCCTTCGCGGCGCTCGCGGTCGCGGCGCTGGCGTTCACCGGCCGGGTCCGCACCCCCGACACCGGCATCGACCCCGCCACCCGCAAGGCGCTGCGGCTGCGCGCCGCGCTCGCCGGAGGCACCGGATTCGCGCTGATCCTGGCCCTGGTCGCCGGGGCCGCGCCGCCGGTGGCGCAGCAGGTCACCACCGCACCGTTCGACCCGCGCAGCCTCATCGACCCGCCCGACCTGGACGCCCTCGACGAGAACCCGCTGATCAGGCTGTCCGGCTGGGCGCTGCAACCGCAGGAGAAGCTGCTCGACGCCGACCTCGCCGCCGACGCCCGGATCCGGCTCGCCGTGCTGTCCGACTACGACGGTGTCACCTGGAAGGTCGGGGCGACCTACCGACCGGCCGGGCGCAGCCTGCCCCGCCCGCCCGGCGAGTCCGCCGGCAAGCCCGTGCAGCAGCGCCTCACCGTCGCCGGGCTCACCGGCAAGCTGCTGCCCGCCGCCGCCACCCCCAGCCACGTCGACGGCGTACGCGTCGCCTACGACCAGTCCACCGGCACCATGCTGCGCCCCGAAGGGCTCAGCCCCGGCATGACGTACACCGTCACGTCGCTGCACAGCGAACCCGACGTCAACCTGCTCCCCGTCGCCGACGTGCCCTCCGGCGCCACCATGACCCGCTACATCGCGCTCGGCCCGAACGTGCCGGACAGCATCAGCCGGCTCGCCCAGCGGCTCGGCGCGGACAACGGCGCCCCGTACCAGCGGGCCCTGGCGATCGAGCAGTTCCTCGCCGAGCACTACAAGCTCGATCCGCAGGCGCCCAGCGGGCACGCGTACCCCAACCTGAACTTCTTCCTGTTCGGACCCGCCGGCACCGGTGCGGGCAAGGGCACCTCGGAGCAGTTCGCGGCGTCGTTCGCGGTGCTGGCCCGGCTGCTCAACCTGCCCAGCCGGGTCGTCGTCGGGTTCACCGCCCGCGCCGGCCAGCACCCCGTCACCGCCGGCGACGCGCTGGCCTGGCCCGAGGTCTACTTCACCGACCTGGGCTGGGTGCCGTTCCACCCGCTGCCCGACCCGAACACCGAGACCAAACCCCTGGAAGACGAGTTCAAGCCGCAGCCGGAGACGTCGCAGCCACCGCCGTCGGAGGAGCCGATCCCGACACTGGCCCCGACCGCGGACGCGTCCGGTGCCGCCCCCTCAGCCGGCGGAACGGCTGCCGGCGGCGCGAACGTGGCCCTGGTCGCCGGAGCAGGCGGTGGCGGGCTCGCCGTGCTGCTGCTCGCCGGGTTCGTGGTATTCGTGCTGCTCGCCCGCGGAGCGCTGCGGCGGCGCAGGCTCGACGAGGGCAGCCCCGACTCCCGGATCGAAGGCGCGTGGCTCGAAGTCGGCGACGCGCTGCGGCTGGCCGGGCGACCCGCCCCGGAGCATCTGAGCGCAGCGGAGGTCGTCGCCCACGCGGCCGAGGCCGCCGCACCGGTACGCGGCAAGCACGAGGTACGCCTGACCGCGCCGACGCTGGACGAGCTCGCGGTCGCGGTCAACCAGGTGACGTTCGGGCCAGGCACCGCCGGGGACACCGAAGCCGAGGCGGCACGGAGCCGGGCGCTCGCGTACATCGACGAGCTGAAGGCCCGGCGCTCGTGGTGGCGGCGGCTGCTGTGGACGCTGCACCCCGGCCCCCTGCGCTGGCGGCGCTGACACCTTGCCGGCCCGGCCCGGCCCGGTCCACCGCCGACGATCACACGGCGGTCGACCGGGCCGGGTCAGGCCAAGCGCTCCCCGCGCATGACGGCCCGGGCGACTCGGCGCAGCTGCTCCGGATCGGGTTCGAAGCCTGCGGCGATGTCCGGGTGCAGGCCCTCCCGGGTCTCCCGGAGGATCCAGGCGGCGACCTCGTCCTCGCTCTGCCCGTCGTACTGCTCGGCGACCCGGTTGGCGGCCAGTTCGAGCGCGGACGTCAGCTGTGCTTCCAGCGGTTCCTGGAGTCTGCGTGCCACCGCGTTGAGATCGTCGCCGTCGAGCGACACGTGTACCTCGGTCATGGTCAATCCTCCGGTCGTCGGCCCTGTGCTACCTGGGAAGAGGCTGCGCCAAGCATGGCGCACGCCGGCCACCGGCGGCCTGTTCGACCGGCCGTGGCCTGCCCTGATTCCAGAACCGACACGCCGGCAACCCGAGCCGGCATCGTCAACCCAGGGTTGACGATGCCGGTGCCGTCAACCTAAGGTTGACGGCATGGCTGAGACACCACGACTCGACGACCTCATCGACGTCATCAAGAAGCGCCACCCCGACGGCGACACGCTGCAGCAGCTCAGCGACGCCGTCGTGCTGGGCCAGCACCTCGGCGAACTCGCCGACCACCTCATCGGGCACTTCGTCGACCGCGCCCGCCACTCCGGCGCGTCCTGGACCGACATCGGCCAGAGCATGGGCGTCACCAAGCAGGCCGCCCAGAAACGCTTCGTGCCCAGGGAGTCCGACAACAGCTCCGAGTCCGACCTGCGCACCTTCGCCCGCTACGACGACGCAGCCCGCCAGGTCCTGGTGCTGGCTCAGCAGGAGACCATGGCCGCCGGACACGAGCACATCGGCCCGCAGCACCTGCTGTCGGCCATGCTGCGCAACCCCGCCAGCCCCGGCACCCGCGCCGTCGAGGCCACCGGCACCGTCGAGGCGGTACGCGCCGCCCTGGACGAGCGCTTCCCGGCCACCGGCACCCCGGGCACCGCCCCCGTGTCGTTCGCCCCCCAGGGCAAGAAGGCCCTCGAACTCACCCACCGCGAGGCCCTTCGCCTCGGTGACGAGCACATCGGCACCGAGCACCTGCTGCTCGGCATCCTCGACCTGGCCGAAGGCGACACCGTCGACCTGCTCGCCCGCTGCGGCGTGACCAGGGAAAGCGCCGAGTCCGCGCTCGCCGGACTCCGCTGACCTCCGCCGTAGGCGTCGCCGCAAGTCCTGTCCGACCCGTGCACGGCGGCCTCGGCGGATACGACGTGGGGCCGGGGCGCTGTCGCGCACCCGGCCCCACGTGCCCCACCGCTAGTTCGTGATGGTGCCCCGGCCGACGATGTCGGCGAGGTCGACGGCGCGCGGGTCGGCCACGACGCCGAGCCACAGCTGCTCAGCGGGCTCGGTCACCTTGTCCTTCCTGGTCTCGACCGGGAAGGCCACCGAGACCTGGCCCGCCGGGATGGTCCGGCAGCCCAGGTACGGGGTGAAGTCGATCAGGATTCTGGCAGTATCCGGCACGGTCGCACCGCACACGCTCAGATCCTGGGACAGCGGCCGCGACAGCGTCACCGTGAACGCCAGCGGCTGCCCCTCGACGGCGGTCGCGTCCGAGACCCGCAGCGAGGCGCGGGTGCGGAACACGGCCACCTGCGGGTCGTGGTCGCTGGCGCCGCGGGCGCCGTCACCGTCGTAATCGGCGGCCCAGTCGGCGTTGATGTGCGCCGCCCGGATCTTCACCAGGTCACCGTAGAGCTCGTCGTTGACGAACAGGTGGTCCAGCGTCTGCGCCTGGCCCTGGAAGACGTACGAGTAGGCGCTGCCGGGGACCTGTGCGGCCAGGTCGGCCCACAGGTTGTGCAGGCCCAGGTCGTACAGCGGCTTGAGCTGGTCCGACGGGGTGTCGCTGTCGGACATGGCGATCGGGTCGTCCGGCCGTGGGAACACGTTCAGGTCGCCGCCGTACACCACGCGGGCGTGCGGGGACGCCGCCTCGATCGCGGCGACGATCGCCGCGCCGTAACGGGCCTGCTCGGTGCGCTGACCGACCCGCGCCTGCGGGGTCGACGAGTAGTGGTTGGAAACCGCCCACAGCTCGTACGTGTCCGCGCTGCCCGGCTGCGCCGCGACCGTGAACCGGGCCACCTGCGGGGCACGGGTGAACACGTTCGACCCGTCCACGCCGGTCGACGTGTCCACGTCGGCGGGCAGCACCGCGTTGAGCGACTTCGGGTTCTGCACGTCGGCGTTGTAGCCCAGCGCCGCCGACCGGAACTCGACCCCCGGCGTCGCCGTCAGCACCGCCGACGGCGCGGCCAGGGCCAGCCGGTCCGTGCGGTACAGGAACCCGGCGACGATGCCGCGCACGTCCGAGCCGTCCCGGTCGTACGCCGCGTCGTAGGCCGGACCGCCCGCCGCGGCGACCGCGAGCGCCAGTTCCTGCAGCGTGTCCGGCTTGCCGTCGGCGTTGTTGACCTCGCCGCAGACCAGCGCGCCGCCGGTGACGGTGCAGATGTCCTGGTCCTCGGCCTCCTGCACGAGCAGCAGGTCGGGGCCGTGCAGGTCGTTTGCGATCTGCGAGGCCAGCGCGCCCAGGTGCGCCTGGTAGTCGGCCTCGTTCAGCGGCACGTAGTCGAACGGCGGCGAGACGCCCGGGCAGCCGGAGTTGCCCAGGTAGTCGCAGCCGTCGAACGGGTCGTCGCGGAAGTCGTACAGGTTCTCCACGTTGTACGTCGCCACGGCCAGCTCGCGGTCGCGGTTGATCGGAGCCGGAGCGCTGTTGGCCGACGGGTCCGCGCCGGCGCCGAAGGCGGCGGAGGCGACCTGGATGCCGTACTTGTCGAAGGAGAAGTTCAGACCGCCGACCGCGTCCGCGGTCAGCACGTCGAACGTGTGCGCCGGCGGCAGCAGCGTCGCGGTGTCCTGCGCGGTCCACTTGACGCCGGTGGTGCCCAGCATGATCCGGGTGCCGTTGCCGTCGTCGAAGACGTGCGCGGTGTCGTTGTCCATCGGGTGCGCGTCGCGGTAGACCCGCCGGGTCAGCGGGTCGGTGCGGTCCAGCAGCGGGTCGTCGACGTCGAGGACGTACACCTCGGAGTCGGCGGTCGACGCGAACACATCCCGGCCGCTGGCCGCGACGCTGCCCGCGCGCACGCGCAGCTGCTCGCCCTCGTGGCGCTCCCAGAACCGGTTGGCCGCGGCGAGGTCCTGCGGCGGCGTGGCGTTGGTGACCGCGGTGTCGGTGACCCCGGACTCGATCACGCGGACCAGCGACGCCGAGGACAGCTGGGTCATGAAGAAGTACTCCGAGACCCGCGCCCGCAGCACGACCTCGTCGCCGACGGTCGGCACGTAGCCGCCGATCAGCGAGGAGAAGCCGCCCATGAACACGAAGATGCCGTCGGAGCTGGTCGGGTCGCCGTCGGTGTTGCCGGTGCGCGACTGCAGGTAGAAGCCGTACTGCGCGGCGCCGGCCGCGGTGCGGGCCAGGGTGCGCTGGGTGATCACGCCGCGGACGTCGTACAGCGTGCTGCTGGTGCCCGTGCCGGTGGCCGGGGCCAGCGGCGAACGATCCTGCACGCCGTTCTCGGCGTCGGTGGTCGGGCCCTGCACCTCGCCGACGGTCAGCACCCGGTTGACGGTGACGGTGAAGCCGCACGTCGAGGTGGTGCCGTCGAGGTCGGTCGCGGTCATCGTCAGCGCGTACGAGCCGGACGGCAGGCCCGCGTCGGCGGTGACCGTCGCGGTCGCGGTGCCGCCCGCGGCGGTGGCCGGGGTGAACGCGGTGCGGGTGATCGAACCCGCGGCCGGGGCCGGGGCGATGTTCGTGATGGCGAGGTCGACGATCGTGTCGTCGGCGTCGGTCGCGGTGACCGCGCGGACGCCCGCCTCGCCCTGCGCCACGGTGAGCGCGCCGCCGCAGGTCAGGGTCGCGGGCGCGTCGACGGGGCCGCCGCCTGCGCTGTGCGCGCCGAGGCCGTCGACGGTGTCGGTGGCGTAGCCGACCCAGCCGGTCGCCGGGTCGAACGCGTCGCCGGTCTCGGTGTCGCCGAGTGACACGGCCGCGTCGCGGCGGATGGTGTTGTCGGCGGTGCTCGTCAGGCCGGTGCCCCACTCGGTGCCGGGGTCGGTGCCGACCTGGCCGAGCGAGTCTACGACCGGGCCGGCCGCGCCGCCCTTGCGCAGCACGATCGCGTCGTCGCCGTTGTAGAAGCTGGCGGCGCTGGTCTGGTCGGCCTGCGCCAGGATCGCGGCGTTGGCGCTGGCGTGGGCGAGCACGAACACGTCACCGTCGGCGACCGTGCCGGTCAGCGCGATGGTGCCGCCGGCGGTCGTCGCGCCGTTGAAGTAGAACTGCACGACATATTGCCCGGCGGCCAGGTCCACGGCCGAGCCGGTGCCGTTGTAGAACTCCAATGCCTTGTTGTTGGAGCTGCCCTCGACGTACTCGGAGATGAGCAGGTCGGTCGGCGCGGCCAGGGCGGCGGGTGACGCCGCGGTGAATCCGGCCAGCACGGCAAGCACAACAGCGGCGCGCAAAGTGCGACGCATCGATATCCTCCCGGGGTTTAGGAGGATGACCCTACTGGCCGGTCACGAAGAGGTAAACCCGGCTCGATGACTCCCGGGTGAACAGTGTGGACGTACCGTGAGCCGCTGCAGGTCACGGCGTCGTCACCGCCCGGGAGCCGGTTGGCGTCCGGCACAGCCGCCCTGCCCGCCGGTCACGATGAGTGTCGGGCCGTCGAAGTCGGCGGTGCCGGACCGGCCGTCCCGCAAGCGAATGGTCACCTGGCTCGGGCCGGTGAACTCGACCCGTTCCAGGGGCACTCCGTAGCTGTCGCCGTCGGGTTCGGCGAAGCAGTCGATGGTTTCCTGGGCTTCCCGGCTGAACAGGCCCGCCCGCGACCGCAGCCACAGCTGGGGGCGGCCGAAGAGGACGTCGTCCCGGCTGACCACTTCGAACCGGCCGTCGGCGGAGACCGCGACGGTCTGCGCCCGCTCATTGCGCCTGGTCACCGGGTCGAGCTCCCCGCTGACGTGCCAGCTGCCCATCGCGCACAGCGTCACGACGGCCGCCGCCAGGTATCCGGCTCCGCGGGCGGGGGCCTCGCGGAGTCCGAACACCGGTCCGGCGCCTGCCATCAGCAGGCCCGACAGGCAGATCAGCACGAAGCCGATCGTGTCGCCGTCATCGAGCAGGACCGCCCACAGCCCCGGATCACGGATGATCGCGACGACTGTCACCAGCAGGAACACGGCAAGCAACCACATCACCGCGCCCAGCACGGACCGCATCCCGCTGCGGACCCGCGGCGTCCCGTCCGGCGTCATCGCGCCAGCCTGCCAGCTGGCGGCCCGCCGCGCTGCCCCGGAACCCGCGGTGTCAGGCGTGCTGCTCCCGGGCGAGCGCCCGGTAGGTGAGCACTCCGGTGACGGCGAAGTAGAAGGCCATCATGGCGAACATGCGGGCGAAACCGGCCGGGTCGGGAGTGCCGGGTTTGACGCCGGTCACCATGGTGAGCAGCGTGCCGGCCAGCGCCAGGAACCACACCACCACCGCCCAGCGCGGGGCGCCGCTGAGGAACCACCGCACGTGGAACCACATGGCCAGCGGGCTGTTCCGGTTCGGCTGGCGACGGATCGACATGATCATGCCCGGCAGGATGACCGGCACGACGAGCCAGAACGAGACGAGGGCCGTCGTGCCGTCGCCCGTGCTCGTGGGCAGCCAGCTCCAGACCGCCAGTGCGGCGCACGCGGCGGCGACCGCCACCGAGGCACGGTACAGCCAGGTGATGTTTGTCGAGGTCACGGGCATGATCGTACGAGTGGTGTCAAATCCTCGACGGCCCGCGCGGGCCGTCTGACCTGCGGCTGGGCTCAGTCGTGCGCGATCCGGTGCCGGCGCGGCGGCACCCGGGTGACGAGCTTGTCGACCCCGGTGAATCCGCTGACGTCGACCAGGCAGCCGTGGCCGACGTCGCCGAGCAGGGTCTCGCCCCGGCGCTGGATCAGCATCGCGTCGCGCATCGCGAAGGTGTGCACCGTGCCGTCGGCCGCGACGAGGTGGCACGCGTCGTCGCCGAGCACGAGCCCGTCCTTCGCCCCGCGCAGCCGCCGGGCCAGCGACGGGCGCAGCAGCTCGCCCTGCGGGGTGTACGAGCCGGTCGGGCAGCCGGTCCGGGCCATCCCGTCGAGCGAGGGGTCCACGCCGTTGGGGACCACCAGCAGCGCTGACGGCAGCCACGCGACCGCGGCGGCCCGTACGTCCGCCGGACCGAGCCGGGCTGCGGCCGCCACCTGGGCCTGGCCGAACTCGTCGGACACGTCGAGCAGCTCCCGATGCCCGGCGTCGACCAGCGGCGCCTGCGCGTGCGCCTGCTCGGCCGAGTCGAGCACGCCCAGGCGCTCCAGCTGCCCGCGCAGCTGCGGGTCCTCGGCCGGGGACCGGGTGAACCGGGTGACGATGCCGTCCAGCTCGGCGGGCGACGGTTCCTCCACGGCCAGCCGCCGCAGTTCCTGCCACAGGATCCGGGCCGCGAGCGCGCTGTCGCGCTGCCTGGCCTTGCCGCGCAGGTGCAGGCTCAGGCCCAGTTCCAGGCGCTCGTCGCCGACCGGGGTCGACCATTCCGTGGACCAGGCTTTCACGGCGGCGCGCTGCAGCGCCGCGTCGACCCGCGTGCCGAGCAGCCGCATCAGCAGGAACGCCTCGGGTCCGGCGGTGGCTCCGACGGCGATGGCGGGGGCGACGACCTCGTCGGCGTACCAGGCCGGTCCCGCGGAGCCGCGCACCGGCGATGTCGCGTGGGCGGCGCGCGGCCCGGCCGGCAGCGGCAGCCGCAGTTGGGCCGGTGGCGGGCCGGTGCAGGTGAGCACGGCGTTGCCGGCGGTGAACCAGCGGGCCAGGTGGGCGCGGACCTCGTCGGCGGTCAGCCGGTGCGGGTCGACGGCGGGCCAGCGCAGCAGGCCGGGGCCGGTCGGGCCCAGGCGGCGTGCCAGCAGCGACGCCCACGGGTCGCGTACCGCGTCGTCGAGGTCGAGGTCCAGTTCGCTCGCCCGGTCGGCGGGGTCGAGCTGCTGCGCGGTCAGCGCCAAGCCGCTCAGGTCCGGGTTCTCGATGAGCGCGGCGAGGTCGTTCAGGTCCTCGGCGACCTGGGCGGGGTCTCCGGTCAGGGTGAACGACGTCTCGAGCAGGCCTGCGGTCTCGTCGGGCTCCGCGAGCAGGCTCAGCAGCAGGTGCCGGGCGGCCAGGTGGGTGATGCCGAGCTGGTCGACGTCCTCGTCGCGGGCGCCTACCGCGAATGCCAGGGTGGCCGTGAAGTCACCGGGCATTTCCTGCCAGAGGAGCCGTACGGTGTCGATTTCCGCCCGTCGCATGCGCGGATAGTACGAGCCCGGGTCAACCTAAAGCCGACCTACATGTCACCTGAGCTGGCCGAACGGCGTGACGAGGCGACCTGACGGGCCGCGAGGACGGACCGCCGACGTGATCAACTCAGGGTGCCGGCCGGGCAGGATCACCGTGCACACTGCTGATCAACCCTCGGAGCGAAAATGAACAAGCGCGGGCGCATCGCGATCATCGCGGGCGCGGTGCTGGCCACCGGAACCATCGGCTTCGCCGCGATCCCGGCGCTGGCCGACGACAAGCCGGACGCTCCCTACAACGTCGTGCTGCAGGAGTCCCACCAGGGCAGCGAGGCCGACGACTTCCGCCAGGACTGCACCGAGGTCGGTGCCATCGGTGACAGCAAGGACGGCTGGGTCTTCAACTCGCCGTCGAACGAGTTCGACAAGGTCCTGGGCGTGAAGGCGACGTTCTCCGACGACGGCCGGACGATCGTCACCTTCATCCGCACCGGCGACGCGGACGCCTACCCCGACGGCTTCGCCAATGCCGCGAACCCGCACCTGGCCTGGGTCGTCGTGCCGCACGGCTGGGAGCTGGTGACCGCCCAGGCCAAGCTGACGGCCAAGACCAACGGCAACGGCGAGGACAAGCTGAAGCTGGTGGTCACGCACACGTGCGCCGGCAAGGACACCCCGCCGCCCGCGCCGAGCCCGTCGGCCTCTCCCTCGCCGGAGCCGAGCACCTCCCCCTCGGCGTCGCCGCAGGCCAGCCTGTCGCCGTCGCCTGAGGTGAGCACCTCGCCGTCGCCCGAGGCGAGCCTGTCGCCGTCGCCTGAGGTGAGCACCTCGCCGTCGCCGGAGGGCAGCCTGTCGCCGTCACCGGAGGCCTCGCCGGAGACGTCCCCCTCGCCGGAGACGTCTCCGGAGCCCGAGCAGTCCCCCGAGCCGAGCCTGTCGCCTTCGCCGCAGGCCAGCACGTCGCCCACCGCCGAGCTCAGCGCCTCCCCGTCGCCGCAGGTCAGCGGCTCTCCGTCGATCAGCCCTTCGCGCGGTGACTCGCCCTCGGTGTCAGCCAGCCCGTCGCCGGAATCCGGCACGTTGCCGCGTACCGGCGCCCCGCTGGCCGGGATCTCGCTGGCCGGTGTCGCGCTGGTCGGCCTGGGCGCGGTCCTGCTGGTGTCGGCGCGCCGCCGTCGCGAGAGCACCGTCTGAGCTGTCACCGGCGTGTGAAGGAGGGCTCCCCGGACACCACGGGGAGCCCTCCGCTCGTATACCGGCAGGTCACAGACTGCGCGTCCGGCCAGGACACAGGCGGCGGCCCCAGGCCATACCCTCATCGCCATGCGAAACCCCTTCCGCGCGCTCCACCCCCGGCAGTTCCGCGGCCTGCGGCTGTTCCTCGTCATCACCGTGGCCGCCCTGGCGGCGGGGCTCGCGGGCTCCGCGCTGCTGCCCGCCGAGCACCGCGGGCTGGCGGTCGGGCTGATCCTCGCCGCCGGCGTGACCGCGGGCTGGTTCGCGCTGTCCGGCTTCCGTCCGGTGTGGACCGCGGTGGCGGCGGTGATGGGCTTCCTGTTCGTGGTGATCGTGCTGCGCGAGACCGGGCCGAGCCTGCTGCAGCTGCGCGGCGGGCAGGTGGAGGCGCAGGTCATGTCCGTACGGGAGAGCAGCGGGTCGGCCGACCGCTACCACTACGCGATGGCCGCCCACTCCGGCCGTGCCGTCGGCGGCGAGCTGACCGTCGACGAGAACACCTACCGCATCGGCGAATCCGTGACCGTGGTCGAGGACCCGGACGGGTTGGCGCATCCGATGCTGCCGAGCCAGCTGACCGAGCACCGGCAGAGCTGGCTCGCGGTCACCGTGCTGTACCTGGTCACCGCGGTGCTGTGCCTGCTCGCGGGGCGGCCGCGGCGGGTGAAGGCCGACTGACGGGACCGCCGTTCAGATCCTGGCCGCGAGCCAGGGGCGCAGCACCGGCAGCACGGCCGCGGCCTGCATGGCCTGCATGTGGTCCATTCCGTCGAGGACGGCGACGTCCCAGCCGAGCGCTTCGAGGTCCGTGCGCTCACGCAGCACCGGTCCGGCGATGTCGACGGTGACGCCGCCCCACTGCTCGGCGTAGTCCATGGTGTCGGCGGAGCCGACGACGCAGAGCCGCGGGCAGGTCAGCGACGGCTGGGCGGCGCGGTCGTCGAAGTCGCGCAGTGCTTCGTACAGGGTGACGAACTGCCTGGTCTGGTCGACGGTCGTGGTGACCGAGACGGTGGACCAGTCGCCGGGCACGGTCTCGGTGGGCGCGGGCGGGTGCTGCACGGCCGCCAGGGATGCCGCGTGGGCGGCGGTGGTCACCGCGAGCATGGCCGCGTACGGGCCGCCGACCGGCGGGTAGCCGCCCATGACCAGCGCGGACAGCCGGTCGGTGCGCAGGGCGAGCTGCTGGCCGAGCAGGCCGAGCCAGGAGTAGCCGTAGTAGGCGAAGCGGTCGGCGCCGGCCGCGTCGGCGACGGCGAGCAGGTCGCGGGCGGCGTTGGCGGGGGTGAGGGTGTCGGGTTTGGGGTGTGCCATGACGTGGCCCTCGTAGTCGACGGTGACGACCCGGAACCGGTCGCGCAGCCCGTCGGTCAGGGACCGGCCGAGTGCCGGGTCGGCGCCCCAGGCGCGCATGGCCTCGGCTTTCGGGCCTTCTACCGGGGCCGGGGCGGGTAGGAGCAGGACGGGTCCGTCGCCGTGCACCTCGAACTCGATCATGCTGCCGTCGTGCAGTGTCGCGCTTGCCATCATCATCTCCGTATGCTGTAAGGCGATCCCCGGACAGACATTAGCTTACGATGTACGGAGTTGTCACATGACGTTGTACGGCGGCCAGGGCGACCCGGCCCGGACCATGGCACTGCTGTGGCGAGCCCACTCCCCCGCCGCCGAGGACCGGACACGCACCGGCCGCACCGCCCCCGGCCCGAAACAGGGCCTCACCGTCGACGCGATCATCGAAGCCGCCATCGCCGTCGCCGACGCCGACGGCATGGACCGGCTGTCCATGCGCGCCGTCGGCGAACGCCTGGGCACCTCGGCGATGGCGCTCTACACCTACGTGCCGAGCAAGCGCGAACTCGTCGACCTGATGTACGACCACGCCCACGCCGGCCTGCCCGACGTCTACCGTGTCGACGGCGGCGTCCGGCCCGCGGTGCTGGCCTGGGCGGACGACCTGTGGGGCCGCTACCTGCGCCACCCGTGGCTGCTGCAGGTGTCCTACGCCCGGCCGGTGCTCGGCCCGCACGAGCAGGCCGTCCTCGAATCACTGCTGGCCGTCCTCGATGCGGCCGGCCTGCCGCCACGCAAGCTGCGGCCCGCCGTCAGCGCACTGTTCCACCTCGTCCGCGGCGCCGCGCAGACGGCCACCGAGGGGTTGGCCGCCGCGTCCGCGACCGGCACCTCCGACCAGCAGTGGTGGACCGAACGCTCCGCGCTGCTCGCCCGCCTGGCGCCCGACTTCGCGCAACGTTTCCCGCACTCGACGGCGCTGGCCGGATCCTCGTCCACCTCGCACTACGACCCGGTCCGCCTGGCCAAGGACGCCCTCGACGGCGGCCTGCACCTGCTGCTCGACGGCCTGCTCCCCGCCGCCGACACCAGCGCCGCCTGATGCCCGCCGCTCGCGCCGGGGGCGGGTCCGCCCGCCGCGAGCGGGAGCCTCGGGAGCGGGTCAGGGGGTGAGGCCGCGGAGCACGAGGGCGAGGCCCTCGCCGAACTCGCGCTGCGGTGACACGTTTCGCGCCGTCACGGCCGTCTCGGCCAGGTACGGATACTGCTCGCCGAGCGCGGCCAGCGCCTCGGTGCCGGGACCGGACAGCGGCCCGAGCCCCTCCGCCTGCAGCGCACCGACCAGGTAGGCCAGCAGCGCCCGGAACGCGATGACGCGTCGCTCGCCGGAGAATCCCGCCCCCGCCATGATGCCCAGCAGCGCCTCGCCGCTGCGGCGTACGCCCGGCGAGGCGTGCCGGTGCACCAGCAGCAGCGGCACCACGGCGGGGTGCGCCTGCACCGCCGACCGGATGCGTTCGCAGAGCGCGACGACGCGCTCCTGCCAGGTGGGCAGGTCGGGCACGGTGAAGTCGACACCGCCCAGCACCAGTTCCACGACCAGCCGTTCGAGCTGCTCCCGGTCGCTGACGTAGCGGTAGAGCGACATCGTGCCCATGTTCAGTTCCTGCGCCACCGTGCGCATCGTCAGCGCGGCGAGGCCGTCGCGGTCGACCACGGCGAGGGCGGCGGCGGCGAGCTGGTCGGTGGTGAGGGATTTCCTGCGGGGCACGGCTTGACAGCGTACAAGATACGCTTATAGCTTCGTAGGCGTACGTTGTACTCTTACGAAGGGCGCACTCATGGCCAAGTTGGCAGCAGGCGACCGGGCACCCTGGCTCGACCTCACCACCGTCACCGGCGAACCGGTGCGATCGCCGGACCCGGACCGCCTCGTCCACCTGCAGTTCCGGCGCTTCGCCGGCTGCCCGATCTGCCACCTCCACCTGCGCGCCTTCGCGCGCGCCGCGGACCGACTCACCGGCGCGGGGGTCCGCGAGATCGTGTTCTTCCACTCCGGGGCTGACGAGCTGCGCGAACACGTACGCGACCTGCCCTTCGCCGTCATCGCCGACGGGGACAAGCGGTGGTACCGGGCGTTCGGCGTCGAGGCCGGGGCACGGGCGCTGCTCGATCCGCGCGCCTGGCCGGGGATCGTGCGCGCGGTGACGGCGGCCCTCTGGCTCCTGCCCTGCCGCAAGGCGCATCTGCCCTCGGCGAACCCGTCCGGCGGCCGCCTCGGCCTGCCCGCCGACCTCCTCATCGGACCGGACGGCACCGTCCTGGCCGCCAAGTACGGCACGCACGCCGACGACCAGTGGAGCGTCGAGGAGGTGCTCACCCTGGCTCGCACCGCCGGTCGCGCCGTCACCGCGGCACAGGCCCGGCCGGAGGAGTGAGCCGGCCCAGGACGACCGGCCCCTTGCCGCGCGTCGGCCGATCGGCGATGATGACCCGTCGTTGATCACCTGACGGGGAGGGTGTGTTGGTCATGCTTCGGGTCCTGGGCCGCGGCGCGCTCGTCGGCATCGCCTCCTTCGCCGTCGCCGGCGTGGTCAGCCTCCTGCTCGGCGACGCGCCGGCGGGCTTCGACGCCGCGCACGACGTACTGGTCCCCGTGGTCGCGATGGTCACCGCTGCAGTGGCGGCCTGGCTGCTGAAGCTGCGCCAGCCGGTGCTCGTGCCCGTCCTCGGCCTGGCCGTCAACATCGCGGTGAACCTGGTGCTGAGCTGGATCGTGACCAGCGCGATGACCGACGACGAGGGCGTGCTGCACCTCGACCGGCAGCCCTTCGACCTCAGCGGATCCCCGCTGGGCGAGCTGCTGTCGCTGCCCGGCCCGCTGCTGGGCTGCGCGTACCTCGTCCTGCTCGCCATGGTGGGCGCCGCGATCGCCGAGAAGGTCGCGAAGGCCAACGCCGAGATCGACGCCTCGGCCCGCCGCCGCTGACGCCTCCGCAAGCTGTTAACACAGTTTCAAATGACGAAATATTGAGTTTCTTGAGATCCTTGAGGGTCCTTTCTAGGCTCGGTCACATGGAGCGCAGGCCCTTGTTCACGGCCCGCCGGCACGTCGATCTACGACGGCAGGCGAGCGCGCTCTGTCTGCGCTGACCTGCGCGTTCACGCCGCCCACGGGCGGTTGAACGCCCGCGCTGCTCCTCCCGGCCGGGTGGCACCGCCACCGCCCCCCCCACCCCCACCGCACAGTGTCACGCCGCGCACCCATGCCGCGCGGCGTGACGCCGCCGTGCGCGTACGAAAGGAAAGGCCCATGTCCGAAGGCACCTCCTCGCTCAAGCGGCGCACGTTCCTCGCGGCGTCGGCCGCGGCGGGTGCGACCGCGGCCGCCGGCTGGCCCGCGGCCGCCGCGCAGGCCGCCGACACCAGGCCCAACATCCTCGTGATCGTCACCGACGACCATCCGAAGGGGACCGCCTGGGCGATCCCGAAGACCCGGGCCTGGCTGACCGGCAACGGCGTCGAGTTCACCCGCGGGCACGCGACCACGCCGCTGTGCGCGCCGGGCCGGTCCTCGATCTTCACCGGCCAGTACGCGCACAACCACGGCGTACGCGGCAACCAGCACGCCGCGAACCTGAACCACCACTCGACCGTGCAGCGCTACCTGCAGCAGGCCGGCTACCGCACCGGCCTGTACGGCAAGTACCTCAACGGCTGGGACGTCGACGACAACCCGCCCCATTTCGACGAGTTCGCGGTCCTCGCCCCGCCCACCTACACCAACGGCACCTGGAACGTCGACGGGACCGTGCAGACGATCAACAACTACACCACGACCGTGGTGAAGAACCGGGCCCTGAAGTTCCTCGACCGCACCGCCACCGACTCCCGCCCCTGGTTCCTCTACCTCGCCCCGTACGCCTCGCACGGCCCGAACACCCCCGAAGGCAAGTACGCCGACACCGCGGTCCCGGCGTGGGACGGCCGCCCGTCGGTGCCCGAGGCCGACCGCAGCGACAAACCCGGCTTCGTCCAGGACGCCACCGGCACGCTCGACGACGGCCGCAACATCCGCACCAACCAGCTGCGCACCCTGCTGTCGGTCGACGACGCCGTGCAGGCCGTGCACGACAAGCTCGAATCCCTCGGCCAGCTCGACAACACCCTGGTGTTCTTCATCGCCGACAACGGCTTCGCCTGGGCCGACCACGGCTGGACCAAGAAGTCCGTGCCCTACACCCCCGTCGTCGAGGTGCCGTTCTTCGTGTCCTGGCCGGCCGGCGGCCTGGACACCGGCGCCGACGACAACCGGCTCGCCGCCAACATCGACATCGCGCCGACCATCCTCGACGCCGCCGGCATCACCCCGGACGCCCAATACCCGCAGGACGGGCACTCGCTGCTCGGCCCGCACCGGCGCGACCACGTGCTGACCGAGTTCTTCAAGCACGGCACCGGCACCGGCGGCCCGCACACCTGGGCGTCCTACATCGGGGCGAACAAGCAGTACACCGAGTACTACCAGCTGCACACCGACGCCAACGGCCTGCCGACCGGCTCCGGCGCGATCCTGTTCCGCGAGTACTACGACCTGGTCAACGACCCGCACCAGCTGACCAACAAACTGCACGACGCCACCCCGGCGCAGGAGCAGGCGCTGGGCATCCCCGCGCTGGCGGCACAGCTGGCCGCCGACCGCGTCAGCTCCGGCAGCACCGCACCCTGACCTGACCCGAACTGCCCGGCGGCGGGCGCGTCCGCCGCCGGGCAGCACGAAGGGACCACCATGGCCGAACACCCACCCGCCTGCTGCGCACCCTCGGCCGGCAGCGCCGGACCCGCCCTGCTCACGCTCACCGCGAGGCCACGACCAGCACACCCAGCCGCTGGTACGCCGTCGCGGGCCGCCGCGCGCACCGTCGCCATACCCGGCGGCAGGTTCCTGATGGGCACCGACGACGCCGAAGGCTTCCCCGCCGACGGCGAAGGCCCGGTCCGCCAGATCGAACTGAGCCCGTTCCGCATCGACCCGACCACGGTCACCAACGCCCAGTTCGCCACCTTCGTCAAGGCCACCGGGCACGTCACCGACGCCGAGCGGTTCGGCTTCTCGTTCGTCTTCGACGGCTTCCTGCCGCCGCAGCTCGCCCGGCAGGCGCAGCGGGTGCAGGCCGCACCCTGGTGGGCGGTGGTGCCCGGGACCGACTGGCGCCACCCGCACGGGCCCGGCTCCGACGCCGGCGCGCTGCAGAACCATCCCGTGGTGCACGTCTCCTGGCACGACGCGCAGGCCTACTGCGACTGGTCGGGGACCCGGCTGCCGACCGAGGCCGAATGGGAGTACGCCGCCCGCGGCGGCCTGGAGCAGGCCCGCTACCCGTGGGGCGACGAGCTGACCCCCGGCGGGCGGCACCTGTGCAACATCTGGCAGGGCGACTTCCCGACCCGCAACACCGCCGCCGACGGCCACCTCGGCACCGCCCCCGTCAAGGCCTACCGCCCCAACGGGTACGGCCTGTACAACGTCGCCGGCAACGTGTGGGAGTGGTGCGCGGACTGGTTCAGCGTCGACTTCCACGTCACCGGCCCGCGCCTCGACCCGACCGGGCCTGCCGAGGGCACATCACGGGTCATGCGCGGCGGCTCGCACATGTGCCACGAGTCGTACTGCAACCGCTACCGCATCGCGGCCCGCTCGGCGAACACACCCGACAGCTCCGCGGGCAACATCGGCTTCCGCGTCGCCGCCGGCTGACCGCCCGCCGCGTCGTGGGCCGAGGCGACACCTCGTGGGCAACAATAGCGACATGTCGGTCATTCGGCGGCACCCGATCGTGCAACCGCTGATCAACAGCGTCCTGCTGCTCGTCGTGTACTTCGTCGTGCCCACCGACAGCGGCCACGGCACCGTGCCACTGATCATCCGCGCCCTGGCGACGCTCGTCGGGCTGGCCGCCGCCGTGATGCTCATCGTGCGCCAGGTCCGCCGTCAGCTCGACGTCGCCGAAGCCCCTCTGACAGGCCTGCTTACCACCCTGGTCGGCGGGGTCCTGTTCTTCGCCCTCGCCGACTATCTCGTCGCGGTCAACGCGCCGGGCGAGTTCGTCGACCTGAACACCCGCGTCGACGCGCTGTACTTCGCCCTGTCGACGCTGGCCACGGTCGGGTTCGGCGACGTGCACGCGCAGGGCCAGGTCGCCCGCGCGCTGCTGATCGTGCAGATGCTGTTCAACGCCGTCGTCATCGCCACCGGCCTGTCCGTGGTGTCCAAGCAGATCGCCGCCCGCGCCCGCGAGCGCCGCAACCGCTGACCGGCAGCGGCTGGCTCCCCCGGGGCGCACCGGCGGGACAGACCTTCGACGTGTGCCCCGAGGACATCCTGCGGCGGGTACGGCGCAGCCACTACTCTCACGGTCCGCCCAACCGGAGCCGTCGCCGCACCCGTCGACCGGGTGAGTGCGACTACCGGAGGTTTGATGAACGGGGAACAGGAGCGGGAGTACGTCGCGTACGTGACCGCCCGCCTGCCCGCGCTGCGGCGGATCGCCGCACAGCTGGCAGGCGACCCGCATCGGGGCGACGACCTGGTGCAGCAGGCCATCACCAGGCTTTACGTGAAATGGCGGCAGGCGAGCCAGGCCCGCAACCTCGACGCGTACCTGCACACCATCCTGGTGCGGACCTTCCTGGACGACCGCCGCCTGGCCTGGAGCCGGGTCAGCCTGGCCGCGGACGCGGGCAGCGAGCAGGTGGCGTCCGCCACGGACGTGGACACCCGGATGGTGCTGCAGGTGGCACTCGGACAGATGCCGCCGCGGCAGCGTGCCGCGGTGGTGCTCCGCTTCCTCGCCGACCGCTCGGTCGAGGAGGTCGCGGAGATCCTCCAGGTCTCGCCGGGGACAGTGAAGAGCCAGACCTCCGACGGCCTGGCGACCCTGCGGCGGCTGCTCGGCGAGCACCCCGCCACGGCGAGCGCAGCGAAGGGAGCAGACCGATGAAGGACGAGGACGTGCTCAGCGCGTTCCGGGAGGCCGCGCTGCCGCCCTCGGGCGTGGACGTGGCCCGCGCGGTGCGCACCGGGCGCAGGCAGCGCCGGGTGCGGGCGGCAGGCGCGGCGGGCGCGCTGGCACTGCTGCTGGCGGGCGGTGCCGCGGTGCCCGCGTGGTTCACTGGCGGCGTCGGCCAGTCGCAGGTCGGGGCGACGCCGGAGGCGACCCGGGAACCGCTGCCACCGCCGTGCCCGAGCCCGTCGCCCACTGCCGCGCCGCCGGTCCCGACCGATGGATCCGCGCCGACCTCGTTCGACGTGCTGAGGCACTGGGTCGACGTGACCGGGCTGACGCGTCCGCAGGCCGATACGGACTTCGACCTGCACGTCGAGGACTTCACCACAGCGCGGTTCTGGCAGCGCGTCAGCCTGCTCGACCGGGCCGAGCGCTTCCGCGTCGAGGTTGCGGTGTTCGCCGGGGGCGGCAAGCCCATGTTCGGCGCACCGGGCGATTTCCCCGGCGTGGTGGACGCGGCCCGAGGTGAACCCGCAGGCCAGGTCGGCGGCCGGCCCGCTTGGTGGCTGCCCGGGCGCCAGGGCATGTACCAGTACGACGCGGCGCGGCTGGCCTGGCAGTGGGCCGACGGCGGGTGGGCGTTCGTCTCCGCCGCCGACACCGCGCAGCAGTCGGACCAGCAGCCCTCGGCCGAGGCCATGGCAGCGTTGCGGGCCACCGCACAGCGGGTCGCGGGTGCGCTGACGATCGGGCGGGGCACCGCAGTGACCGCGCCGTTCACCGTGCCCGGCGTGCCGAAGTGCTCCCGGCTGACCCGCACCACCGTCTACCGGGGCACCAAGGCCGACGGCACCCCGTTCAGCCGGATCGCGGTGACATTCGGCCGGGTGGACAACACCGACCCGCTGCGGTTCCCGCCGGACGTGATCACGACGGTGGACGCGGACTCGGGGGCGACCCCGGCGGACAAGCCCGGCTCGGCCACCGAGCAGGTGGACGGCCATCCCGCCGTGATCAACGAGGGTTTCCTGGTGCTGCACGACGTGGACGGCTTCGCGCTGGAGATCACCGCGCCGCTGCCGCGGGACGCGCTGATCGCCTACGCCGGGTCGGTGCGGATCGTCGAGGGCGCGCACGGCGACGAGAGCAAGTGGACGGATCGGCCCATCCGGCCGTGACCATCGGCATCGTCCCTGCGGCAACCTGGCCGCGGGGGCGATGTCATGCGGTCGAGCGGGCCTGACCGCTGATCTCGCGGACCGCTTCCAGCGCCGCGGCGACCGCGGCCGGGATGTCGGCGACCGGGTGGATGCCGTGCCGCACCACCCGATCCCGGTCGATGACCAGGATGACCCGTTTGTGGCGGATCTGCTGGGCGGCCCGGAAGGTCGGCAGTCGCAGGGCGGCGGCCAGTTCCAGATCCACGTCGGACAGCAGCGGAAACGGGATCTCCTCGGCCGCGGCGAAGGCGGCCTGCTCGTCCGGTCGCTGGGTGCTGACACCGTGGATGGTGGCACCGGCAGCGGTGAAGCTCTGCCACGCGTCACGGAAGAGGCGGTTCTCCAGCGTGCAGCCGGCAGCGCCCGGAATCCGGCTCCAGCCGGGAGGAACCGCGGTGCCCGTCGCCGGATAGGTGAAGAGCACGGTGAGGCCGGCGTCCGCGACCACGTCGCCGACGTCGCCCCGCGTGCTCGGCAGCGTGAGTCCGGCCGGTACGCGGCTGCCGGGCAGGGCCGCGATCCGGGCTGCTTCCCGGTCGCCGTCGCCGCCGGGGGTGGTCGCGGTCAACGATCCGTCGCCGAGCACGAACCGGTCGGCCCAGTCCTGCATGCCGACGAGCACCGGCAGCAGACCGTGGCCGGAGGCGGTCAGCACGTACTCGTGTCGCACCGGATTGGTCTGATACGGCCGGCGTTCGACGACGCCGTGCTCGACGAGGTGGCCGAGCCGCTCCGTCAGCACCTTGCGCGAGATGTCCAGCTCGCCGACGAGAGCGTCGAACCGGTGGTGGCCGCGGGCGATCTCGCGCAGGACCAGCAGGCTCCACCAGTCGCCGAGGACGGCGGCGGCCTGGGCGATGCCGCAGGTCTCGTCGATACGTGGCTTGATCATCAGCTTCCCTCCCGATGTCGCCCATGGTACGTTCCCTGACGGAACTGAGTGAGTTCCCAAAAGAAACGGACTGAACCGGGGTGACACAGATGCAGTCCTATCGGGCGATCGGGGGCGGGCGGATCTCGGCCTGGCGCGGAGCCTCGTCCGGCACGCCCGACCACCTCGGCCACGTCACCACCGGCGCGGCCACGCGCCCCCTGGCTGCTGGGCGTGGCCGCGCCGGCGTTCATCACGGCACCGACCGGGCGCCGTCCCACGCCGAGCAGCGAGCCGTCATGAGCGGAGCGGGCGCGTGACGCGCGGCGCCACCCGTGACCTCCGTGATAGTTATCCGGTCGTGGACCGGCCATGGTGGAGGCCGAAGCCGGTCAGGCGCCGCTGAGCCGTCGCCGCCGAAGCACGAGGCTGCGGGCCGGTGTCGTTCGATCGGGCGAACCTTGTGGGGCAAATCTGCCCAATATGCTCGATCCTTTTGACATGGCATGTGTGGGCCTCGATACGGTCGATTCGGCCCCGGTCCGCCGATCGTGGCGGCCGGTGCCCGACCCTGTTGCCTACGGAAGGTCAGCGCCTTGCCCGGCCGACATTCACTGCCCCGTAAGCCCCGTCGCAAGCTCGCCCCGTTCGCCACCGCCACCGTCGCCACGGCTGTCCTGGTCGGAGGCGGTCTGATCGCCCACGAAGTGGCCGCCGAACCCCAGCACACCGATCCCACCGCGACCGCCGGAGAGTCCACCGCGACACCGTCGCCGTCACCGAAGGTCACCGACGCTCGCCGCGAAGCCCCGCAGCGCGCCTCGCGCGGCAACCGCAACGCCCCCTCGCCGACGCACACCGAGACCACCACCGTGCTCGACTCCGGCACCTGCAAGGCGTCCTTCTACGACGAACCGCAGGGCACCGCCAACGGCGAGACCTTCGACCCGGACGCACTGACCGCGGCGCACAAGTCGCTGAAGTTCGACACGCGGGTGCGCGTCACCAACACGGCCAACGGCAAATCCGTCGTGGTACGCATCAACGACCGCGGCCCGTACATCGCCGGGCGCTGCCTGGACCTGTCCCGGGCCGCCTTCGCCGAGATCGCCAACCTGGGCAGCGGAGTGACGACTGTCCGGTACGACATCCTCGCCTGACCGATCGGACATGCCAGGATGTCTATGTGACGACCGTATACCTCGAACTCGGCACGAAACGGATCTTCGCGTGCGCGCTGGAGTGGCCCGGCTGGTGCCGCTCCGGCCGCGACGCGGAGCGGGCCCTGGCGGCGCTGACCTCCTACGCCGAGCGCTATGCGGTCGTCGCCCAGCAGGCGAAGATCCCGTTCGAACCCGGTGACGTGCGCGTCGTGGAACGGGTCCGCGGCGGCACCACCACCGACTTCGGCGCGCCTGAGCAGCCCGCGAGCGCCGACTTCGGTCCCCGCGACCACGAGACCGCACAGCGGCAGGCGGCGCTCGTGCGGGCGTCCTGGGACGTCTTCGCCGACGTCGCCGCGGTGACCCCGGCCGAGCTGCGCAAAGGTCCGCGCGGCGGCGGGCGCGACCGGGACAGGATGATCGACCATGTGATCGCCGCCGAGGCGTCGTACGCCCGCCGGATCGGGGTCAAGCACCCCGCGCCCGCCGCCGGCGACACCGCGGCGCTCGCGGCGCTGCGCGCCGACATCCTGGACGTGCTGGCGAGCCCGTCGGACGGCACGCCGCCCCCGCGCGGCGGCTGGCCCCCGGCCTACGCGGCGCGGCGCATCGCGTGGCATGTGCTCGATCACGCCTGGGAGATGCAGGACCGCGCCACGCCGTAAACCGCTCGTGCCGTATACCCGCTGCTCATAGGATCGGCGGATCGTCCGGCGGACTCGCCGCCGGTCCGACGGCAGAGAGTGCAGGTGTACGTGTCATGCGCTGGTCAGAGCTCTACGTCCCGACCCTCCGCCAGGACCCGGCGGGGGCGGACGCCGTCAGCCACCGGCTGCTCCTGCGCGCGGGCTACATCCGCCAGCTGATGGCGGGCCACTACTCGCTGCTGCCGCTGGCCGTGCGGGTCCGCGCGAAGATCATCGAGGTGATCCGCGAGGAGATGTCACGCATCGGCGCGCAGGAGTTCCTGCTGCCAACCATGCAGCCGGCCGAGGTCTGGCAGAAGAGCGGCCGCTGGGACAAGATCGGCGCGGAGATGTTCAGGCTGACCGACCGCAAGGGCGCCGACCTCGCGCTGGGCATGACCCACGAGGAGATCTTCACGACCGTCGCCACCGAGCTGCGGTCCTACCGCGACCTGCCCCAGCGGTGGTACCAGTTCCAGACCAAGTTCCGCGACGAGCCCCGCCCGAAGAGCGGCCTGATCCGGGTCCGCGAGTTCACCATGAAGGACTCCTACAGCTTCGACGTCGACGCCGCCGGGCTGGACCGCTCCTTCGACCTGCACCACGAGGCCTACACGCGGATCTTCGGCCGGCTCGGCATCCCGGCCATCCCGGTCGAGGCCTCCAGCGGCATCATGGGCGGCAGCGACTCGATCGAGTTCATGTGCCCGACCGACGCCGGCGAGGACATCGTCGTGCACTGCGCCTGCGGATACGCCGCGAACGTGGAGAAAGCCACCTCGCACCTGCCCGCGGCCGCCGACGGCGAGGGCCCGGCCGCACCCGAGGCGTTCGACACCCCGGACGTGCGCACCATCGAGGACCTGGTCACCGGCTTCGGCGTCACCGCCGACCGCCAGGTCAAGACCCTGGTGTACGTCGTCGACGACCAGCTCACCCTGGTGCTCATGCGCGGCGACCACGCGCTGGTCGAGCAGAAGCTCATCGACACCCTCGCCGCGGTGGCCGTGCGCCCCGCCCACCCGGAGGAGATCCGGGAGGCGCTCGGCGCGCTGCCGGGCAGCCTCGGCGGCGTCGGCGTCACCGGCCTGCCGATCCTCGCCGACCTCGCGCTGGCCGGCCGCCGCGAGATGACCACGGGCGCCAACCGCGACGGCGTGCACCTGCGCGGCGTCGACGTCGCCCGCGACATCGCCGTCGACCGCTGGGCCGACCTGCGCGAGGTCGGCGCCGGCGAGCCCTGCCCCCGCTGCGAGCAGCCCCTGGACGTGCTGCGTACCGTCGAGATCGGGCACATCTTCAAGCTCGGCGGTCGCTACACCGAGACCCTCGGCGTCACCGTGCTCGGCGCGGACGGCGAGCGGGTCAACCCGGTCATGGGCTGCTACGGCATCGGCGTCGAGCGGGCGCTGGCCGCGATCGTCGAGACGCACCACGACGACAAGGGCATCGTGTGGCCCGTCGCGGTCGCGCCGTTCGAGGTCGCCATCGCGGTGCTGGGCGACGCCGAGCAGGTCGTCGCGGCCGCGGAGTCGCTGTACTCCGGGCTGCGCGGGCAGCGCATGGACGTGCTGCTCGACGACCGGTCCGAGCGCCCCGGGGTGAAGTTCAGCGACATCGAGCTGATCGGCATCCCGTACCGGATCACCGTCAGCGCCCGCGGCCTGGGCGACGGCACCGTCGAGTTCACCGACCGGGCCACCGGCCACACCGAGCGCATCCCGGTGGCCGGCGCGATCGCCCACGTCACCGCCGCGGTGCGCGCCACGGAGTGACTGCGAGCCGGTGCGCGACGTACCGTTCATGCCGCGCGGGCGGCACGGGCGGTGCCTCGCGCACCGGCCACGAGGAGGCGCGAGTGCACCTGCGGATCCAGCGGCAGCACACCGGCGGTGCCGAGTCCCGTGAGCTGCGCCGGGAGTTCGTCGCCGAGCTGGCCCTGCGCTACCCGGAGCAGGACTTCAGCGCCGACGCCGACACCGCCGAGCTGCCGCTGCTGGACGCGCCGGGCGCGGCCTGGTTCGTGGTGTACGGCGACGGGCAGCCGATCGGCTGCGGCGGCCTGCGCGGCCTCGACGAGCACACCGGCGAGCTCAAATGGGTGTACCTGCGCGAGGCCGCCCGCGGCCGCAACGTGGGCCGCTCGCTGCTGGCCGAGCTGGAGGACACCGCGCGGGAGCTCGGCTACACGCGGCTGCGGCTGAGCACCGGCGACCGCCAGCCCGAGGCGCTGGGCCTGTACGTCTCGGCGGGCTACCGCCCGGTCGACGACGGCGTGCCCGTCGCGCACCGGCTGGACAAGGACCTGCGGCCCGGGCCCGACGACGTCCGGGTCGACTTCCGCAAGTACGACGGCAGCCCGCACTGGCACACCACGCTGCGCCGTCTCGGGCAGGACGGGCACGGGACGTGGCTGGGCGGCACCCGGCACACGCCGTGGCGGCGCAAGACACGCCCGGCGCACTTCCCGCCGGCGCCGCACGTGCTGCTGGTGCCGCACCAGGGCGGGTGGGTCGCCAACTTCCACGCCCCGCCGCGGCCGACCGCGGTGTACGTCGACATCGCCGCGCCTGCGGTGTGGACCGGCACCGGGCATGTCACCGTCGTCGACCTGGACCTGGACGTCGTGCGCCGCCGGGACACCGGCACCGTCGAGCTGCTCGACGAGGACGAGTTCGCCGAGCACCAGGTCCGCTACGGGTACCCGCCCGACGTGATCGACGCCGCCCGGCGCACCGCCGGCCACCTGCTGGCCGCCGTGACCGCCGCCCGCGAGCCGTTCGGCTCCGCGCACCTGCCCTGGCTGGCCCGGCTGACGGAGGACCGGACCGGGTATGAGGATGTGGCATGATGTTATGAGCCGACGCGTCACGGTCAACGTCCCCGACGAGGTCGCCGAGCGCCTCGAACGGGAACCGAACGTCTCCCAGTACGTCACCACCGCGATCCGCGACCGCATGCGCCATGAGGAACGCCTCGCCGCCACCCGCCGCCTGCTCGCCGACGCCGGATACCAGCTCACCTCCGAGGGTGTCGATCGCATGCGCACGCGTCTGGCCGAGCACGAAGCCCGCCGCGCCGCCGGGCGCAGCCGTCGGCAGGCCGCGTGAACATCCACGTCGTGCTCGATCAGCAGCGCCCTGGCCGCCTACGCGCGGCTGGACTCCCTGGCGGTCGGCGAGCTCATCACGGTGGTCGCCGAGAACGGCGGCACGGTGGGCGTTCCCGCGCCTGTCTTCGCCGACACCTACCGCGTCGTCGACGGGGATGAGCGCAAGCGGCTGACCCGGCTGCTGACCGACGACGTGTACACCCTGATCCTGCCGATGCCGGCAGACGACCTGCTCTACGTCGCCGAACTCGGCCTGCGGCTGCCGCTGCCACTGGCCCACGCGGTCACCCAGACTCGCAGGCACGGTGCGTCCCTGGCGACCTTCGAGCCCGACGCGGTTCGCACCGACCTCGACGACTACGACGTCCTCAGCCTCAACTGACACGGCCCGCTGCCGCTAGGGCTTCCTGTTGACCGTGCTCGGGTAGAGGGCGATGTACTCGCCGAGCTTGTCGAGCGCGGTCGCCCTGAACATCAGCTTGGACTCGTCGTTGAGGTCCTCGTACGACTCGCCGTCGATCTCGTAGCCGTTGAACCAGCCGTTGTTCGTCTTCAGCGACACCAGGTCCGCCGCGGCGAGGTCCTGCAGGGCGAAGAAGAAGTCGATCACCTCCATGCCCTGGGGCAGGCTCAGCAGCATCGATTCGCCGGCCGCCCGGATGAGTTCGTTCACCTTGCCGAGGTCGGTGAGCACGCCGGCCGAGGTCGCCTTGCTCACGATGGCCTGGATGAGCTGCTGCTGGTGGCGCTGGCGGCCGTAGTCGGTGGAGTTGTCGGGCAGGTAACGCTGGCGGGCGAAGTCCAGCGCCTCCCAGCCCTGCATGTCGCGGCAGCCCTTCTTGTGTACGAAGCGCTGGTTGCCGGTGCGGTCGGTGTAGCGGTCGGCCGCCTTGGCGTCGCGCATGCCGCCGACGTACTTCGGCTTGCCGTCGACGACGAAGTGGTGGATGGACTTCGTGTCGTCCTCGACGCACATCCGTACGCTGCCCAGTGCAGTGATGATCTTGGTGAAGCCGCCGAAGTCGATGACGGCCGCGGCCTCGAAGGTGATGCCGGTGAGCTTGCCGATCGCCTGCGTGGCGGTCTTCAGGCCGCCCTTCCAGTCGCCCTGCGGCCCGAGTCCGGCCTGGAAGGCCCCGTTGATCTTGCGATGACCCTTGCCGGGGATCTCCACCCGCACGTCGCGCGGCACCGACATCAGGTACGCCTCCTGATGCGTGCCCGACACGTGCACGATGATGATGGTGTCGGAGCGGGCGTCGTAGGCCTTCTGCCCGGGCCGGGTGTCGATGCCGAGCAGCAGCACGTCGAAGGAGCCCTTGAGCGCCTTGGCATCGGGCACGGCCTGCCCGGACGGGCCGGCCAGGACGTCGGCCCCGGCCAGGTCGACGGCCTCCTCGATGGTCCCGACGACCGAGCGCAGCAGCACGATGCTGGTTCCGGCGATCATCATCAGCACCGCGCCGAACGTCAGCACGAGCTTGCTCCACAGCGGCGCCTTGCGGCGGTCGGCGGACTTGCGGGGGGCGGCGTCGGCGGGCGTACGGGGGCGGCGCTTGGGCACGGGGGTGGTCCTCTCCACGGGCGACGCGGTGCGCCCGCTCCCACAAGGACGCGTCGACCCACCGTTGATGTTGCCGCGCCATCGCGGTGAACTTCGTCCGCCGGCACGGGTACCGCCCGCGGCCCCGCATAACAGGTAGGGCATTCTCGATCGGGAACCGTACCGAGCCGAGGGAGGCCGTGCCGTGCCGCAGGTGCGCATCGCGCTGGAGGACGCCGACGACCCGGTGTCGCGGGAGCTGACCGCGGAGTTCTTCGCCGACATCGCGACCCGTTACGCGGGCGTTGCGACCACCCCGCCACCGCTGGACCTCGCCGAGCTGCGCGCCCCGGACGGCACCTGGCTGGTGCTGTACGACGGCGACGAGCCCGTCGGCTGCGGCGGCCTGCGCCGCTGCGACGAGCACACCGCCGAGGTGCGCCGCCTGTTCCTGCGCCCGGCCGCCCGCGGCCGCAACCTGGCCCGCACGCTGATGGCCGAACTGGAGGACGTCGCCCGCCGCCGCGGCTACCGGCGCATCCGGCTGGACACCGGCGACCGCCAGCCCGAGGCGCTGCGGATCTACCTGACCAGCGGCTACCAGGAGATCGGCGACTACAACGGCAACCCCAACGCCAGGCACTGGCTCGAGAAGGACCTCACGCCCCGGCCCGGCGACGTGCGCATGGTGGCCCGCAAGTACGACGGCCGCCTGCACTGGCACGCCACCCTGCCCCGGCTCGGCGAGGACGAGCACGGGGTGTGGCTCGGCGCCACGGCGCACACCCCGTATCGGCGCGGCGCGGAACCGGCCGTGTTCATCCCGACCGCGCACGTGGTGCTGATCCCGCACGAAGGCGACTGGGTCGCGGCGTTCAACGCCGCCCCGCACCGCACCGAGATCTACATCGACGTCTCCGACCGGCCGGTGTGGCACGGTCCGGACCAGGTCGTCTCGATCGACCTGGACCTCGACGTGGTACGCCGCCGCGAGTCCGGCGAGGTGCTGCTGCTCGACGAGGACGAGTTCGACGAACACCGGGTCGCGTTCGGCTACCCCGACGACGTGGTCGCCGCAGCCCGCCGCACCGCCGAGGAACTGCTCGCCGCCGTACGCGCCCACGCCGAGCCCTTCGGCACGGCGAGCGCGCCGTGGCTGGCACGGATGAGCTGACAGCTGCTCAGCCGCGGTCGCCCGTCTCGGTCTTGAAGGTGCGGAACCCTCGGCCGTGATAGTTGGGTAGTGCGTTCTCATGGTCGAACGTCGACGTGTGCAACCAGACTCTGGTCACGGCCGGGGCGAGGTCCCACGCCCGCAGGATGCCGAGGGTCAGGGCGTAGCCCCCGAGGCCCTTGCCGACGAACTCCGGTAGCAGACCGAAGCTTCTGATCTCGACCTCTTCACCCGGCTGAAGATCGCAGGTGACCAGGCCGGCGGGCGCTCCCTCGAAGGACAGCAGCCAGAAAGTCCGATCCGGGCACTCCGCGAACCAGAGTTCCCATTCCTCCTCGGTCCGGCTGGCGCTCCGCCAGCCGTAGGGCGCGCCGATCCTGGCCAGCAGGTCGACGATCGCCGGAGAGCTTCGGTCCAGCGATTCCAGGGCCAGGCCGGGCACAGGAGCTGCCGGACGGAGCTGACCACGAGCGGTCATCTCGACATAAGTAACGATCTCCTCCACGTCGTGGAGGTTACCCGGCGGCCGTGACCGGCCCGCGCCCGTTTCATTCAGCAGTGAGGTAACGCTGGATCGTCGGGCCGAGCCAGGACACCAGCTCGTCCTCGGACATCGCCACCACCGGCGGGAAACGCAGGATGTAGCGGGCCAGCCCGATGCCGAGCATCTGTGCACTGATCATCGCGGCGCGCACGGGCGCGCTCGCGGGGTCGCCGGTCAGCACGGCGATCCTCGGGGCGAGCTGCCCGGCGAAGATCTCGCGCATGCGCTCGGCCGCGCCCTCGTTGGTGATGCCGGTGCGCAGCAGCACCTGCAGTGCCTCGCCGGCCTCCCACTGCCGCAGGAAGTGCCGGACGAAGGCCGCCCCGAGCTGCTCGCGCGGGACGCCGGCGAGGGCGTCGAAGCGCAGGTCGAACTCGGCCGCCGCGGCGAACAGCTTCTCCTTGCTGCCGAAGTAGCGCATCACCATGGCGGGGTCGATCTGCGCGTCGGCGGCGATGGACCGGATGGTGGCCCGTTCGTACCCGTCGGCGGCGAACCGCTCACGGGCCGCCGCGAGGATGATCGACTTCGTTTCCACCGAGGTGCGCCGCATGCCAACAACTGTAGGCCAACACCTGTTGACAATCAACCCGAGGTACGCCTACCGTCGATGTCAACAGATGTTGGCCAACAATCGTTGACCTGGAGGAAGCCATGTCCACCCCGACCGTCGACGTCCTGATCGTCGGAGCCGGCCCCGCCGGACTCACCGCCGCGGTCGCGCTCACCCAGCGCGGACACACCGTCACCGTCGTCGACACGCAGGCCGAGGGCGCCAACACGTCCCGCGCCGCCGTCGTGCACGCCCGCACCCTGGAGGTGCTGGAGCCGCTCGGCGTCAGCGCCACCCTCGACGCCCTAGGGATCCGCGCGTCGCGGTTCACCATCCGCGACCGCGACCGGCTGCTCGTCGCGGTGCCGTTCGGCGGGCTGCCCACGCCCTTCCCGTACACCCTGATGATCTCCCAGGCGGATACCGAGGCCGTGCTGCTGGCCCGGCTCAAGGAGCTGGGCGGCACGGTGCTGCGCCCCGCCACGGTGCTCGCCGTCACGCAGGACGACACCGGGGTCACCACGACCCTCGCCGACGGGCGCCGGCTCCGCGCCGCCTACCTCATCGGGGCCGACGGCATGCACAGCACGGTCCGCGAGGGCGCCGGGATCGGCTTCACCGGCAGCGCCTACGCCGAGTCGTTCGCGCTGGCCGACGTCCGCCTCGACGGCGACGTGACCAGCTCCGAGGTCGTCCTGTACTTCTCCCCCGCCGGGATGGTCGTCGTCGCGCCGCTGCCCGACGGCACGCACCGCATCGTCGCCACGGTCGACACCGCGCCCGAACAGCCCGACGTCGCGTTCGTGCAGCACCTGCTCGACACCCGCGGGCCGAAGGCGTCGCCGGTCGTCGTACGCGAGGTGGTGTGGGGATCACGGTTCCGGGTGCACCACCGCATCGCCGACACGTTCCGCCAGGGCCGGGTGCTGCTGGCCGGCGACGCCGCCCACGTCCACTCACCGGCCGGCGGCCAGGGCATGAACCTCGGCATCGACGACGCCGCCGCCCTCGGCGACCGCCTTTCCCAGGTCCTCGACGGCGCGTCACCCGACCTGCTCGACGAGTACGCCGCCACGCACCGCGCGCACGCCCACCAGGTCGTCGCGCTGGCCGACCGGCTCACCAGCCTGGCGACCGTGCGGGCGGCCTGGCGACCGGCCCGCAACCTGGTGCTCGGGCTGCTCGGCCGCAGTGCCGCCTTCCAGCGCCGCCTGGCCTGGCAGTTGGCCGGCCTGGACCGCCGCCGGTGACGGTCCGGCGCAGGGCGCGCTAGAAACGCAGGCGCAGGCCCGGCTGGGCCAGGATGACCGGGCAGTTCGCGTACCGGGCGGCCTCGTCGAGCAGGCGGCCGTGGTCCAGCCAGGAACGCAGGTGCGTCAGGACCAGCAGCCGCGCACCGGAACGCGCCGCGAGCCGCCCCGCGTCACCGGCGGTGAGGTGCCGCGGCACACCTGTGTCGTCGAAGCCCGCGCCCTCGGCCAGCAGCACCTCGCAGCCCTGGGCGAGCTTGTCCAGCGCCTCGCAGGGCGCGGTGTCGCCGGAGTAGCACAGCGCGTCGCCGACCCGGAACGCGTACGCCTCGATGCCGTGCTCGACCGCGGCGACGGTGACCTCCAGCCGCCCGGAGCGCAGCGGCCCCGACGGCAGCTCGTGGAAGGCGAACTGCGGCGCCGGGTGCCGCCAGTTCAGCTCGTCGCGCAGGTTCGCCGGCCCGTACACGTCCAGCGGCCCCGCCTGCACCCGGTGGCGCAGGTACGCGATCGAGGCGAGATCGGCACAGTGGTCGGCGTGCGCGTGGGAGATCAGCACCGCGTCCAGCGACGCCGGATCGCAGTGCCGCTGCAACGGCCCCGCCGCACCCGTGCCCAGGTCCAGCAGCACCGTATGTCCGTCCTGCTCGACCAGGTAGCAGGACCCGGCACTGTCCGGGCCGGGCACAGACCCGGCACAACCCACCACCGTCAGCAGCATCGTCGACCTCCCCGTCGGTGCCACCATGATGCCGCAAGCCGCGCTGTCACGTGACCGTCGTCATCGTGACCACGTATGGACGATGTCGCACCAACGCCGCACAATGGACCACCCAGCGAAAGGACCTTGATCATGTCCCGGTTCCCTGAGGTCGTCGAGCGCATGGCGATCGACCCCGAGTTCGCCGCGCACGCCCGCGCCAACCCAGCCGAGGTCACCGCCGCATACGGGCTCAGCCCAGAGGAGGCCGCCCAGATGCTGGCGCTGACCGACGCCGGCTCGGGTGGCCCGACCGAACTCGACCAGCGCCTGTCCAAGAGCGGCATCGGCAGCGGCGGGCTGGCGGGCCTGCTGGCGACCGTCGACCGGTCCAAGAAGGACGACGACGACAACGCCACCGACCGGCCGCTGGGCCGCTGGGTCGGGCCGGGCGCGAACGACAAGTGACCCCGGCGGTCACAGGCTGCGTTTGAGCATCGCGTCGGCGAGCGCGTCGGCGCACTCGGCCAGCCGCAGCCCCACCACGTCGAGGCGGCGCAGCAGCTCGCGCTGCTTGAGCACCGGGCCGGTGACCTCGCCGCTGAGCAGCTCGGCCAGGCCCTGGGCGTAGAGGTGGCGGACCCGGCCGGAACGCTTGTGCGCGGCCAGCGCCGCCTCGGCGGCCTCGACCGGGCGGTCGACCAGCCGGTCCAGGGCTCGGCGCAGGTCGCGCAGGCCGATGGCGACCTGCTCCAGCATCGCCACCGCGTTGTGGTCCAGGCGCACGCCGTAGAGGTCCGTCTCGCGTACGTAGTCGCGCAGGTGGTCGAGCACGTCGTCGACGGAGCGGGACAGCCGGAACAGGTCCTCGCGGTCGATCGGGGTGGTCAGCGTCGCGGCCAGCTCGGCGACCAGCCGTCCCCGGTGGGCGTCGCCGTCGTGCTCGATCTCGGCGATGCGCAGCCGGGCCAGCGGCGGCTCGATCTCCCCGATGGTGACCGTCACCGCCAGCGCCACCCCTTCGAGGGCGGCGTCGATCTGTGCCAGCACGATCGCCAGCACCCGCTTGGGCGCGCGCCCCGCGAGATCGTCGAGCACCCGCCGCAGCCTGATCACGGTCGCCGCCCCGGCGTCGGTGAAGGCCGGGCGGTCACAGCGTGCTCCGCAGGGCCAGGCCCGCGGCGTAGCCCAGGGTGAGGCTCGCGGGGACGGTGACCAGCCAGGCGGTCAGCACCGGGGTGGCGAACTGCCAGCGGATGCGCCGTACGCCGGTGCTGGCTCCCGCGCCGACCAGGCCCGCGGTGGCGGACTGGGTCATGCTGACGGGCACGCCCATGCCGGCGCTGCCGAACACGGCGGTGGCCGAGGCGAGCCCGGCGGTGACCAGCGTCCACGGCCGCTGCGGGGTGAGCCCGCCGGTCACACCCTGGGCCATGCGCCGCAGGCTCAGCACCGCCCCGGCCGCGAACACCGCCGCCGTCGCGCAGAGCAGCAGCAGCGGCGGGGCCTGCATGCCGGGGGCCCGATGGGCGACACCGAGGGCGACACCGACCACGGCGAACATCTTCTGCCCGTCGTTGGCGGCGTACGCCAGGCTCTGCCCGGCGAACGCGGTGACGTGCGCGTACCGCATCGCGCGGGGCAGCCGCGCGGTGGTCGGCAGCCGGCGCGCGGCCAGCCCGAGCAGGTAGCCGAGGCCGCCGCCGAGCAGCGGCGCGAGCGCGGCGACGGCGAGCACGACGGCCAGCGTGGACCAGGCGGGCGGCACGCCGAGCCCGGCGCCGACGCCGGCGAGTCCGCCGAGGACCGCGAGGGTGACGCTGGTCGGCACGCCGCGCCAGGCCAGGGTGAGCACCAGGGCCAGCGCCACGCCGACCCCGGCGAGCACGACCAGGGGTCCGCGGACGCCGCCCGCGTCGACCAGGCGATCGGTGAACGTGTGCGCCACGGCCAGGCCGAACAGCGCGGGACCGGCGATGATCGCGGCGAGCAGCACGGCCAGCACGCCGTAGAGCGGCAGTTCGCGCTGGCGCAGGGCCAGGGCGAGCAGGGCCGCGCCGTCGTTGGCGCCGCAGACGAAGACGAACCCGGTGGCCAGCATCGCAAAGCCGATCACCACGGCCGACCACCCCCGACTCCGCCAGGAGTTCACCGTACTTGATCAACTGAGTCGGCGAGGCCGGAATCCGGTTTGCCGCCCGCACGGGTGATCCCCTAGCGTCACTCCGCGGGAGGAACACTTCATGGCGAAGCTGAACCAGATCATCGCGGTCGAGAAGGGCATCAAGTCCCGCTCGTTCCAGGACCTGACCGAGGCCCACCACGCCGTGCAGAAGCCGGCGCTGCTGTCGGGCATCTCGCGGACGTACCAGGCCAAGGACGAGGAGGGCGAGCAGCTGCCGCCGGAGTCCACGAAGGTGCAGACCCGCGCCGAGGACGTGCTGCGCCAGATCGGCACGACGCTGACCCGGCTGTTCGACGTCACCGCGACCAAGGACGCGACCAACTGCGTGGCCCGCGCCGACGTGACAGTCGACGACCGGGTGCTGCTGTCCGACGTCCCGGTGACCTACCTGCTGTTCCTGGAGAAGCAGCTCACCGACCTGCACACCTTCGTCAAGAAGCTGCCGGTGCTCGACGCCGCCGAGTCGTGGGTGTTCAGCGACTCCGCGGACTGCTGGTCGACGGAGCCGGTGCGCACCATCCGCACCAAGAAGGTGCCCCGCAACCACGTCAAGGCCGAGGCGACCGAGAAGCACCCGGCGCAGGTCGAGGTGTACTACGAGGACATCGCGGTGGGCTACTGGACCACGGTGAAGTTCTCCGGCGCGCTGCCGGCCAAGCGGGTGTCGACGCTGCTGGAGCGGGTGGAGAAGCTGCAGCAGGCGGTCAAGTTCGCCCGCGAGGAGGCCAACAACGCCGAGGCGGTCGACAAGCACGTCGGCGACCGGGTCTTCGGTTACCTGTTCGCCTGACCCATGAACTCCCCGCCGGAGGGCGGGGGGCGCGGAAGCGCAAGCTGAAACTGAAGTCGAAGCTGAACAACGCGGTGACAGTGTGGGTTCGAGTCCCACCCCCTGCACCACCTGCGGGGGTAGCCCAACATGGCAGAGGCAGCCGCGATCAAACTCAGATTCTCGCTCCAGACTCAGCATTCGCCGCCGAACACCAGATCGACCGCGTACGGGCGAAATCCCCGGGGTGCCGGTTCGAGCCCGGCCCGCTCCTCTTCCTGGGGCGGTAGTCCAAACGGTAGAGACACGGGGTCTTCATACTGACCCGTTCGCTTAAACGTGCTGGTGTGTGCATATCGGCGGCACCCCGAGGCCCGGGAGAAGGACAGTCTCCCGGGCTTCACCATGTCCGGCGACAGCCCGTGTTGGCCAGGCCCTTGGCCGCCCCGGTGACGGTGTTGTCGCAGGCGACGACGTTCCCGGCGACGGGTGCGAGGTGGAAGCCCCAGCCGGGGCCGTCGACGGCGGCGGTGTTGCCGGTGAACACGTTGCGGTCGCCCCAGCCGTCGGCGACGCGGTGGGTCTGGAAGCCGTCACCCCGCGAGTGCCGACCGGTGTTGCCCTTGATGAGCCAGCCGTTGCCCTTCACGTCCACCCACGAGTCGGCGTACGAGCCGGTCATGGCCGCGCCGTCGAACGTGTTGCCCTCGACGATCCCGCCGGTGGTGCCCTCCTTGACGTCGACGGGCTCGGCGGTGACCGCGCTGATCCGGTTGCCGCGGATCACGTTGCGGTCGCTGCGGTCGGGCTCGCAGGCGGTGACGTCGCACCAGTTGCTGGTCGCGGTGCCGATGTAGACGCCCTCGCCGAACTTCGCCCGCCGCAGGCCGGTGTCGCGCACGGTGCTGTGCTGCACCACGTTGTCGGTGCTGCCGGCGCGCAGGTGGATCGCCTCGTCGCCGATGTGTTCGACGGTCAGGCCGGTGAGCACGGCGTGGCTCGTGCGGTCGAGCATGACACCCTTCTGCGCGTTGCGGACCGTGAAACCGGTCAGCCGCCAGTGGTCGGCACCTTCGAGATGCAGGGCGTATCCGTGGCCGGTGCCCCCGCCGTCGAGGACCGCGCCGGGGCCGCCGCACAGGTGCACGGGTTTCGCGGCGGTGCCGGGGGCGGTGGCCGCGAAGCGGCCCGCGTACACCCCGTCTTTCAGGCTGATGCTGTCGCCGGGCCGCGCCCGCGCCAGCGCGGCGGCCAGCGCCGCCGCGTCGGCCACGACGACGGTGCCCGGAGGGCAGGCCTGGGCCGGGCTCCGGCCCGAGGTGCCGCTCACCGACGGTGCGGGGGTGCCGTGCACGCGGGCCGTCGTGGCGCCGGGGGCGGCCGACCTGGCGCCGGTGGACGGCGGCGGGCCGGCCCCGGGTCCGGCGGTGCCGTCCGGCCGCGGCCCACGGCAGGCGGTCAGGGCCATGAGCAGCAGGACGAGCATCCCGGCCAGCAGCGACGTCGCGGCGAACGGCAGCACCAGCGCGAGCCCGCGCGGGCGCGGACGCCGCCCCGACCGGATCGCCTCGCCGTCGGGCGGCGGCGGGTACGCCTCGCTCACTCGGCCATCACCGGCACCCGGGCCCGGCCGCGGGCGACCTCGCGCGGGCTCGGTCTGCCGTGCTCGTGCCGTCCGCCGGCCGGCTCGCCGCCGTCGCGGGGGAACAGCGGTTTCGTCGCCGCGTACGGGTGGCCGTGGTCGTCGCGGCGGCGACGGAACGCCAGCACCAGGATCAGCAGC
The DNA here is from genome assembly GCF_011297315.1 of Catellatospora chokoriensis. Lineage (NCBI taxonomy): Bacteria > Bacillati > Actinomycetota > Actinomycetes > Micromonosporales > Micromonosporaceae > Catellatospora > Catellatospora chokoriensis. The sequence goes on from NZ_JAAOTI010000006.1 coordinate 100,939, forward strand.
AGGATCGCGGTCCACAGCAGCGTCATCGGGCTGGCGTAGTGGCGCACCCGCGCCCACAGCGTGCTGGTGTCCAGCCAGGCGTCGGTCTGGTTGTCGCGCAGGGTGACCTTGCCCGCGGCACGGCCGGTGTCCAGCGCGCTGGGGCCGATGCCGGTGATCGCGTTGCCCGCGGCGACCGAGCCGCCGACCGCGCCGACGAAGGTGACACCGTGGCTGTTCGCGTCGTGGATGGTGTTGCCGCGGACCTCGGCGACGGAGTCGCGCACGTACACCCCGGTCTGCGTGGTCTCGATGAGGTTGCCGGTGATGCGGGCCTTGGCGACGCCGTCGCGGATCGCGATCGCCTGGCGGCGCTGGTCCTTGAGCCGGTTGGCGGTCACGGTCAGGTCGCGGGCCCCGAGCCGGGCCACGATGCCCATGTCACCGCCCTCGATCTGGTTCTCCTGGATGCTGACGGCGATGCCGCCGAGGATCTCGAAACCGTAGTGGCCGTTGCCGCGGGCGGCGCTGTGCGAGACGGTGTTGGCGCCGTAGCTGGCGGTCGACTGCCCGGACGCCGAGGGGCCGTCGGCGAGCGGCCGGCCGCTGAGGGTGAACCCGTTGCCGCGGTTGCGTTCGGCGGTCGTGTTGGTGATGCGCACCTGCTGGGTGGCGCGGGAGAGCAGGAAGCCGTCGCCGCCGTTGTTCCGCGACAGGGTCCGCTCGATGACCGCGTTGGTGGCGAAACGGTGCAGCACCACCCCGTGCTGCAGGCTGTCGCGTACCGTCGTGTCAGTGATCTTGATGCCGTCGGCGCTGGACACGAACAGCCCGTACGCGTTGCCGACGAGCTCGCTGTCACTGATGGCGCCGGACACGTAGGACAGGCTGGGCACGGTGAACCGGCTGTCCGGGGTGGCGACGCGGCCGCCGGACAGCACGCGCACCTCGCCCGGCAGGAGCCGGCCGGGGGTCGCCGCGCTCGGGCCCTCGACCGCGCCGGTGTCGGGCCGGTCCGTGCCGGTCAGGCTCACCCCGCCGGTGCGGCCGCTCCAGAAACCCAGGTGGGACACGCGGGTATGGCTCATCGCGAAGTGCCCGCCGATGGCCCGCAGGTACGCCCGCCCGTCACCGACCTCGGTGTCGGGTTTGCCGGTGCGCGGATCCCAGCTGGTGACCCGCACCGGGGCCTGCTTGGTGCCCTCCAGGGTCAGGCCGCCGCCGAACGACACGATCGCCACGAAGCCGCTGCTGCGGCTGGCCAGGCGCAGTTCCAGGCCGCCGGGGTGGGCCAGCTTCAGCCGCGCCCCGGAGTTGACGTAGATGTTCTCGGTGAGCAGGTAAGCGCCCTGCGGCTGGCGGACGAACGTCTGCGGCGCCAGGCGCAGCAGGTCGTCGACGGTGTACGCGGCCGTGCGCGCGGTCAGCACCAGCGTGTAGCCGCCCGCGGTGTCCAGCCGGTAGGGCTGGTTCCACTTCTGCGTGCTGCTGCCCGGGGCGCGGTTGAGCAGGTCGCGCAGCGGGGCCACCGCGGTGACCGCGCGCACCTGGTTGAGCCACCGGTCCTCGGCGGCGACCAGTGCGGCCTGGCGCTCGGAGTCGGCCGCCGCGGCGCCGGCGGTGGCGGCGTGGGACGCGGTGCGGGCCGCGGCCGGGGGCGCGGCGGCCGCACCGGCTGCGCCGCCCGCGGGGAGCAGCAGCGCGGTGAGCAGCAGCGCGAGCACGGCAGTGGCCGAGCGCCCGAGCGCGGCAGCGGCCGTGCCGTGACGGGCCGGCGGGGTCGCCGTGGGGCGGGCGGGCCGCATCACGCGGCCTCCGACGACACGGCCACGGCCCGCCGCCCGGTGGGCGTGGGCGGGGACGCCGACAGCGTGCTCGCGGCCTGGCCGTCGCCGCCGATGCGGTCGGCGCCGCGGGTGAGCCAGCCCTGCTTGTTCATGGTGGCGAACGCGTACAGCTTGATCGGCAAAGAGATCAGGATGACCACGGCCGCGACCAGCGGCAGCATCAGCACCTCCCGCGGATGCCGGCGCAGGTGCGACCAGCCGCGGATGCCCCGGCCGGCCAGCAGCCAGAACAGCACCACCACCGCGCCGCGCGGGCTCAGCTCCAGCCGGGACAGCAGCAGGTAGCCCAGGGCCATGCCCATGGTCACCGGGGTCAGCAGGATCTGCAGCACGGTGATCTTCGTGACCAGCGGGGTGCGCCACAACCAGCCCTTCCACAGCGCGGTCAGGTAGCAGCGGTACGAGTTGCGGCTCCAGCGCACGCGCTGCTTGACGAAGGCCGAGAACGTCGCGGGGAACATCGACATCGCCCGGGCCGAGGACTGGTGCACGGTGCGGTAGCCCGAGGCCAGCACCAGCCAGGTCAGCCTGCCGTCGTCGCCGGCCACGCAGCGCCGGCCGAGGAAGAACTCGTTCTCCAGGTGGTCCAGCACGGGCAGGACGACCGAGCGCCGGTACGCGGCGGTGCGGCCGGAAAGGCAGGCCACCGCCCCGGCCCGGCCCATCGCCGGGACGTAGTCGTAGTAGCGCAGGTTGACCAGCCAGTCCGCGATGCGCCGCCAGACGCTGGTGGTGCGCTGGTGCACGTTCTGCTGCGTGCCGACGCCGCCGACGGTCGGGTCGGCGAACGGCATCTGCACCGCCGCCAGCAGCCCGCGCTGCCAGCGCGTGTCGGAGTCGACCAGCACGACGAGCTCGCCGCGGGCGGCGCGGATGCCGACGCCCAGGGCCGAGCGCTTGCCCCGGTGGGTGAACGGCAGCACGCGCAGCCGCCGGTCGTCGACGGCGGCCAGCCGCCGCAGCACCTCGGTGTCGCCGACGTCGGGCACGATGACGACCTCGTCGGGGCCCTGGGCGAGCCAGCTGCGCAGGCACTCCAGCAGGATGTCGGGATCCTCGCGATAGGAGGGCACCACCACCGACACCGAGGTGCGGAAGTCGTTGAGGATCGGCCGGTCCAGCCGGGACAGCAGCACCCGGTAGAGCCACAGCCCCCACACGAACGCGCCGGCCAGGCCCAGCGGCATCAGCTCGCGCCACGAGGTCTCGGCAGCCGCGGCGACCAGCCACGACCAGACGCCGTCGAAGATCCGGGACAAGTGCCGCCTCCAGCGTTGCGGCGGGCCGCCGTGGCCCGCTCCACCGCTGTAAACCGGTGCGCGCCCGGAAACGGGCCGCCCCGTCCGGGCGTTTGTCGGCCATCCGGACCTTCGGCCGGCCGACGCGAACACTCGTTACCGGCGGGTATTACTTTGGCATTCACCCCGCTATGTAACTGTCTGGCGTAAATTCATGTTATGACCGATCCCGCGAGGGCGCGGCATGGCGTGCCCGAACTCGCCCTCGGCGCCGCGATGCTCGTCGCCGAACGACTCCGCAGACTCACCGGCCCGGCCGACCCGGCCGAGCAGGCCCGCATCGAGGACCTGCTCACCAGCGGCGTCGAGCCCTCCCCCGCCAGTGCCCGCTCCCCGGTCGCCATCGCCGTCGGCCTCACCCAGCAGAGCTTCGACCTCGCCGTGCGCACCGGGACCCGGGTCGGCGAGGCCACCCGCGACCGGGCCCGGCGGCTGGCCGGGGCGACCCGCGCCGCGCTGCCCTCGGCGTCGCCGATCGACACCGCCCGCGACGTCGTCACCGCCGCCGGGCTGCGCGGACGCGACACTCTCGTGTCCAGCCGGGCCGCCGCGGCCGTCGCGCTGCGCGACACCGTCGACGAGAGCCTGACCTGGGTCGAGAAGTCGATCGTGCCGCGCATGGTGGACAACCTGATGCCATACCTGATCAACAGTGTGGTGCCGCGGCTGGTCGAGGGAGCCATCCCCGAGATCAGGCGCAAGGTCATCCCCGTGGTGATCGACGACATGACCCGCGACCCGCGGCTCCAGGAGCTGATCACCGAGCAGAGCCGCGGCGTGCTCGCCAACGCCACCGACGAGCTGCGCGAGACCTCCGCGACCGCCGACGACCGGATCGAGTCCTCGTTCCGCCGGGTCTTCCACCGCCACAGCGCGAACGGTGATCGGTGACCGCGGCTGGCCAACATCCACCGTATGCAGGCATGGTTTCCCGGATCGCGGGGCTGGCCATCGACGCCGGCCTCCTGGCGGTCGCGTCGTCCTTCGCCGTCTCCGGCGTGCCGGCGGTCTGGTCCGCGCTGGCCGGCGAACCACCGGGCTGGCTCAAGGCCGCGTCGGCGGTGGTCGCCGCGGTGCTGCCCGTCGTCTACTTCACCGGCTGCTGGTGGATGACCGGCCAGACCCTGGGCGCGCTGCTGTTCGGCACCGTCGTGCGCCGCACCGACGGCCGCCACGTCGGCTTCTGCCGCGCCCTGCTGCGCGCGGTCATCGGCCTGGCCATCCCCGTGCTGTGGCTGGTCGGCATGGTCGGCGTGCTCACCGACGCCAAGCGCCGCGCCTGGCACGACCGCGTCTTCGGCACCGTCGTCCGCTACGCCGAACGCGGCCCTTGAATGGAAGAGCGCCGTCGGCTCGCGTCAACGAGATGAGCAGCCGCCCTGCTTGTCGCGGTAGGTAAGGAAAGGGCTCCTTCTCGACCTCGCCTGCCGGTGACCTGCGGTCAGCGGGCGGGGTCCGCGGCGTGGCCGTTCGCCCACGCGGACCAGGCGTCGCGCCAGTCCTCGTCCGCCGCCGCGCGGATCTGGACCGGCAGGTCAGGGCGACGGACGGTCTCCTCGCGGCGTTGCCATGCGCGCTGCGCCCCGGCGCTGGACACGGCCTCGCTGAGCGACGTGGCGAACAGCAGCGTCTCGGCAACCGCTCGCTCCCGCAGGCGGGCGTCGGCACGGAACCAGTCCGCCCCGTCCTGCAACGTCGACAGCTGCGCCAGCATGCCGCTGACCGCGCGGTCGGCCACGGGCTCCGGCTGATCGGCCAGCTCCATCTGCCGCCGCACGGCCGCCCGCCACAGGGTGCGCCAGTACCCGGGCAGTCGCGGCCCCGGACCGCCGTCGGCCAGCAACGCCGCACGCTCCCGGCCCAGCCGCAGGCAGACGTCCGCCAGGACACGATGCGGCTCGCCGGCCGGCACCCGCGCGGCCTCCGGGTCGTCGGGCCCCGTGCCGGAACCTGGCGGGCCGACGTGCGGGCGCGCCAGCATCGCCGTCAGCTCGGTCACGGCGTGCACGCTGAGCACCTCGGGACGCCAGTCGCGAGCCACCACGGTGATCTCGACGTCCTGGCGGCTGCAGCGAGCCGCCCACCAGCGGTCGCCGGCCCGTACGAGCCGCCCGGCCACGGCCACGCCGTCGACGAGGACCGTGGTGTCCCCCTCGGTCCACTCGACGTCGGCGAACCGGTGACCGTGCCCGCGCATGCCCACCTCGACCTCCCCCCGCAGCGGCCCGGAATCGAACGACGTGCCGGACCGGCAGACGGTCTCCACGGCGGCCCAGGGCAACGTCAAACCCTCGCCGTGCACGACGCGGACGCTGGTGATCCGGCCGTCGGCCTGCCCCAGGCCCGCGAACCGTGCCGCGCCGGGCAGCGCCGGGCCAGCCAGCGCGAACACCGGCAGGCCACTGCCGAGCAGCTCGGCGTGCAGGCGTTCCTGCTGGCGGGCGAAGCGCTCCCGTGCGGCTTCGGACGGCTCATAGCTCACCCGGATCCCTCCAGCCTGCGTGCCTGACTCGCGGCTGCCCAGGTGAGGCCGGACGGACACGTGACAGGCCCGGCGGGCTTCACCCGCAGCGGCGGGTGCCGTCCCTGAAGGACGTGGACATCCTGTGTACCCGACGCCGCGCCCGGGACGTCACGGCGGCCACTGTCGGATTCCGGCGGTCTGCCCGGCCCGAGTCGCGGGAGTAGGGTCGGGCGGTGCGTTCCCACCTTGTGCCGCTCGGCCTCGTGACCGTCCTGGCGCTCGCCGCGTGCGGCGGGCCGGCGGAAAGGCCCGTGTTCACGCCGGCCGCGGCGGCCACGCCCGCCCCGAGCGCGACGCCGGACGCCGCGCCCTCGCCCTCGCCCTCCACCGCCGCGTCGCCGCCCGCGGTCCACCACGTGTTCCCCGTGCTGGGCAAGACCTCCTACGGGCGCACCCACCACGACTACCAGGCCACCGACATCATGGCGCCGTGCGGCGCGACCGTCGTCGCGGCCATCGACGGCGTGGTGCTGGAGATCTCGCCGGTGGACCTCTACGACCCGAAGAACGACGACGGCGCGACCCGCGGCGGCAAGTCGGTGTCGCTGCTCGGCGACGACGGCGTGCGCTACTACGGTTCGCACTTCTCCGCGATCGACGCGAAGATCCGCGCGGGGGTACGGGTCACCGCCGGGCAGCAGCTCGGCAAGGTCGGCCGGACCGGTCTGGCCAGCGCCTGCCACCTGCACTTCGGCATGTCCCCGGTGTGCGCGCGCACGGGCGACTGGTGGATCCGCCGCGGCGTGATCTGGCCCTGGCGCTACCTCGACGCGTGGCGCAAGGGCACCGCCAAGTCCCCCGTCCCCGAGATCAGCACCTGGGAAAGCAAGAACGGCTGCTCCACCAAGCCGCCCAAGGGCGCCTGACCACGCCTCCATAGATAAACGCTGGCCTATCTGATCGAGTTCGATCTACGAATTCTCGATCAGATAGGCCAGCGTCTATTGAGAACGGATCGGCAGTCCGGCGTCAGCCGACGTGGACCGCGCCCTCCGTCGGGAGGTCGGACTTGCGGACCTTGATCAGGACCGTGATCACGATCGCGGAGACGACCAGCAGGCCGCCGCCCCAGGCGAACGCCGTCGCGAACCCGTGCACCGCCGCCTCGGCCTGCACGAACCCCGCCACCTGCGGGTCCATGCCCGGCTTGAGGTGCTCGGTCGCGTAGTCCGTGGTCGCGTTGAGCGCGAACGTGCTCAGCAGCGCCGCGCCCAGCGAGCCGCCCACCTGCTGGGTGGCGTTCAGCGTCGCGCTGGCCGCACCGGCGTCGTGCTGCGGCACACCGACCAGCGCGAGGCTGGACAGCGGCACGAACGTGAAGCCCAGGCCGAGGCCGAGCACGATCGCGCCGGGCAGCACGTGGCTGGCGTACGCGGTGGTCACGCCGATCTGGGTGAGGAACAGCATCGAACCCGCGGCCAGCACCGCACCGGCGATCATCAGCGGCTTCGCGCCCAGCTTCGGCAGCAGCTGGCTGGCGATGCCCGCGGAGATGAACACGCCCGCCGAGATCGGCAGCGAGGCCAGACCGGCCTCGATCGGGGTGTAGCCGAGCACGCCCTGGAAGTAGAAGGTCAGGAAGAAGAACGCGCCCATCAGGCCGGCACCGGTCAGGGTGCTGGACAGGTACGCGCCGCCGCGGTTGCGGTCGAGCAGGATGCGCAGCGGCAGCAGCGGGTTCTTCGAGAACTTCTGGATGACCACGAACACGACCAGCAGCGCCAGGCCGCCGCCCATGTAGGCCAGCGCCTCCGGGGAGTCCCAGCCGTGCTCCGGCTCGGCGGCCTTGGTCAGGCCGTACACCAGGGCGACCAGGCCCAGGGTGACCGCGATCGCGCCGGGGATGTCGTAGCGGGTGTTGCCCTCGGCCTTGCTCTCCGGCACGAACGGGATCGCCGCCGCGATGGCGATGATCGCGATCGGGATGTTGACCAGCAGGCACCAGCGCCAGTCGGCGTACTCGGTGAGCACGCCGCCCAGCAGCAGGCCGACCGCCGCGCCGCCGCCGGCGATGGCGCCGTACACGGCGAATGCCTTGGCGCGCTCCTTGGCGTCGGTGAACAGCACCGTCAGCAGGGCCAGTCCGGCCGGGGCGAGCAGCGCGCCGAACGCGCCCTGCAGGCCGCGCGCGGCGAACAGGCTCAGGCCGTCCCAGGCCAGACCGCCCAGCGCGGACGCGGCCGCGAAGCCGATCGCACCGGCGATGAAGGTGCGCTTGCGGCCCCAGTAGTCGGCGATGCGGCCGCCGAGCAGCAGCAGACCGCCGAAGGTCAGCGTGTACGCGGTGAGCACCCACTGCCGCTCGGCGTCGGTGATGCCCAGGTCCACCTGCATTTTGGGCAGGGCGATGTTCACGATGGTCGCGTCGAGGACCACCATCAGCTGCGCGATGGCGATGATCGTCAGGGCGAGCCAGCGCCGGGGGTTCGGGGCGGCGGCGGAAGGCTCCGCAGCCTCGGGTCGGGAGACCGTGGTGGTCATCGTCGTGCCTTTCGGTGGGGGTTTTTCAGCGGGCCAGGACGGGGAGCAGGACCTCGTCGCAGACCCGGGCCAGATACTCGTCGTCGAGCGGCCGGCCGTGTCCGAGGTGCCTCGCCATCAGCAGCGCCGTGACGAGGTCGGGGAAGAGGCTGTCGAAGGGCTGCGGCTTGATCTCGCCGCGCTGCACCGCACGCTCCAGCAGCTCCTCGGTGTGCCGGTGGATCTCGGGATACACCTGGCCGCGAACGATGCCGGCGAGTTCGGGGTCGGTCTGCATCGCGAAGGACAGCGCGTGGATCAGCGGCCCCTCGTCGACGACGCAGCGGGCCGCGACGGACAGCAGCTCGATCAGGTCCCCGCGCAGGCCGCCGGTGTCGGCGGGGGCGACGTCGTCGGCCTGCTGCTGGCGCAGCACCTGGGCGACGAGGTCGGGCTTGCCGGGCCAGTGCCGGTACAGCGTCGCCTTGCTCATGTGCGCGCGCGACGCGATCGCGTCCATGGTCATCTTGTCGTAGCCGACCTCGCACAGCAGCTCGCGCACGGCGGCGCACAGGGGCGCTCCGGCGGGCACGCGGGCACGGCTCATGACAGGCTCCGGGGGGAAGGGAGATGCGGAACGGTACGGTTCCGTTTCCTGACCATACGCAGTTGACCTGGTCAGGCGCGTTCCCCTGAGAGGCGGATCACCCGATCGACATCGGCCTTCCTGTGCTCGGCGTCGTCGTCGGTGTCGCGGTGGCGGCACGAACGGGCGATGATCGCAGTGGGCGGTGAATGAGATCTGACCCATCCGCGACGGGTTCGGCGCCGAATAAGCGTTGATACGCAAGTGACGGGTGAACAGATCCATGCCGGAAGGGCGGAACTGTGAACGGTGACGAACAGCCGTACCAACGGCCCGACCGGCTGTCGAGCGTGCCCGACGTGGCGCCGCCCGCCGACGCCGAGACGCTGCTTCGGGCCGTGGCCCGCGGCGACGAGGCGGCCTTCACCAGGCTCTACGAGCTGGTCGCACCGCGCGTCTACGGGCTGGCCCGGCGCGTCGTGCGCGACCCGGCGCAGGCCGAGGAGGTCGCGCAGGAGGCGCTGGTGGAGGTGTGGCGCACCGCCAGCCGCTTCGACCCGGCGCGCGGCTCGGCGACCGCGTGGGTCTTCACCATCACCCACCGCCGCGCCGTGGACCGGGTGCGCTCCGAACAGGCCGCGCTGGACCGGGTGCAGCGGATGGCGCCGGAGGCGACGCAGACGCCCGCCGACGAGGTGGTCGAGCAGGCCACCGCGCGGCTGCAGCGCCAGCAGGTGCGCCGGTGCATCAAGACCCTCACCGACCTGCAGCGTGAGGCGATCACTCTGGCCTACTACGGCGGTTACACCTATCAGCAGGTCGCCCAGTTGCTGGGCGCCGGGCTGCCCACCGTGAAGACCCGCATGCGCGACGGCCTGATCCGGCTGCGCGACTGCCTCGGCGTGGAGGTGTCGGCATGAGCACGCGAATCATGGGCTCGGCATATGCCAGCGGCGGCGAGCGGAGCGAGGTGTCGGCATGAGCGAGATCCACTCTCTGGCCGGTCCGTACGTGCTGCACGCGCTGGACGAGTCCGAGCGCGAGACGTTCATCCAGCACCTGCGCGGGTGCGAGACGTGCGCGGCCGAGGTGGCCGAGCTGAACGAGACCGTGGCGCGGCTGGCCGACGACGCCTGGTCGGTGCCGCCGCCCGCGCTGCGGGAGAACGTGCTGGCCGCGGTGCGGCGCACCCGGCAGATCCCGCCGGCCCGGCCGGTGCGCGTGCGGCGCGAGCCCACGCGCTGGTGGCGGCATCCGGTCGCGCTGACCACGGCCGCGTGCCTGCTGGTCGCGGCGCTGGTCGGCGGGGCGACCTGGACGGTGCAGGAGCAGCGGCTGCGCGACGAGCGGGCCACGGCGCAGGCCGCGCAGCAGGAACTGGCGCGTACGCAGGCGGTGCTGACCGCGCAGGACGCGACGGTGCGCACCTCCGACGTGGCCGGTGGCGGCAAGGTCACCGTGGTGGCCTCGTCCAGCCAGGACGCCGCGGTGATCCTGCTGGCCACGCACTCGCCGGGGGCGCAGAAGGCGTACCAGTTCTGGCTGATGGAGGGCACGACGCCGTACTCGGCCGGAGTGCTCGCCGCCGGGCAGGGCACCGCCACGCGCCTGGTCAGCGGGGTCAACGCCGCCGACGCGATGGGCCTGACCGTGGAGCCGGCCGGTGGTTCGGCCAGCCCGACACTGCCCATCATCGCCGAGATCCCCATGAAGTAGAAAAAAACCGACAAAAATCGCGCTAATCGCTCCAAACCATGACGGGTTCAGTGTCGAATCACCGGTGGAGGTTTTCACCGGAGGAAAGGAACCACCGTCATGTACGGGAAGAGGAAGCTCACCGCGCTCGCGGCCGTCGCCGCGTTCTCGCTCTCGCTGGCGCTCAGCGCCTGCGGGAGCGAGACCATGACGACGGCCACGCAGCCGACCGCCGTGCCGACCACGATGCCGACGGCCCTGCCGTCGATGCCCGGCGGCACCACGGGCGGCGAGTTCGGACCGGCCTGCGCCGGCATCCCCACCGACCCGGCCAACCCGGGCAGCCTGGAGATGATGGCCCAGCAGCCGGTGGCCACCGCGGCAGCCGCCAACCCGCAGCTGTCCACGCTGGTCGCCGCGATCCAGGCCGGTGACCTGGCCGACACGCTCAACAGCGCCGAGGCCGTCACCGTCTTCGCACCGACCAACGAGGCCTTCGCGAAGATCCCGAAGGCCGACCTGGACAAGGTGCTCGCCGACAAGGACATGCTCAAGAAGATCCTGACCTACCACGTCGTATCCGGAAAGACCGCGCCCGACGCGCTCGCCGGCACCCACAAGACGCTCGAAGGCCAGGACGTCACGGTCACCGGCAGCGGCACCGATTTCAAGGTCAACGACACCGCGATGATCGTCTGCGGCAACATCCAGACCCGCAACGGCGTGGTCTACCTCGTCGACAGCGTGCTCATGCCTCCGTCCTGACGGACGGTGGGAAGGGCGCCCGTCGCCGCAGCCGGCTCCGCCCGCCTTCCGCGCGGAAGGCGCCCTTCCCCAATCCTCCGAGGAGGACTCCCATGCGACGCCTGATCCGTCCCGCGCTCAGCGGGCTGCTGGCCGCCGCCGGCGGCATCGCCACCGCCGAACTCGTCGCCTCACTGGTGCGGCCCGAATCCTCGCCGCTGGTCGCCATCGGCGGCACCGTCATCGACGCCACCCCGACGCCGGTGAAGGAGTACGCGGTCTCGACCTTCGGCACCAACGACAAACCACTGCTCATCGGCACCATCCTGGTCGTACTCGCAGCCCTGGCCGCCGCGGTCGGGGTGCTCGCGGTGCGCCACCGGACCGCCGCGCTGCTCGCCATCGGCGCGCTCGGCCTGGTCGGCGCGGCCGCCGCACTGGCCCGCCCCGGCGCCCGCCCACTCGACGCCCTGCCGTCCCTGCTCGCCGGAGCCGTCTCCGCCGTCCTGCTGGCCTGGCTGGCCCCGAAAGCCGTCACCGCACCCCCGCCCCCATCCCCGGTGCCCGCTCCGGATTCCGCCGCAGGCACGGCTGCGACGAAGCCATGGACGCCATCGGACCCGGGCGCTCACGCGGGCGCAGCAACTCCGCAGCACCCCGAAGCTGCGACCGCGACCCCACCGGGCCCCGAGACGACGGCCGCACCGGGCCGCACCGGGCGGCGCTCGTTCCTCGTCGCGGCCGGGCTGGTCGCACTGGGCACCGCGCTCGCGGGCGGGCTCGCCGCGATCATCCGCCGCAGCGGTGCCCAGGCCGCCGACGAGGCCCGCGGCGCGATCACCCTGCCCGCTCCCGCCGACCCGGGCCCGCCCCCGGAGCAGACGCCCGGCTTCTACACGCCCAACCAGGACTTCTACCGCGTCGACATCGCGCTGACAGTGCCCCGGATCGACCCGCGCCAGTGGAGCCTGCAGATCACCGGCATGGTCGACCGCCCCGTCGAGCTCAGCTTCGACGACCTGCTCAAGCAGCCGCTGATCGAACGCGACATCACGCTCAACTGCGTGTCCAACGAGGTCGGCGGCCCGTACGTCGGCAACGCCCGCTGGCTCGGAGTGCCGCTGGCACCGCTGCTGCGCGCCGCGGGCGTGCAGGCCGGCGCGGACCAGATCGTCGCCCGGGCCGCGGACGGCATCACCATCGGCACCCCGGTCGCCACCGTGCTCGACGGCCGTGACGCGATGCTGGCGCTGGGCATGAACGGCCAGGCCCTGCCGCTGGAGCACGGCTTCCCGGTCCGCATGCTCACCCCCGGCCTCTACGGCTACGTCGGCGCCGCCAAATGGATCACGTCGCTGGAGCTGTCGACCTTCAGCAGCTTCGACGCCTACTGGGTGCAGCGCGGCTGGGCCCAGATGGGCCCGGTCAAGACCGCCTCGCGCATCGACCGTCCCAAGGCGTTCGCGCAGCTCCCCGCGGGCACGGTGACCGTCGCCGGGGTCGCCTGGGCGCAGCACCGCGGCATCAGCGCGGTCGAGGTCCAGGTCGACGACGCGCCGTGGCAGCAGGCCCGGCTGCTGCCGGTGCCGTCCACCGACACCTGGGTGCAGTGGGTGTGGGACTGGCCCGCCACCACCGCCGGCAACCACACGCTGCGGGTACGCGCCGTCGACAGCACCGGCGCGGTGCAGGCCGAGCAGCGCGCCGACCCGTTCCCCGACGGCGCGACAGGTTGGCAGACGCTCGCGGTCACGGTGACCTGAGATGGCCCGCGGAACTGACAGGATGGCAGTCGTGACCGGAGAACGCGACCTCGGCGCGCTGCTGCACGGGCTGCAGCCCCAGCGCCACCCGTACGAATACGTCTTCACCACCGTCACGGGCAACGTCCCGCCGGGGGTGCACCCGGTCGTCATGGTCGCCGAGCCGGAGGGCACCACGCTGGTGGTGATGCGGGCCGAGGCCGACGCGGCCGGGCTGCCCTACGACTTCGTCGCCTCGTGGATCACCCTGCGGGTGCACTCGGCCCTGGACGCCGTCGGGCTGACCGCGGCCGTGTCCACCGCGTTGGCCGACGTCGGCATCAGCTGCAACGTGGTGGCCGGATACTTCCACGACCACCTGTTCGTCGGCTGCGCCGACGCCGACCAGGCGATGGCCGTGCTGGCGGGCCTGGCCACCGCCACCCGCCCGATCCCCGCCTGAACCCGCAGGCCACGGCTGTGCCGGCGTTAACAAGGGCACCTTCCTCTACCCATGGCGATGGGAAGGTGCCCTTCCTTGTACTCCCCGGGGAGTAGACGGGGTCACTCCCGGTGTGCGACGACGGGGTGCCCCCGCCGCGCCTAGCGTGGTGGGCATGACCTGGGAACACCCTCAACGAGTCCGGGGACGCAGGTTCTTCCCCGTGCTCATCGCCCTGATCCAGATGGTCGGGGTGACCTTCGCCGCGACGGTCGCCGGCAGCCTCGACGGCGCCGTCGCACCCCGCGCGCTCGACTGGTTCGGCTATGCCCTGCTGGCCGGATCCGCCGCCGCGATGTGGCTGGTCCGTATGCACGTGTACGCCGCCCTCGCCGCGGTCGGCGCGCTCACCCTGGCCTACGTCGCGCTGGGCTACCCGTGGGGGCCGTTCTTCCTCGCCTTCCTGTTCAGCCTGATCTTCGCGGTGGTGCTCGGGCACCGGGCCGCGGCCTGGGTCACCGCCGGGCTCGGGTACGCCCTGTTCGTGCTCGTCGGCTGGCGGCTGCGCGAGCAGCCCCTGCTGTCCTGGCACTGGGTCGTGGTCGCGGGCGTGCTGGTCGGGGTGCTGCTCATCGCGCAGGTGATGCGCAGCAACCGGGACCGGATGCTGGAGCTGCGCCGCCGCCGGGTCGGCGACGAGCGGCTGCGCATCGCCCGCGAGGTGCACGACGTCGTCGCCCACCACATCTCCCTGATCAACGTGCAGGCCGGGGTGGCGCTGCACCTGCTCGACGACGACCCGGAGCAGGCCCGCACCGCGCTCGCCGCGATCAAGACGGCCAGCCGGGACACCCTGCGCGAGCTGCGCGCCACCCTGGGCGTGCTGCGCGGCGTCGACGAGCAGGCGCCCCGCAGCCCGGCGCCGAGCATCGACCGGCTCGACGAGCTGGTCGAGCGGTTCGCCGGGGCCGGGCTGCGGGTCGACGTCCGGGTCACCGGCACACCCCGTGAGCTGCCCACGCCGGTGGACCTGGCCGCGTACCGGATCGTGCAGGAGTCGCTGACCAACGTGCACCGCCACGCCGGGGTCGACCACGCGCAGGTGACGATCGGATACGACACCGACGAGCTGGTCGTCGACGTCACCGACCGGGGCCGCGGCGGCGACACCGCCGACGGCAACGGCCTGTCCGGGATCCGCGAACGGGTCGCCTCCCTGGGCGGTACGGTCGCGATCGGACCGCGTGCCGAGGGCGGGTTCACCGTCTGCGCGGTCCTGCCCACCGGGAGCGAATCATGATCACGGTATTGCTGGTGGACGACCAGGCGCTGGTCCGCGCCGGGTTCCGGGCCCTGCTGTCCGCGCAGGACGACATCACCGTGGTCGGCGAGGCCGGCGACGGCGAGGAGGGCGTACGCCAGACCGCCGCGCTGCGCCCCGACGTCGTGCTCATGGACATCCGCATGCCGCGCCTGGACGGCATCGAGGCCACCCGCCGCATCGCCGCCGACCCGGCGCTGGCCGAGGTGAAGGTCGTCATCCTGACCACGTTCGACCTCGACGAGTACGTGTTCGACGCGCTGCGCGACGGGGCCAGCGGCTTCCTGGTCAAGGACACCGAACCCGCCGACCTGATCCAGGCCGTGCGGGTGGTCGCCCGCGGCGACGCGCTGCTGTCCCCCGGCGTCACCCGCCGGCTCATCGCCGAGTACGCCCAGCGCTCGCGGCGGCCCAAGGACTCCGGGCGGCTGGCCGCGCTGGACGCGCTCACCGACCGCGAGCGCGAGGTGATGGCCCTGGTCGCCGCCGGGCTGTCCAACGACGAGATCGCCGAGCGGCTGTTCGTCAGCCCGGCCACCGCCAAGACCCACGTCAGCCGGGCCATGGTGAAGCTCGGCGCACGCGACCGCGCCCACCTGGTCGTCGAGGCGTACGAGTCGGGCCTGGTCCGGCCCGGCTGGACAGGAGACAACCCGTGACCGCCACCGCCACCCCCACCCGGAACAGGCAACGCACCCGGCCCGGCCCGCCGCGGCTGCCCCGCAACGCCCGCCGCTTCCTGCTCACCGCACACGTCGTCACGTCCGTCGGCTGGCTCGGCGTCGCGTACGCGCTGCTCGTCATGGCACTGAGCGCGCAGGCCTCCGGCGACCCGGGCACCCGCGAGGCGACGTACGCCCTGATGCTGGCCTTCGACAACGCCGCGATGCTGCCCCTGGGCCTGGCCGCGCTGGTCACCGGCGTGATCCTGGGCGTGGGCAGCCACTGGGGCGTGCTCCGCCACTGGTGGGTCGCCGTCAAACTCGTGCTCAACGTCGCCGTGCTCGTCGTCCCGCTGCTGACCCGCCACCCGGCCCTGGTCGACGCCGTCGACGCCGCCCGCGCCGGCCTGCTCACCGACCCGGCCCAGCAGGTCCTCGACGGCTCCATCGCCTCGGTGATCGTGTTGACCGTCGCCACCATCCTGTCCACCTACAAACCCTGGGGTCGCACCGGCGCCAAGTTCTAAGGAAGGGCACCGCGCGAGCGCGCTGGGAAAGGTCGGCGGGCGGAGCAGTCGTTCGCCTAGCATCGCCGCCATGCACACGGCCGAGCCGTACCTGGCGGTCTGGGCGCAGGAGCCCGGCGAGGCCGCGACCTTGCACCTGGCCCGCTACATCGACGACTTCGGCTGGACCTTCTCCCGCGACGACCGCTATCACCGCGAGGTCCGGGCCTGGCTGCGCACCGGCGTTCCCGCAGGCAGGCTGGAGGCGGCGTTCCTGGCGACCGACGACCCGGATGCGGCGGGCTGGTTCGGACAAGCGCTGGAGCAGCTCGAATTCCTGACCGCCTGACCTGAGCGCCCGGTCACGCCCACAGGTAGAGGCCGCAGCCGTCGCTCAGGTACGGAGCCGCCCAGGTGAAGAAGTCCTCCAGCCACGGGTCGCGGACGTCCCCGGCGGGCTCCCCCACGCGCGGGGGCGTGGCAAGCCGCAACGAGCGCGGACCCGTGCGGTTGACCTCCACGATCGCCGCGGCCAGCGCACGGCGGTAAACGCGCAGACCCGCCCAGGCCTGTTCCAGGTCCGCCGGCGGCATCGGCCCGTCGCCGGTCGGCACCGGACCGGGCTCAAGGGCGGGCGGCGGCACCGGGAGCCCGGCGAGGCCCGCCTTGGCGGCCAGGAACGCCGGCGAGGCCGCGCGGGCCACCGGTCGCGCACCCGCCACCGCCACCGCTTCCAGCGCCGCCTGCCGACAGGCCGCCAGCTCCCGGCTCTCCTCCCACAGCCGCAGCCGGTCCAGGTAGGAGCCCATCCGACCGGCGGTGATCTCGGCGTACCACCACTGCCACCGCGCGAACTCCGCACGCGCCCGCGCCGGACTCAGGCTCGACCACGCGGCGTCGCGCCACGACGGCGGGAGCAGCGGATTCGCGCCGATCACGGCGACCCGGAACGACGGCCACCCTGCCCCGTCCACCGGTATCTCCACCACGTCACGGAGCTCCCCGTCGGCCCTGCGCCACGCGGCTGCGGCGGCACGCCCGGCAGGCCCGGTGTCACGCGCGGACAGCTCGACCTCGCCACCCGTACCGCCCGGAGACCAGCCCGTGGCCAGGAAGGACGCCCGCTGCGCGGCGATGCGGCGCGCCAGCTCATCCGCCGTCACCCCGGCCCGTACCCGCATCGGCACCCAGTCCCTGCCCACCGCGGCAATGTAGACCAGTCCACACCGCCCCCGCCGGACATCCCCGACTACCCGGAGCAGCGGTGGGATCCGCACCGCCGACGCCCTGGCGCACAGATCGTCAACCCCGACACGCGAACGGTTAACTCGCTTGCAACAGCCGGTCGTTAGCATCGGCGACCATCAACGCGGCTGACGACGGCGTCACTTCGGGTCGCTTCGGGCAAACTCGGGAGCTCCGCTATGGCACAGCACCTCCTGGTGGTCGACTTCGGCACGTACCAGACCACGGCGGCACTCGTCACCGGGGCGCAGGTCCATCCGGTCCCGTGCCCGGTGACGGGCGCGCTCAGCTGGCCCTCGGCGGTCTGCCTGGACGGCAACGACCTGCTGGTGGGCACGGCCGCGGTGCACCGGCGCGAGGCGCTTCCCCGGGGCTTCGCCGCCGGGCCGCGGCAGTCGCTGGACAGCGGCGAGCCGGTCCGGCTGGGCGACCGGCAGGCCTCCGCCCCGGAGGTGCTGGCCGTGTTCCTGCGTGCGCTGCACCTCGAGGCCGAGCGCCGCTTCGGCGTCACCGTCGACCGGCTGGCGCTGACCGTGCCGGCCGCCTACGCCCCGCACGACGGGCGTCGCGAAGCGCTCATCGCGCTGGCCGCAGACGCCGGTTTCCCCGACGTCGAGGTGGTCGCCGACGCCACCGCGGCGATGCTGGACCCGCACACCCACGGCGACCTGCCCGACGGCGCGCTGGTGCTGGTCTGCGACCTGGGCGCGTCGTGGACGGTGTCGCTGGCCCGGATGCAGGGCGAGCGCCCGCAGCTGCTGGCGCACGAGACCTCGGGCAGCGGCCAGGACTTCGACCTGCTGCTCGTCAACGACCTGCGGGCGGTGCTGCACGACTGGCTGACCCCGGCGCTGCAGGCCGGCGGCGACACCGGGCTGCACGCGCGGTATGCGGCAGGCGAGTTCGTGCGCTCGGTCAAGCACCGGCTGGCCGACACCGACGAGGTGGTGGACCGGATCACCCCGCACGCCCCGCCGTACCGGCTGAACCGGGGCGGCCTGGACCGGCTGGCCGAGCCGGCGCTGCGGTGGCTCCTGGCGAGCTGCCGGGCGGTGGTCGCCCGGTCGGGATTCGGGCTGGCCGACGTGAGCGGGGTGCTGCTGGTCGGCGGCGCGTCGCGGCTGCCCGCGGCCCGCGCGGTGCTGCACGCCGAGCTGGGCCGCCCGGTGCGGCACCCGGCGGAGCCGGAGTACGCGGTGATCCGCGGGGCGGCGCGCTGGGCCGGGCGGGTCGCCGCGCGGCGGGTGCCGGCCAACACCGCGTCGTGGCGGATGGAGCCGCTGAGCTGGGACCTGCCCGACGGCCGGGCCCGTCTGGTGCGCTGGCTGGTCGCCGAGGGCGGGCAGTACGCCCCCGGGGCGGCGCTGGCGCAGGTGCGCACCGCCGACGACCGGGTGTACGACCTGACCGCGCAGCGCGAAGGCATCCTCATGGAGCACCGTGTCGCCGCCGGGGCGCTGCTGACCTCGGACTCCGTCGCGGCGGTGGCGCGTTCGGCGAAGCTGCTCAGCGGCGACCGGGCCGCCAAGCGGCACCAGCTGCGGGTGGACGGGGACTGGCTGCTCACGCCCGACCACGAGCTGCTGGTGGAGTGCGAGCGCTCCGGGGCGTACGTGCGGATGCGGTCCATCGCCAACGGCGCGGTCGTCAACGAGGTGCGCCCGAAGCTGCGCGTCGGCGACGGCACCGGCAAGGTGTTCGTCGGGCCCGGTGGCCGGCTGGCGCTGGTCGCCTGGAACACCGACGGCCAGTTCAGCGTGTGGGACGTGACCAGTGGGCACCTGACCAGCAGCTTCCAGGCGGCGTCGAACAACCGGCCGGTGAAGGTGCTGGTGCACGAGGGCCAGTGGCGGCTGATCGCCGAGGCGGACCGCAAGGTCCATGTCGGACGGTACGTGCGCGACGTGGCGACGATGTGGGACCTGGGCACGGGCACGGTCGTCGAGGAGATGGTCGGCGAGGACCTGCACCGCCGCTACGACGGTTACACCGAGCACAGCCCATACGACGGCTTCGCGCCGCAGTGCGACAGCCCCGACGGGCGGCTGCGCGCCGGATCCGCGGGCACCGCGGTGTGGCTGCACGAATCCGGCACGGACGAGGAGGTGTTCCGCACCGACATCGCCGCCGCGCGCTCGGTGCGCACCGCCTTCAGCGCCGACGGCCACCACCTGCTGGCCCGCTGGTCCACCGCCGACACCACCTGCGTCGACGTCTGGCAGGTCTGACCCCCACCCCCGTGCCGCGACTCTTGAAGACTCGCGCCCTCAGCCGCTGGGCGGAGGCACGAGTCTTCAAGAGTCGCGCGAAGATCCGGGGGACGGGGGCGGGTCAGCAGGAGGCGACGGGGCGGACGTTGGCGACCGTGGTGAGGTGGACCTCCAGGGTCTCGCCGGCGGCGGTGTTGAGCCACATCGCGCCCGCGGGGGCGCCCTCGGCGACCTGGCCGCAGGCCTTGCCGCCGTTGCCTAGGCTCACCTCGACCGAGGGGGCCTGCTCGGTGGGCCACCAGGCGGACAGGCCCGCGAACGCCATCAGCGCCACCGAGACGATGGTGGTGCGGATGCCGGAGCGCAGCTGACCGCTCATCTCGGCCGGGTCGGCGGGCGCGGCGGGGTCGCCCGTCGGCCAGGCCACCTTGCCGACCATGACGATCGACCACAGCGCGGTGGCGAACGCGCCGACCGAACCGCCGGTGGCCAGCCACTGCAGCCAGTCGGGGCCGGGCGCTTCCGCGCCCATCTTCAGCACGCCGCAGAAGCCGATGAAGCCGAGCACGCCGAGTTGTACGCCGTGCCAGCCGCGCGCCGATTCGATCAGCTTGGCCAGCGGATCGGCACCGTCGACTGTGGACACGGCGGAGGGGAGGTTGCCGTCGGGTTGCATGCCGACAGTCATACCGCATACATGGAGGTGGTGGTGTGTCGGCCTTCCGTCCCCGCCGCGCTGCCGTCAGATACGGTCCAGGTGCGGCATCGCGATCTTCCGCATGGTCAGCTGCACGCCCGCGACCACCGGGATCGCGATCAGCGCGCCGAGCGCGCCCAGCAGCACCGCGCCGATCAGCGCGGACAGGATCACGGCCAGGTCGGAGACGTCGACCGAGCGCCGCAGCACCCGCGGCGCGATGACCCAGTTCTCCAGCTGCTGGTACAGGATGAAGAAGACGACGCAGGCGATGCCGGCCGTCGGCGAGTGCGCGAACCCGGCGATGACCACCACGACCGCGCCCAGCGTCGCGCCGATCTGCGGGATCAGGTCGCACACCGCGACCACCATCGCCAGCGCGAACGCGTACGACACCCCGACGATCAGCAGGAACACGAACGTGCTCACCCCGGCGACGAACGCGATCCCCAGCGAGCCGAGCAGGTACGCGCCGATCTTCTCGAAGATCTCGTCGCCGATCTCGCGGGCGGTGTCCCGGCGCGAAGCCGGGAACAGCTTGTAGAAGCCCTCCTTGAGCCGGGTCCACGCGGCCAGGAAGTAGATGGTGAGGATGAACACGGTGAGCACGTTGAAGATGACGCCGAACACGGCCTGCACGCCGCCCAGCGCCCCGCCGAGGGCCTTGGTGATGTTCTCGTTGGTGGCGGCGTCCTTCAGCCGGTCGATCACGTCGAACCGCTGGTTGAAGTCGGCCACCTGCGGGTTGCGGTTGAGCTCGTCCAGGTAGGCGGGCAGGTTCTCGATCAGCTCACCGGTCTGGGTGATCAGCGGCGGTGCCAGCGCGCCCAGGCCGCCGCAGGCGACCAGCACCACGGCCAGCGCGACGATGGTGACGGCGAGGCCGCGCGGCAGCCCGCGCCGCTGCAGCCAGGCCACGGCCGGGTGCAGGCCGATCGCCAGGAACAGCGCGGCGAGCATCAGCAGCAGCACCGACAGCGTCTCGCGCACCGCCCAGGTGAGCACGATCGCGCACATCAGGCCGAGCCCGCCGAGGAAACCGACGACGAACACGTGCCGGTTGCGGCGGGCCGCCTGCGCGTCCGGCGTGCTCGGGTCCACCTCCGGGCGCCGCTGCGCCGGGGCCGTCTGCGTGGCCTCGTCCTGCGTCGTGTCCTCTGTCGCCATCGCGCACCTCCGCGAAGAGACTGCCACATCGGGTGACGTCACGGCAGCGCCCGGATGGCCACGGGTTGACCATCCTGGATAAGCTCCCGCAGGTGCGCACCCCCCTTCGCAGCACCGCACGACCCGCGCTCGCCCTCGGCACGGTGCTCCTGCTGACCTCGCTGACCGCGGCGTCCTGCGAGGACACCGCCGACGTGACCGTGGCCGAGGTCGGCCGGTCCACCGTCAGCGAGGTCGTCGACGCCCCCGCCTCGGTCACCGCCCGCGCCGCCGCGACCGTGACCGCGCCCGCCGAGGGCACCCTGGCCAGGCTCGCCGTCACACCGGGCCAGCAGGTCGCCAAGGGCCAGCTGCTGGCCGTGATCGACTCCCCCGCCACCCGCACCCGGCTGCGCCAGGCCAAGCAGGCCCTGGACGCGTCGAAGCGATCCGGCGGCGGCACCGTGCGGGTCGACCTGTCGGCCGCGCGGCGCAAGCTGGACGCCTCGGCCCGCGAGGCGTTCGACCACGCCCGTGCCGCCGCCGACCAGGTCGCCGACCCGCCGACCCGGGACGCGCTGCTCGCCCACGTCACCGCCGCCGAGGCCGGCTACCGGCAGGCGTCGGCCGGCGTGGCCGCGGCCGCCGCCGCGGTGCAGCGCGGCGTGGCGTCGCTCGGCTCGGCGATGCAGGCGCTGGGTTCGGCGCAGCGGCTGCAGGCCCAGCAGGCGTATGACCTGGCGAAGGCGAGCGTGGACGCGCTGACCCTGCGCGCCCCCATCGCCGGGGTGGTGCAGCTGGGCGGCACCTCGTCCGCCGCGGCCGGCCCGGATCTGAGCAGCCTGCTCGGCGGAATGAGCACCGG
Source organism: Catellatospora chokoriensis (assembly GCF_011297315.1). NCBI lineage: Bacteria > Bacillati > Actinomycetota > Actinomycetes > Micromonosporales > Micromonosporaceae > Catellatospora > Catellatospora chokoriensis. The sequence continues at coordinate 122,908 of NZ_JAAOTI010000006.1, forward strand.
CGCGCCCGCAGGCATGACGGGTCCGGTCGCCGCACCGGCCGGGGTGGCCTCGGCCCCGGCCGTGGGCGCACCGGTCAGCGCCGGCACCGCGATCGTCACCGTCGTCGACACGAGCGTGCTCGGCATCGTCGCCGACGTCGACGAGACGGACATCCTGCTGGTGCGCACCGGGATCACCGCCGAGGTGGAGCTCGACGCCGCGCCCGGGGTGCGGTATCCGGCCCGGGTCGGCGCGGTCGACGTGCTGCCGACCCCGAACAGCCGCGGCGCGGTGGCCTACCGGGTGCACCTGACGCTGGAGACGCCGTCGGATGCGCCGACGCCGCGGCCCGGCATGAGCGCGGTGGCGCGGCTGAAGGTGCGCGAGGCCGCCGACGTGGTCGCGGTGCCCGCCGCGGCCGTGTTCACCGGCGAGGGCCGCGACAGCGTCTGGGTGCGCGGCACCGACGGCAAGGCGCAGCGGCGCACCGTCGTGGTCGGCGCGTCCGGCATGGACACCCTGCAGATCACCGACGGGCTGCGCGAAGGCGAGCGGATCGTGGTGCGCGGCGTGGACCGCGTCACCGAGGGGGCGGCCCTGCCGTGACCTCCGACGCCGCGATCGAGGCGATCGACGTGGCCCGCACGTACGCGCTGGACGGGGTGAGCGTGCCGGCGCTGCGCGGGGTGAGCCTGTCCGTCGGGCACGGCGAGCACGTGGCTCTCGTCGGGCCGTCGGGCTCGGGCAAGTCGACGCTGATGCACCTGCTCGGCGGCCTGGACCAGCCGACGTCGGGCAGGCTGCGCATCGGCGGGCGCGACGTCGCCGGGCTGACCGCGGCCGAGATGGCGCACCTGCGCAACGCGACCATCGGGTTCGTCTTCCAGTCGTTCCACCTGCTGTCGCGCACCAGCGCGCTGGACAACGTGGCGCTGCCGCTGGTCTACCGCGGGATGGGCGCGCGCGAACGCCGGGAACGGGCCGAGCGGATGCTCGAACGCGTGGGGCTCGGCCACCGCGTCGGGCACCGGCCCAACCAGCTCTCCGGTGGCGAGCAGCAGCGCGTGGCCATCGCGCGGGCGCTGGTCACCGAACCTGTCGTGCTGCTGGCCGACGAACCGACCGGCAACCTCGACCAGGCCACCGGCGCGACCGTGCTGGAACTGCTGGAGCAGCTCAACACCGCCGAGGGCGTCGCGGTGGTGCTGGTGACCCACGACCGGGAGGTCGCCGCGCGGGCCCGCCGCCAGATCACCATGCGCGACGGCCGCATCGTCTCCGACACCGCCGCCGACGAGGTCGGGGAGGCCGGGCGATGAGGCTCGCGGAGGCGTGGCGGGTGGCGCTGGACGCGCTGCGGGCCAACCGGATGCGCAGCGGCCTGACCATGCTCGGCATGGTGATCGGCGTCGGCGCGGTGGTGATCCTGGTGGCCCTGGGCACCGGCACCAAGAACGAGGTGCAGGCCCAGGTCGAGGGGCTCGGCTCGAACCTGCTGCTGGTCGTCCCCGGACAGGTCAGCCTGAATGCCGCCCCGGCCGTCTCCCGGCTCGACCAGTCCGATCTGGACGCGATCATCCGCATCGCCGGCGACCGCGACCGGGTCGCCGTGTCGCTGACCTCCGGCGAGAACGTGCGCGCCGGCAACGAGCAGGTGTTCACCAGCCTGCTCGGCGTGCTGGAGACGACGCCGAAGGTGTTCCTGCGCGACGTGCGCAGCGGGGCGTACCTGACCCGCACCGACGTGGAGACCGGACGCCGGGTCGCGGTGCTCGGCAGTTCCGTGGCCAGGACCCTGTTCGGCGAACGCGACCCGGTCGGGCAGCAGGTCACCATCGCCGGGGTGCGCTTCCGGGTGATCGGGGTGTTCGCCCCGCTGGGGCAGAGCCTCGGCGTCGACCGCGACAACGAGGTGCACATCCCGCTCTCCACGGCGCAGCGGCTGCTGGCGACCAAGCGGGTGGACGCGTTCGCGGTCAAGGCGCCCGACGCGCAGGCCATCGACCGGCTGGGCCGCGACATCGTCGCCGAGCTGCACCGCCGCCACCCCGACGAGGAGTTCAGCGCCGTCACGCAGGAGCAGATCCTCGGCGTGCTCGGCGACATCCTGGGCGTGCTGACCGCCGTGCTGGCCGCGATCGCCGGCATCTCGCTGCTGGTCGGCGGGGTCGGCGTGTCCAACATCATGCTGGTCTCGGTGCGCGAACGCACCCGCGAGATCGGGCTGCGCATGGCGCTGGGCGCGCGACCGCGCGACATCGGCCTGCAGTTCCTGCTGGAGGCGGTGCTGCTGACCACCGTCGGCGGCCTGCTCGGTATCGCCTTCGGCGTCGGCGCGTCGCTGGCCACGGCCGCGCTCAGCCCGGTGCCCGCGGCGCTGACCTGGTGGTCGATCGCGCTGGCGTTCGGCGTCAGCTGCGCCGTCGGCATCGTGTTCGGCGTGGTGCCCGCGCAGCGGGCCGGCCGGCTCGACCCGGTCGTCGCCCTGCGTACCGAGTGACGGAAACATGAGTGAATCTCTGAACGGGGATTCGTAGTCTGTACGCCGTACCCACCACGCCAGCGGGGGGAGTCACCGTGCCGATCGTGTTCCGCCTGCTGGGGCCGCTCGCCCTCGGCAGCGCAGACCAGGCGACCGGCGTCACCGTGCCCAAGATCCGATGCATGCTGGCCGTGCTGCTGCTCGACGCCGACCAGGTGGTCAGCCTGGACCGGCTGACCGACGAGCTGTGGGGCGACGATCCACCCCGGTCCGCCGTGGCCAACCTCCGCTCGTACGCCCTCGCGCTGCGCCGCGCCCTGGCCGCCACCGGCATCGACCCCGAACGCCTGGTCACCACCCCCGGCGGTTACCGGCTGCGGGTCGCGCCCGGCGAATGCGACCTCGAGGTCTGGGCGTCCCACGCCGAGGCAGGTGTCGCCGCGCTGACGGCCGGCCGGCACCACGAGGCCGCCCGGCAACTGGACCAGGCCCTGTCGTGCTGGCGCGGCCCGGCGCTCGATGGCATCCCGGTCGGGCCGGCCCTGGCCGCCCGCGCCACCGCGCTCGACGAGCTGCGCACCGCGCACACCGAGGACCTCTTCGAAGCGCGCCTGGGCAGCGGCGGCGGCATCACACTGGTGACGCCGCTGCGCGAGCACATCGCCGCGCACCCCACCCGCGAACGCGCGTACGGGCAGCTCATGCGCGTGCTCTACGCCGCCGGCGACACCGCCACCGCGCTCACCGTCTACCAGCAGGCCCGCGACGCGCTCGCGGACGGGCTCGGCCTGGAACCGGGCCCGCAGCTGCGCGAGACCCAGCGTGCCGTGCTGCGACGCGACCCGTCCTTGGCACCCGCCGTGCCGACACCGCAGATCACGCCCCAGCAGCTGCCACCCGACGTGACAGTCCTGGTCGGACGCCGGCGCGAGCTGGCGCGGCTGCACGACGGCACCGCACCGGTGCGCAACGTGCACGGGCCCGGTGGCGTCGGCAAGTCCACCCTCGCCATCCGGCTCGCCCACCAGCTGCGCGACCGCTACCCCGACGGCCAGCTCTACCTGGACCTGCAGGGCTCCAATCCGCGGCTCACCCCACTCGACCCGGTCGACGTGCTCGGCCGGTTCGTGCGGGCGCTGGGCGTGCCCTACGGCCACCTGCCGCAGGAGCCCGCCGAGATGGCGTCGCTGTACCGCACCCTGCTCGCCGAGCGGCGCATGCTGATCCTGCTCGACAACGCGGTGGACGCGGCACAGGTCCGGCCGCTACTGCCGGGCGTCGGCGGCAACCTGGTGCTGGTCACCAGCCGCAGAGCGCTCACCGCGCTCGACGGGGCGGCCAGGCTCGCACTCGACGTGCTGCCGGAGGCCGACGCGGCGGAGCTGCTCGACCGCATCGCCGGGTCGGCCCTGCGCGCGGACGGCGACGGCGCGCTGGCGCTGGCACGGCTGTGCGGGCGGCTGCCGCTGGCGTTGCGCATCGCGGCGGCGCGGCTCGCCGCCCGGCCCGACTGGTCGGCGGCCGACCTCGTGGAACGGCTCGTCGACGAGCGCAGCCGGCTCGACGAGCTGCACAGCGACGACATGGCGGTGCGTTCCTGCTTCCACGCCAGCTACCGCGTGCTGGATCCGGTCGCGGCCCGGGCGTTCCGGATGGCCGGGTTGGCCCGGGTGCCGCAGCTCAGCGTCGCGGCGCTGGGCGCCCTGCTGGACGCTCCGGCGTCGGTGGCCGCGTCCGCCCTGGACCGCCTGGTCGAGGCACGGCTGGTGGAGACCGAGCCACGCGGATTCCGGCTGCACGACCTGCTGCGCCTGTACGCGGCCGAGCAGTCGGCGGCGCTGGACGGCCCGGACGGCCGCAGCGCGGCGTTGCGGCGGCTGCTGGTCTATTACGCCAACGCGACGCGACGGGCGGTCGGGGTGCTGATGGGCTACGAGCGGCCGCTGCATCCGACGCTGCACGCGCCGCCCGGCGAGCCGCCGATCACGTTCGAGACGGCCGAGCAGGCCAGGTCCTGGCTGGACGCCGAGCTGCTCTGCGCGGTCGCCGCCGCGGAGCAGGCCGACGAGGCCGGAGACGACGGGCGCCGATACCCGGCCCAGCTGATCAGGGTCAGCAACCCGTACCTCGCGCACCGATACGGCCACGCCGTGCCGCAGCTCGCCGAGACCGCGCTCCGGCTGCGCCTGCCGGAAGACCATGCGTCGGAAGCGATCACCAACAGCAGCCGGGGGCAGTACCTGGCCCGGGCGGGTCGCTACGACGAGGCCCACACGGTGCTGATCCGTGCCCTGGAGCTGTGGCAGCAGATCGGCGACCCCGACGGGATCGCCACCATCTGCAACGGGCTGGGCAGCCGCGCCAACTTCATGGGCGACGGGGCCGAGGCCCTGCGTTACTACCAACTCAGCCTCGACGCGCTACGCGAACTCGGCAACCGGGATCTGCAGCAGCTGGTCCTGAACAACATGTCGGAGGTGCACTGCTCCGAACTGCGCTGCACCGAGGGCATCGCGTGCGTCCGGGAGAGCCTATGGCTCAACCACACCGGCAGCCGCTCCCTGTTCCTGCAGATCAGCGCGCTCACCCCGCTGGCGATTCTGCAGAGCCAGCTGGGCGACGTGCGGTCCGCACTGCGCAGCTACCGCCGGGCGTTGGAGGTCGCCGAGCGGCTCGACGATATGCGCTACGTCGTCAAACTGCTGCTGTGCCGGTCCGAGACGTACCTGCGGGCGCGCCGCGCCGACCTGGCGGCCGCCGATGCCGAGCGGGCGGCGCACCTCACCCGGCGGCTGAGCGACAACTACTGGCAGGCCTGCGTGCAGCGCCAGCTGGGCCGGATCGGCGCCGCGACGGGCGATCCCGCGCGGGCCGCGCGGCACCGGGCGGAGGCTGCGGCGCTGTTCCGGCAGAGTTCGTTCCGTATGGACCGCTTCATGGAGCTGTTCCTCGCCGGCGATGATCCGGCCCTGCCCCACCTCCCATAGAAAGCGACGTATACCGACAGGCGGGAGCACGCACCGCACCGCCACAGCCGATTCGTAGTCTGTACGGCGTTCGCCACGACACCGCCGAGGAGGTGGAGCACATGCCGGTCCTGTTCCGCCTACTGGGGCCACTGGCACTGGGCGGTGGCGAACGGGTGACCGGGCTGAGCGTGCCGAAGGTCCGCTGCCTGCTGGCGGTGCTGCTGCTCGACGGCGACCGCACGGTCACCCTGGACCGGCTCACCGACGAGCTGTGGGGTGACGAGCCGCCGCGCTCGGCGGTCGCCAACCTGCGCTCGTACGCCTCGACGTTGCGCCGTGCCCTCGCCGCCGCCGGCATCGACCCCGAACGGCTGGTCACCGCGCCTGGCGGATACCGGCTGCGAGTGGCACCCGGCGAGTGCGACGTCGAACTGTGGCAGTCGCACGCCACGGCGGGGTCGACGGCGCTTGCCGAGGGCCGCCACCACGAGGCGGTACGCCGCCTCGGTCAGGCCCTGTCCTGCTGGCGGGGCGCGGCACTGGCCGACATCCCGCTCGGACCCAGCCTGGCCGCCAGAGCCTCCGCCCTCGACGACCTGCGCACCGTACACACCGAGGACCTGTTCGAGGCCCGGCTGCTGGTCGGCGACGGCGCCGAACTGCTCACCCCGATCCGCGAGCACATCGCCACCCGCCCCACCCGGGAACGCGCCTACGACCAGCTCATGCGCGTGCTGTACGCGGCCGGCGACGCCGCCGCCGCGCTCGACGTCTACCAGCAGGCCCGCCAAGCCCTCGGTGACGAGCTGGGCCTGGAACCCGGCACCCGGCTCCAGCAGACGCAGGCGGCGATCCTGCGGCGCGATCCGGCGCTGGTCCGCACCTCGCCCGCGCCCGAGGTCGTGCCCCGGCAGCTGCCGCCCGACCTCACGCCCCTCATCGGACGCGACGGCGAGCTGGCCGCGCTCACCGCGTCCGCCGCGTCGGTGCGCAACATCCACGGCCCCGGCGGCGTCGGCAAATCCGCTCTGGCGATCCGGCTCGCCCACCTGCTGCAGGACCGATACCCGGACGGCCAGCTCTACCTCGACCTGCAAGGGTCCAATCCACGGCTGACCCCGCTCACACCGGCGGACGTGCTGGGCCGGTTCCTTCGCGCGCTGGGCGTGGGCGACGGCGACGTGCCCGCCGAGGCGGCCGAGGCCACCGCCCTGTACCGCACGATGCTGGCCGATCGCCACATGCTGGTCGTGCTCGACAACGCCGTCGACGCCGCGCAGGTCCGCACACTGCTGCCGGGCACCACGAACAGCCTCGTCCTGGTGACCAGCCGCCGCGCGCTGACCTCGCTCGACGGCGGGGCGCTGTTCGCCCTCGACGTGCTGGGCGAGCACGACGCGCTGCGCCTGCTGGGCCGCCCCGACGATGCGGCAGCCGCGCAGCGGCTGGTGGCCATGTGCGATCGGCTGCCGCTCGCGCTGCGCATCGCCGCCGCCCGCCTCGCCGCCCGTCCGGACTGGTCGGCGCAGGATCTGGTGGATCGGCTGGTCGACGAGCGCCACCGCCTGGACGAGCTGCACACCGACGACATGGCGATCCGCGCGTGCTTCCAGGCCAGCTACCACGCCCTCGATCCGGCGGCGGCGCGCGTCTTCCGGCTCGCCGGCCTGGCCCGGGTGCCGCACCTGAGCGTCGCGGCGGTGGCCGCGCTGCTGGGCGACTCGCGGTCGGCCGCCGCGTCGGCGCTGGACCGGCTCGTCGATGCGCGCATGGTGGAGGTCGACGCCGGCTGCTACCGGTTACACGACCTGCTCCGGCTGTATGCCGCGGAGTGCGCGCTGGCCGAGGACGAGCCGTCCTGGCGTGCCGAGGCGCTGCGCCGCCTGCTCGTGTATTACCTGGGTACGGCCCGCCGGGCGGTGCTGCACTTCGCCGGCGTGGTCCGGCCCATCGATCCGGCGCTGACCGGGCCGGAGGGCACCGACCTCGTCGAGCTCCCGACGACGCAGGATGCTCGCCGCTGGCTCGACGCGGAGCTGGTCTGCGCGTACACCGCCGCCGAGCAGGTCGGCGAGGCCACCGACACGGCCCGCAGCTACCCCGCGCAGCTGCTGCGCGCCACGAGCAACTACGCGCTGCGCCGCGACACCGACGGGATCGTCCGGCTGGCCGAGGTCGCGCTCCGGCTGCGTACACCCGACGACCTCGCCTCCGAGCCGATCGTCCACAACCTGCTCGGCCAGGCCCGCTACTACCAGCGGCGCTACGACGAGTCCCGGGTCGGCCTGATGCGCGGGCTGGCCGCCTGGCAGGCGCTCGGCGACCTGGACGGCATCGCCGCCGCGGCCAACGGCCTGGGCATCCTCAACGGGCGCGTCGGGCAGTTCGACGAGGCACTGCGCTGGTACGACATGAGCCGCGAAGCGCTGGAGGCCACGGGCGACGTACGCCTGCAGTCGATGGTGATCACCAACGCCGCCGAATCGCTCGCCGGGTTGCGGCGCTTCGATGAGGCCGTCCGGTCCATCCGCCGCAGCCTGCGCCTCATCGCGACCAGTGCCGCGACCACTCACCGCATGGTGGCGGTGGGCCAGCTCGGCGTGCTGTACGCGCAGCTCGGCCAGGTCCGGCCGGCCCTTCACTACTGCGTGCGCAGCATCGCGCTGTCGGCCACGCTGCACGACCACGGGCACTGGCTGGACATGACGCTGTGTCGGGGGGAGATGCTGCTGCGGGCGCGACGCCCCGACCTGGCCCGCGCCGACGCCGACGCCGCGATGCAACGGGCGATCGAGATCAACGACCTCGCCCGCCGTGGCTCGGCCCTGCGTCTGCTCGCGAAGGTGCAGGCGGCGCTCGGAGACCAGGCGGCGGCCGCGCACAGCCGCAATGCGGCGACGGGGCTGATCGCCCTGCACGGCAGACCGCACGAGCAGCCGATCGAGACGTTTCTCGCCGGTGATGACCCGACCCTCCCACACCCTCCGTAGGCAGCTCGCACTGCCAGCGTGGGATGGCCGGGCCATCACCGCTTCCCCGCGAAGGCGCTCCCGTCCGACCGCGGTGAGCACACTCTAGACAGCGGCACATACAGCGACCGATATATTGATCGATCCGATTCCGTATGCGGCGGCCCGCCAGGCCGTGTCAGCGTACGTAATTCCAGCTCACCATCTGTCCATCGTGGTAGGGCATGACGCCGTGGAACGGGCGCGGGTCGTCGTCGAAGACCATCGGCAGCCATTCGCGGTCGCTGGCCCACATCGGCACGTCGTACAGGCGCTCGCGAGGCACCCAGCCCAGGGTGCCCTCGTGGTTGCCCTGGTGCGGCTCGCCGTCGAACTCGTCGACCCGGAACACGAACCCGAACCAGTCCTCGCCGCCGCGGCCGAAGCCCGGCCAGGAGACGGTGCCACGCAGCGACAGCCGCCGGGCGATCAGCCCGGACTCCTCTTCGACCTCGCGTTTCACGCCGGTCAGCACGTCCTCGTCGCGCTCGACGCGCCCGCCCAGGCCGACGTGCTTGCCGAAGTGGATGTCGTCTGGCCGCTTGTCGCGGTGCAGCAGCAGCACGCTGCCCCCGTCGGGGGACAGCACGTAGGCGAGGGTGGCGATGATCGGCGTCAGCGGCATCAGGCGATGGTCGCACGAGCCGGCGGCCACGCCCGATCTGCCCCTTTAGCACAAAAAGGTGATAAATGAGTACCAAATGATTACGTCTTCATTCACGATGGACATACCACTCTTATCGGATGTTCAGGAGGTGGTGTTCATGCGTGATGCCGCAAACCGCGGGGGCGTGCTGGTGGTCACGACAGACCACCTGCCCGGTCACGTCGTGCAGGCCGTGTACGGCGAGGTCCTGGGCCTGTCCGCGCGCACGCTGAGCCCCTACACCGAGGGCTTCAAGTCGTACGCGGACGGCAGCGGGGTGAGCATGGACGTGCGCCTGCACATGCTGACCGAGTGCCGGCTGGAGGCCGTCGACCGGATGGCACAGGTGGCCCTGCGGCTGGGCGCCAACGCCGTGCTGGCCATGCGGTTCGACCACCGCCCGGTCACCGAGTCGTGGATCGAGATCTGCGCGTACGGCACGGCGGTGCGGGCGGAGGTGGCGAGGTTGCCGCGCCCTAGAAAGCCGGCAACCCCGGCCGCCGAAGCTGACATGTCGTTAAAATCCGCTTAGTGAGTCTGACTGCTGAAGGCCGGTGACCCGATGCCGCGCGGAGCGGCGCGACCGGCGTGACCGGCGGATGGCGGCGATGAGCACGCATGCGGACGCGTTGAGGATCGATGCCGTGCTGGGCTCCACGGAGCCCGCCGGTGAGGCGTGGACCGCCGAGCGGGATCGCCGGGTCTCGGCGGCGCTGGCCAGGCTGCACCGCATCCCGGCGGACGACCCCGCGCGGGAGCGGGCCCGGGCCGCCGTCATCCGCGCCGGCATGCCGCTGGCCCGGCGGCTGGCCCGGCGGTTCAGCTTCCGCGGCGAGGACCCCGACGACCTCGTCCAGGTCGCGCTGCTGGGGCTGATCAAGTCGGTGGACCGCTACGACAGCAGCCACGGCGTCCGGTTCGAACACTTCGCCGCCCCGACCATGCTCGGCGAGCTGCGCCGGCACTTCCGTGACCGGGGCTGGGCGCTTCGGGTGCATCGCCACCTGCAGGAACTTCACCTGGAGATCAGCCGGGCGGTGCCCCAGCTGTGCCAGTCCCTGCAGCGCACCCCCGAGATCCGCGACCTGGCCACCTTCCTCGGCCGGGACGAGGACGACATCCGCGACGGGCTGGAATGCGCGCACGCCTACGCCATCGGCTCGCTCAACAGTGTGGTGCGCAGCGGCAGCGGCTTCGCCGAGCTGGGCGAGCTGCTCGGCGAGCAGGACCGGCGGCTGGAGTCGCTGCCCGACCGCCATGCCATCGGCCGCGCGGTGGCCGGGCTGTCGCCCCGCGACCGGCACATCCTCGCGCTGCGCTTCGCGGCCGACCTGACCCAGGCCGAGATCGCCCAGCGGCTGGGGCTGTCCCAGATGCACGTGTCCCGCCTGCTCACCCGCTGCCTGCAACACCTGCGTCAAACCCTGGCCGCCCAGGGTCTGGCGTGAGCTGCCGGTGGCGACCTCAGCTGATCACTGTGGAGGGTTCGGGCAGACCGTGGACCTCGGCGTCGGTGCCCGACGCCGCGATCCTCAGCAGCGACCCGGCGAACGGCAGCCGGTCCAGCGTCACGGTGCCCCACTCCTGCGGCAGCCGCGGCCGCAGCACCAGGCTGCGGTTGGGCACGTCCAGGTCCAGTCCGAGGAACGCGCGCACGATCAGCAGCGGCGCCCCGCTGGCCCACGCCTGCGGCGAGCACGAGGTCGGATACGGCACCGGCGGGCGGAAGCGGTCCGCCGGGAAGCCGCAGAACAGCTCGGGCAGCCGCCCGCCGAACGACATCGCGGCCCGCAGCAGGCCGTCGGTCAGGCGGTGGGCCAGCTCGACCGCGCCGGGGATGTGGGCGTATCGCATCAGCCCGGCCACGCACAGCGCGGTGTCGTGCGGCCACACCGACCCGTTGTGGTAGCTCATCGGGTTGTACGCGCCCATCCGGTCCGACAGCGTGCGCAGCCCGTACCCGCTGTCCATGTCCGGCTCGGACAGCCGCGCGATCATTTGCGCGGCGTGCTCGTCGGTGACGATGCCGGTCCACAGGCAGTGCCCCGGATTGCTGGACATGGCGTCCATGCGGCGCTTGCGCCCGTCCAGCGCGATCGCGAAATAGCCGTCGTCGGGCAGCCAGAACGCCTCGGCGAACAGCGAGCGCAGCTTGTCGGCCCGGGCCCGGCAGGACTCGGCCAGCGCCGGCTCGCCGAACGCGTCGGCCAAGTCCGCGCGCGCCAGCCACGCGGCATACGCGTACCCCTGCACCTCGGCCAGCGCGACCGGCGGCTCGGCGAGCTGGCCCGCCGCGTCGTTGACCCCGTCCCAGCTGTCCTTCCAGCCCTGGTTGAACAGGCCGCGGTCGGTGGCGCGCTGGTACTCGATGAACCCGTCGCCGTCCCGGTCGCCGAAGCCGTCGATCCACGCCAGCACCGCGTCGGCGGCCGGCAGCAGCGCGCGCACGTCGGACTCGGCCGCGCCCCACTTCCAGGCCTCGCCGAGCAGTGCCACGAACAGCGGGCTGGCGTCGATCGTGCCGTAGTAGTGCGCCCCACCCAGCGCCGACGTGCTCTGCGGACCGAGCCGCAGCTCGTGCAGGATGCGCCCCGGCTCCTCCTCGTTGCACGGGTCGACCTGGCGGCCCTGCAGCGAGGCCAGCGTGTACAGGGTGCCGACGGCCAGCGACGGGTCCAGCGGCAGCGCCATCCACGAGGTGAGCAGGCTGTCCCGGCCGAACAGGGTCATGAACCAGGGCGCGCCCGCGGCCACGAAGGTGTGCGCGGAGTCCTCGCCCGCGGCGATACGCAACGCGTCGAGGTCGCGCACGCTGCGCCGCAGCACCAGGCCCAGCCCCTCGTGCTGGGTCCGGATCGAGGTGACCTGGCGGCGCCACGAGTGCTCCTCGGCCTCCTCGGGCGTCAGGTGCTCGCGGAAGCGCGGCTCGATGCGGCGGCTCTCCACCACCGGATGCACGATGATCTCGGTGCGCCACTCGTCGCGGGCCGGGATGACCACCTGCCAGCTCAGCCCGTTGTGGCTGCTGACGGGTTCGCCGGTGGCGTGCACGAGCAGGCCGCGCGAGTTGTCGGGCCGGCTGAACACCAGGTTGACCCCGCTGGCCTGGGCGTGCGTCGCCGTGCCGGCCGCGTGGCCTTCCTTGACCGCGAACAGGTCGGCGAAGTCGGCGTCGACGTGCAGTTCCAGGTGCACCAGGGTGGCCTCGCGGCCGACATTGGTCAGCGTGATGACCTCGCGCATGCCCTCGCCGACCACGCGCTGGCGCACCACCAGCAGCGTGCTGTCGGCGTGCCCGGCCGCGGGCGCGCGCCGCAGCATGAACCGTGACGCGAACGTGTCGGTGTCGGCCACCGACAGCGGCTGCGGTGGCTGCCCGTCGATGCGCAGCTGCCAGCGCGAGATGATCCGGGTGTCCCGGAAGAACAGGCCCTGCGCGCCCCCCGGGTCCATGTCCCCGTTGGGCGCGCAGATGCTGAACGTGGTGCCTTCGACGATGGTTACCTGACCCTGGCCGATCGGCTGCGGGTCGCCTGCGTTGAGCGGTGCGGGCTGGGCTGGCCCAAACACTGTCACCGCTCACCGGCCGTGGTCAACCGGCCGGCACGGACCGCCGGGCGCCCGTTGCGGCCCGCCGTACGCGGCCTGCGCCGATCCGCCAGCGCGGCCCGGTAGGCCTGCACGTAGCCGACCGCCATGCGCTGGTCGCTGAAGCGCCGCACCACCTGCTCCCGGCACTCCGCCGGGTCCAGTTCCGACGCCGCCCGCAGGGCGGCCGGCAGCTCGGCCCGGTCCTCGCAGATGAAGCCGCTCACGCCGTGCTCCACCACCTCGGGCACGGCACCGCCGCGCAGCGCCACCACGGGCGTGCCGCAGACCATCGCCTCGATCATCACCATGCCGAAAGGTTCCTCCCACTGCACAGGAAACAGCAGACAGCGGGCATTTGCCAGCAACTCACGCTTGAGTGTCGCGTCGGCGATGCCGATCATCTGGTCGTTCGGCCCGAGCAGCGGCTCCACCTGCTCGGCGTAGTACTTCTTCTCCGCCGGTTCGGCGCACTTGCCGGCCAGGATCAGCGGCAGCCCGGCCTCGTGCGCGGCGAGCACGGCGGTGTGCGCGCCCTTGTCGGCGTTGAACCGGCCCAGGAACAGGGCGTAGTCCTTCTTCTCGCGCTGGAACGGCCAGTCGGCCGGACGCAGCCCGTTGTGCACGACCCCGATCCAGTTCAGCTCCGGGGCCAGCGAGCGCTGCCGCTGGCTGATGCCGACCAGGGACAGGTCGCGGTCCAGGGTCTGGTAGTAGCCGCGCAGCTCGGAGTCGACCGGACCGTGCACCGTGGCGATCGTGGGCAGGCCCATCGCGTCGTACGCGGGGGCGTTGAGCGGCCCGGCGAACGTGTGGTCGTGCACGACGTCGACCTCGCCCGCGGCGGCCAGGTTCTCCACCACCCGGCGGGTGAGCGTGGCGTAGATGATCTCGGGACCGGGCTCGCCCAGCCGTTCCGGGACGGCCCGCTCCCATACCTGCCAGAACCTCGCCTTCGTGCCGTCCCGGCCGGCGCCGATCACCGTCACCCGGTGCCCCAGGTCGACCAGCGCGTTGGACAGGTCCGCGAGAACCGCCTCGATCCCCCCGTAAGCGGCCGGTGGCACGTCGAAGTAGGGCGGCGCCACGATCGCGATCTTCAACGGGGCGGTGCCGTTGGCAGGCAGGGTGCTCTGCACCCTGGCGAGATGTTCGGGCGTGGGTACACCCTTCACCAGCGTGGTTATCACGGGTGTGTGCATACCCGGAGTAACCGGTTTTCATGCCTGCCCCGACCCGGACATGATCCAGATCGGGGCAGGTCAGGCCGCGATCATGCAGCCAGCCGCCAGCGTCGCAACACGCCCGGACGGGTGATGGCCAGGGACATCGCGGTCGCAGCCAGTGACAGCAACCCGGCACCGTAGAACGCCGCGGCATACGAGCCGCTGCTGTCCCGGACCAGGCCGGCGACCAGCGCGATGCCCGCCGCGCCGAACTGGTGCGAGGCGAACACCCAGCCGAACACGATCGCCCCCGACGCCCCGAAGTGCTGCCGGCACAGCGCGATCGTCGGCGGCACCGTGGCCACCCAGTCCAGCCCGTAGAACAGGATGAAGACCAGCATGCTCGGGTGCGGGTCGGCGGCGAACAGCTCCGGCAGCAGCATCAGCGACAGCCCGCGCAGCGCGTAGTAGATCCCCAGCAGCCAGCGCGGATCGAAGCGGTCGGTGAGCCAGCCCGAGGCGATGGTGCCGACGATGTCGAAGACGCCGACCAGCGCCAGCAGGCTCGCCGCCGTGGTGGTCGGCATGCCGTGGTCGTGCGCGGCCGGGATGAAGTGCGTGCCCACCAGGCCGTTGGTGGTCGCGCCGCAGATCGCGAACCCGCCCGCCAGCAGCCAGAACGTACGCGTCTTCGCCGCGTCGCGCAGCGCGCCCAGCGCCCGGCTCGCCGCCCCCGTGGCAACCGCGGGAGCGGGCGGGGGCGCGTCCGGGTCCGCGCCGTACGCGGTGATGCCCAGGTCAGCCGGATTGTCGCGGAGCAGCCACAGCACCAGCGGCACCACCAGCAGCGCCGACCCGGCGACGGTCAGCGCCGCCACCCGCCAGTCGTAGGCCTGCACCAGGCTCGCCAGCAGCGGCAGGAACACCAGCTGCCCGGCCGCGCCACCCGCGGTCAGCACGCCGGTCACCAGGCCCCGGTGCTTGACGAACCAGCGGTTGGTGAACGTGGCCACGAACGCCAGCGCCATCGAGCCGGTGCCCAGGCCCACCAGCACGCCCCACAGCAGCATCAGCTGCCAGCTCGCGGTCATGAACACCGTCAGCCCGCTGCCCGCGGCGACCAGCAGCAGCGCCCCGGCCACCACCCGGCGCATGCCGAAGCGCTCCATCAGCGCGGCGGCGAAGGGCGAGGTCAGCCCGTACAGCACCAGGTTGATCGACACCGCTGCCGAGATGGTGCCGCGCGACCAGCCGAACGCCTGCTCCAGCGGCTCGATGAGCACGCCCGGCGTGGCCCGGAACCCGGCCGCGCCGACGATGGACACCAGCGCCACAGCGGCGACCGCCCAGGCGAGATTCTGGCTTCGTGTTCTGTTCACCCTGTTCTCCAGCAACGTCACGCCGACCATGGTCCCGGAATCCATGCACCCGCAACCAGTGGCCTGAGCGCCACTATGTGAAAGAATTCAGCCATGACCGCTCGCCACCGTGTCGCCGTGCTCGCCCTCGACGGGGTCATGGCCCTCGACCTCGGCATCCCCAGCCAGGTGTTCGGCTGCGCCACCGACAGCGCGGGCCACCGGCTCTACGAGACCCGGGTCTGCACCCCCGACGGCGGCCCGATCCGCGCCAGCGCCGGCTTCTCCGTGACGCCCGACCACGGCCTCGCCCTGCTCGACTGGGCCGACACCGTGATCGTGCCCGGCATCCACCGCGACCGCCTCGACGCCCCCACGACCGTGGCGGCCATGGCCGCCCTCCGCGCCGCCCACACCGCCGGCAAACGGATCATGTCCATCTGCACCGGGGCGTACGTGCTGGCCGCCGCGGGCCTGCTCGACGACCGCCCCGCCGCCACCCACTGGGCCTACGCCGAGGACTTCCGCGGCCGGTTCCCGCAGATCGCACTCGACGCCGACGTGCTGTTCATCGACGACGGTGACGTGCTCACCTCCGCAGGCGTCGCCGCCGGGCTCGACCTGTGCCTGCACGTGATCCGGCGCGACCACGGCAGCGAGGTCGCCAACCGGGCCGCCCGCCGCTGCGTCGTCGCCCCCTGGCGCGACGGCGGCCAGTCCCAGTTCATCGAACGCCCGCTGCCCGCCCCCGGCGACACCTCCACCGCCGCGACCCGCGAATGGGTGCTGGCCCGCCTCGGCGAACCCCTCGACCTGGACCAGCTCGCCCGCCACGCGCGCATGAGCGTGCGCACGTTCACCCGGCGGTTCCGGGAGGAGACCGGGCTGTCCCCCGGCCGGTGGCTCACCCGCCAGCGCATCGAGCACGCCCGCCACCTGCTGGAGAGCACCGACCTCACCATCGACCAGGTCGCCGACCGGGCAGGCTTCGGCACTGCCGTCTCCCTGCGCCAGCACCTGCGCGCCACCGTCGGCACCGCCCCACTCGCCTACCGCCGCACCTTCCGCACCACCGCCTGACCCGGCCCCGCACCCGTCGCCCGGCCCGCCCGCTCCCGCACTCCGTTTTTCATAGACGTTGGCCTATCTGGTCGAGTCCGATCCACAAATTCTCGACCAGATAGGCCAACGTCTATTGCTGGAGGGATGCGTCGCGCTGAGCGGTCCGGCCCAGCGGGGTGGTCGGCTCAGGCGGGGACGGTGGTCGGGTCGGTGGGGCGCGGTGGAGTCAGCGGGTTGCTGTCGGGGTGGCCCGGTCGGGCTGGGCGGTGGCGCGTTGGGTGGCGGGGACGAAGTGGCCGTTGCGGCCGGCTCGCCACAGGCCCCAGAGCGCGAGCAGCGCCGCCACCAGCAGCGGGCCGCCGTCGCGGACGAGGCCGTCGACCCCGAGCAGCAGTCGGCACAGCGGCAGGTGCACCAGCAGCACCAGCAGCGTCAGCAGCACCAGCTGCAGCCGGGCCCACCTCTTGCCCTTGACCAGGAAGATGCTCAAGAACAGCGCCACGTAGCTGACCATCAGCGCGAACACGAACCAGCCCACGATCACCGGCAGCAGGGTGACGTCGCCGTCGAACAGCCGCCCGGCCGCGACCACGCAGGCGACCAGCATCAGGGCGCTGTAACTGAACACGGCCACCCGGGTGGTCAGCACCCAGCCGGGCACCTGCGGTCGGCTCGGCATCGGCTTGCGGGTCAGCCCGTCCCGGCTGATCCACCAGCGCAGCTTCGGCCTGGCCAGGTACTCCTGCACGCTCGCCGACCGGTACAGCAGCAGCACCACGGTCAAGCACAGCACCGCCACCACGCCGAACCCGATGAGCCCGGGCACGGCCGGTGCCCCCTGCTTCGGCACGACCAGCCGGGCCAGCGCGAACAGCGTCGTCACCGTCAGGATCAGCCCGAACGGCGCGGCACCGTGCCGACCCCGCCACAGGTGGAAGATCAGCACCAGGAACAGCAGCGAGCGCAGCAGCGCCCAGCCGGTGCGCACGAACAGCGGATAGCCGCCGTCCTCGGCGTAGTACCAGTTCAGCCACTCGACCGAGGCGGTGGCCAGGGCGGTCATGGCGAGCAGGACGGCCAGCACGCGTACGGCGGCGGGTCGGCTCTCGGTCATCGGCGCGGCAGCGGACACCCGTCAATGATGCCCAGCGAGCACAATGGCAACCATGTGCCGCAGTATCAAGACCCTTCGCCCGCCGTTCCAGGAGATCGTCACCGAGGAGGACGTGCAGGCCGCCGCGCTGCAGTACGTCCGCAAGATCTCCGGTTTCCGCGCCCCGGCCGCGCACAACGCCGAGGCCTTCGACAAGGCGGTGGCCGCCGTCGCCGCCGCCACCGCAGAGCTGCTGGCCACCCTGCAGGTCCGCCGCTAGCCCGGATGCCGCGTCCGTTCCCCGCCAGCATCACGCCGGGCATCCCGGCAGGCTCGCCGATGGGCCCCGGCACCGCGGGGCACGGACGCGACCGGCAGGACGGCGACAGTGCATCAGACCCTCGACCTCAAGGTGCTGTACTTCGGCACCCCGGTGGTCATCATCAGCTCCCGCAACCCGGACGGCACCACCAACCTCGCCCCGATGTCGTCGGCCTGGTGGCTGGGCAGCACCTGCGTGCTGGGCCTGGGCGACACCGCGCAGACGGCCGCCAACCTGCGCCGCGAGCGCGAGTGCGTGCTCAACCTGGTGCCGTCGGACCTGGTCGACGCGGTGGACCGGCTCGCGCTGACCACCGGCGCGGCGGAGCCGTCCACGCGCAAGCGGGCGATGGGCTACCGCCACGTGCCGGACAAGTTCGCCGCCGCCGGGCTGAGTCCGCAGCGCTCGGACCTGGTCGCGCCGGACCGGGTGGCGCAGTGCCCGATTCAGCTCGAATGCGAGATCAGCGGCACGTTCCCGATCGGCGGCCCAGACCCGTACGCCACCGCCTTCACCGCCGAGGTCCGCCGCGCCCACGTCGAGCAGGACCTGATCATCCCCGGCACCCGGTACGTCGACCCGGTCGCCTGGGACCCGCTGATCATGAAGTTCTGCGAGTTCTTCGGCGGCGGCGGCAACGTCCACCCGTCCCGCCTGGCCGAAGGCTGGCAGATGCCCCACGGCCGCCTCACCCCCGCCGCATGATCGCTCGACTTGCCTGGCACCTGGGCGAAAGCAAGGCCAAGATACGCACGGGTGCCGGGCAGGTTCGCAGATCTTGAGGGCCGTACGGCGGCATGATGGTGGGTATGGTCCTGCGGCGTTTACTGAGCAGCCTGGGCTTCGGCGGGGTCGACGTCGACACCGTTCTGTCCACCCCGGTGACCCGGCCGGGCGGCGCGTTCTCCGGGCAGGTGCGGCTGCATGCCAGGGGCGACGTCGACATCACCTCGGTGCAGTTGCTGCTGGTCGCCGGCTCCGGCGGTACGCAGGTCGAGCTGGGGCGATATCCGGTGGCCGAGCGGCTGGCGCTGTTCGGGGGCGCCGGGCAGGCCGTCGGCTTTCACCTGGCCGTGCCGCACAGCACCCCGGTCACGCTGGTCTACGGGCAGCCCATGCCCGGGGTGAGCGTCGGAGTGCGCACGGAGGTCACCGTCGACCAGGGCTCGGCGAAGACCGACTTCGACCCGCTCGGCGTCGAGCCGACGGAGATCACCCAGTACGTGCTGGACGCGCTGGGCACGATCGGCAGCCGGTTCGCGCGCAGCGAGCTGCGGCCGGGTCCGCCGGTGACCCAGGCGGTCACCTTCTACGCCCCGGTCCCGCAGGGTCAGCCGGTCGGGCCGCACGTCCCACAGCTCGTGTTCACCTTCGCCGCCGACGCACAGGGGCTGACCGTGGCCGCCGAGGTCGCCGGGCAGCCCGGCCCCGGTGACGTGCACCGGGTGACCGAGGAGCAGTTCCGCGCACTGATCGCGCAGCCCGCCCGGTGGGTCGAGCTGGTCGACGGCTGGGTGCGCCGCGCCCTGGACCGGGTGGCGGCGTTGCCGGACCAGGACCCCGGATCGTTCATGCGGCCGCCGGCACACGCCGGACCTGCCGCGCCCGGCCAGCCGCGCCAGCCGTACGCCTATCCGGCGCAGGGCGCCGGCGGCTACCGCTACGGCGGCTACCGCGGCACCGGCACGCTGATCGGCGCGGGGCTGGGCGGCGCGGCGCTGGGATTCCTCGGCGGCATGGTCATCGGTGACATGATCCACGACGCGCTCACCCCGGACGTCGCCCCCGACACCGAGGCCGCCGGCGCGCAGGACGCCGGCACCGCCGACACCTACGCCGACACCGGCGACGCCGGTCAGGTCCCGGACTCCGGCGGGGGCTACGAGGCGGGCGGTTACGACTCCGGCGGCTACGACTCCGGCGGCTTCGACTCGGGCTTCGGCGACTTCTGACGGTGGGCCGGATACCGGTCAGGAATGGAGAAGCCGCCGGTCAGCGAGCTCACTTACAGTGACGGTGATGGACCTCACCGACCTTGACCTGGGAGTGAACATGACCGACTCGTCGACCGCGGGCATCCTGACGGTGCTGCACCCGGTATCCGACCTCGCCGCGGCGAAGGCCGTCTACACCGCGCTGCTCGGCATGCTGCCGCAGACCGACTCGCCCTACTACGTCGGTTTCGAGGCTGCGGGCCAGCAGATCGGGCTGGTGCCGGGCGGCGGGCCGCAGGGCATGACCTCGCCGGTCGCCTACTGGCACGTGGCCGACATCGAGGCGAAGCTCGCCGAGGTCACCGCCGCGGGCGGCACGGTCAAGGAACCCGCGCACGACGTCGGCGGCGGCCGCCTGGTGGCCACCTTCACCGACCTCGACGGCAACGTGCTCGGCCTGCTCCAGGACCGCTGACGGAGCGCCGCTCCGCCTCCGCGACGTCGCCGGACGCCTCTTCGGGTTCGCCTCCACCGTACGCTGTACGCTAACATCGTCGGGCGCCCACGCCCAGCCGGAGCACGACGACCAGACAGCACGGCCGCGACCGGCCTCGGCGGCCCGACAGGGCCGCAGGCCCGTCACCTGGAGTGGCCGGGACCACACGGTAACCACGGCGCGCAGCTCCGTGGTTACCGTGGTTGCCGCACGGGGCGCGACCGGATCCGCCGATCCGGGCAACGACGCGCGCCCCGGACGCCCTGACGATGGACGAACAGAAGCGCCGCAGCCGGTCGGCCGCGACCAGGCGAGCCTGGACCGGGCCGTGCGGCGGCCCCCGCCCGACAGATGGAGACACGATGACCAAGGCCACGAGGACGGACAAGCCGTCGCCTGAGCAGCACGCCGCCGACAGCCACGACCTGATCCGCGTGCACGGCGCGCGCGTTAACAACCTCAAGGACGTCAGCGTCGAGCTCCCCAAGCGCCGCCTCACGGTGTTCACCGGGGTGTCCGGCTCGGGCAAGAGCTCGCTCGTGTTCGGCACGATCGCCGCCGAGTCGCAGCGGATGATCAACGAGACCTACAGCGCCTTCGTGCAGGGCTTCATGCCGACGCTGGCCCGGCCCGACGTCGACGTGCTCGACGGGCTGACCACGGCGATCATCGTCGACCAGGAGCGGATGGGCGCCAACGCCCGCTCCACCGTCGGCACGGCCACCGACGCCAACGCGATGCTGCGCATCCTGTTCAGCCGGCTCGGCAAGCCGCACATCGGCTCACCCCAGGCCTTCTCGTTCAACGTCGCCTCGATCAGCGGCGCGGGCGCCGTCACCATCGAGAAGGGCGGCACCACCACCAAGGAGAAGCGCAGCTTCAGCATCACCGGCGGCATGTGCCCGCGCTGCGAGGGCATGGGCCGGGTGAGCGACTTCGACCTGTCGGCGATGTACGACGACAGCAAATCGCTCAACGAGGGCGCGCTGACCATCCCCGGCTACAGCATGGACGGCTGGTTCGGCCGCATCTTCAGCGGCTCCGGCTTCTTCGACATGGACAAGCCGATCCGCAAGTACACCAAGAAGGAACTGCACGACCTGCTCCACAAGGAGCCGACCAAGATCAAGGTAGAGGGCATCAACCTCACCTACGAGGGTCTGATCCCTAAGATCCAGAAGTCGATGCTGGCCAAGGACGTCGAGGCGATGCAGCCGCACATCCGCGCCTTCGTGGAACGGGTGATCACCTTTGGCACCTGCCCCGACTGCGACGGCACCCGGCTGAGCGCGGCGGCGCGCTCGTCGAAGATCGGCAAGGTCAACATCGCCGACGCCTGCGCGATGCAGATCAGCGACCTGGCCGACTGGGTCCGCGGCCTGAACGAGCCGTCGGTCGCCCCGCTGCTGGCCAAACTGCAGCACACCCTCGACTCGTTCGTCGAGATCGGGCTCGGCTACCTGTCCCTCGACCGGCCCGCCGGCACGCTGTCGGGCGGCGAGGCCCAGCGCACCAAGATGATCCGCCACCTCGGCTCCTCGCTCACCGACGTCACGTACGTCTTCGACGAGCCCACCATCGGCCTGCACCCCCACGACATCCAGCGCATGAACGGCCTGCTGCTGCGACTGCGCGACAAGGGCAACACCGTCCTCGTGGTGGAGCACAAGCCGGAGGCCATCGCGATCGCCGACCACGTCGTCGACCTCGGCCCCGGTGCCGGCACCGGCGGCGGCACCGTCTGCTTCGAAGGCACCGTCGAGCAGCTGCGCAGCAGCGACACCCTCACCGGCCGCCACCTCGACGACCGGGCCACCCTCAAGGAGAAGGTGCGCACCGCGACCGGCAGCCTCGCCATCCGCGGCGCGAAGGCCAACAACCTGCGCGACGTCGACGTCGACATCCCGCTCGGGGTGCTGACCGTCATCACCGGCGTGGCCGGCTCCGGCAAGAGCTCGCTCGTGCACGGGTCGATCCCCGACGACGAGGGCGTGATCTCGATCGACCAGGGTGCGATCCGCGGCTCGCGGCGCAGCAACCCGGCCACCTACACCGGGCTGCTCGAACCGATCCGCAAGGCGTTCGCGAAGGCCAACGGTGTCAAGCCCGCGCTGTTCAGCGCCAACTCCGAGGGCGCCTGCCCGACCTGCAACGGCGCCGGCGTCATCTACACCGACCTGGCGATGATGGCCGGCGTGGCCACCGTCTGCGAGGAGTGCGAGGGCAAGCGGTTCATGGCCTCGGTGCTGGAGTACCGCCTCGGCGGCCGCGACATCAGCGAGGTGCTGGCCATGTCGGTGACCGAGGCCGAGGAGTTCTTCGGCACGGGCGAGGCGAAGACGCCCGCCGCGCACGCCGTCCTCGCCCGGCTCGCCGACGTCGGGCTCGGCTACCTCAGCCTCGGCCAGCCGCTGACCACGCTGTCCGGCGGCGAGCGGCAGCGGCTCAAGCTGGCCACGCACATGTCCGAGAAGGGCGGTGTCTACGTCCTCGACGAGCCCACCACGGGCCTGCACCTTGCCGACGTCGAGCACCTGCTCGCCCTGCTGGACCGGCTGGTCGACTCGGGCAAGTCGGTCATCGTCATCGAGCACCACCAGGCGGTCATGGCGCACGCCGACTGGATCATCGACCTCGGCCCCGGCGCCGGGCACGACGGCGGAAAGATCGTCTTCGAGGGCAGCCCCGCGGACCTCGTCGCCGCCCGCTCCACGCTCACCGGCCAGCACCTGGCGACGTACGTCAACCGCTGACCGGAACACCCCGGTCCGCCATCCTGTCTCGCGTCGCCCCGACCGGCGAAAGCCGTCGGGGCGACGCGGGACACGGGACGATCCGCGCCGCGCTCGGCTGGCGAGGGCTGGTCAGGCGTCGTACAGGGTCGGCTGGTCCAGCGCCGGTTCCTGGCGGGACCGGTCCACGCCCCCCGCGCTGCCTCCGGGTGGCGGCGGGCCTGCGGCGGCCCCGGACCGGGCCGGCTCCCGGGCCGCGGCACGCCGGCTCGCGCGTACGTCGATCAGCGCGATGACCAGCGAGATCAGTACGAAACCGATGGTCACCCACAGCCCGTGCCGGAACGCGAGGGCGAAGTCCCCGCCGGTCGCGGCGACCGTGGCGAAGAAGACCGCGCCGACCACGGCGATGCCCACCGCCGCGCCGATGCGCTGGCCTGTCTGCAGCACTCCCCCGGCGCTGCCCGCGCCCACGACCGGCACTTCGGCGAGCGTCAGCGTCTGGTTCGGCGCGATCACGAGCCCGCTGCCGATACCGGCGATCAGCAGGGGCAGCGCGGTGGCCCAGCCGTCGTGGCGGCCCGGCACCAGCTCGACGGCGACCTCGACACCCACCAGCCCGATCGCGACCAGCCCGAGCCCGATCGCGATCAGGGTGCGGCCGACCCGGGTCACCACCCGGCCGCCGAGGCTCGCCGAGACCGCCGAGCCGAGCGCGAACGGCACCGTCGCGACACCGGCCTGCAGCGCCGTGTAGTGCAGGCCCTGCTGGAGGTAGAGGGTGAAGATGAAGAAGATCGCGGTGAACCCGGCGAAGTAGGCCAGCCCGAGCAGCGCGCCGAGGGCGTACGACCGTCGGCGGAACAGCCCCAGGTCGACCATCGGATGCGCGTGGCGCGCGTACCGGCGCTCCCACGCGACGAACCCGCCCAGCACCGCCACCCCGGCCACCAGCAGCAGCCACTTGGTCTGCCCGACCCAGACCTCCTCCTGGATCAGCGGCAGCAGCACCAGCACCACACCCGCGGCCAGCAGCGCGACCCCGACCGGGTCGAAGCTCTCCCTGCGCCGCTGGTCGTCGCAGAACTTCGGGATGAAGCGGTACGCCAGTCCGATCGCCAGCGCCCCGACCGGCACGTTGACGTAGAACACCCAGCGCCAGCCCTCGGCCACCCCCGCGGCCTGGATCAGCAGGCCGCCGAGCAGCGGGCCGATCGCCGTGGAGATGCCGACGGTCGCGCCGAGCATGCCGAACGCGCGGCCCCGCTCCGCGCCCCGGAACAGCTGCTGGATGAGCCCGCTGATCTGCGGGTTGATGATGCCGCCCGCCGCTCCCTGCACGATGCGCGCGATCACCAGCCACAGCGCGCCCTGGGCCAGCCCGGCCGCGGCACTGGCCAGGGTGAACAGCGCCACCCCGACGACGAACGCGTTGCGCCGCCCCTTCATGTCGCCGAACCGCCCGGCGGGCACCAGCAGCAACCCGAAGGCCAGGGCGTATCCGGAGACCACCCACTGCAGCGCGCTGTCGGAGGCGTGCAGCCCCTCCCGGATCGACGGCAGCGCCACGTTGACGATGCTCACGTCGAGCAGCGCCATGAACCCGCCCACCAGGCACACGCTCAGAGCGCGCCAGCGGCGCGGGTCCGGCGTGTAACCGTCGCCGCTGCCACCCGTATGCACAGCTCAGAGCCTATCGGCGAACTATGCCCGCGAGTCGGTTTTCCCCCTTCACCGACCGGATCGGACCCGCTGGACGGCGGCCTGCCGTCCAGCGGGCGGTGCCGAAGCTCATGCCGCGCGGCGGTCTCATCGGCCGTCGGTGGTGCCCCGACCCGGCCACGGGCGTCATCGCCCGGTTTCGGCGGCCACCCAGTCCAGGTAGGCGGGGTTGCCGGCGAGCACGGGCGTGCAGACGATCTCGGGTGTCTCGTAGGGGTGCCGGTCGAGGATGTGCCGCTCCAGGGCCGGGTAGCCCGCGGCCGTGGTCTTGAAGACGAGCACGTGCTCGTCGGCCTCCTCGACCGCGCCCTGCCAGCGGTACACGCTGCGGATCGGGCCGCCGAGCTGCGCGCACGCCGCGACCCGGGCCTCGACCGCCGAGCGGGCCAGCGCCAGCGCCGCGTCCCGGTCGTCCAGAGTCGTGACGACCTGGACGAACTTCGCCTCGCCCATCTCCACCTCCGTCATCGCCGCGTACCGGCCACGCTAGCGCCCGCCCCCGGCTCGCTGACCACGGCCTGGCGGCCGCCGTCTCCGGTCGCGCCCTGGGGGGGGTGCGACCGGAGACGGCGGTCATCGACTCACGCGATGGTGCAGGTGCTGCCGTTCAGGGTGAACGACGACGGCTTGCCGGTGTTGCCGGTGTGGTTGGCGTTGAACCCGATGGTGGTGCTCGCGCCGGGCGCGAGGGTGCCGTTGTAGTTCAGGTTCCGGGCGGTCACCGCCCCGCTGGTCGGCGAGTACGTCGCGCTCCAGCCGGAGGTGATGGCCTGCCCGCTGGGCAGGGTGAACGCCAGCGCCCACCCGTTGACCGTGGACGATCCGGTGTTGGTGATGGTGATGTTCGCGGTCAGGCCGGTGTTCCAGGGGTTGACCGTGTACCCGATCCGGCACGCGCCCTGCGGCTGCGGGCTGGGCGACACGCTCGGCGACGGCGGGGTGCTGGGCGAGGCGCTCGGTGACGGGGGCGTGCTGGGCGACGGAGTGGTCGACGGGCTCGGCGGGGCGGAGGTGAGGCCGAAGAACTGGATCGCCATCAGCGCCTGGCCGCTCAGCGGCAGGTTGTGGCCGACCCCGGCCAGGCTGACGCCCTCGACCGCGACGTTGACGCCCGAACCGCCGTAGCGGGTCCGGGTCCAGCCGGACTGGGGCGTGTCGGTGAACGTCGGGGTCTGGCTCAGGCCGTGCACGTTGGTCCACTGCTTGATCGCCTCGCCGAAGTTCGGGTAGCGCAGCGTCGTGTCGTCGGTGCCGTGGAACAGCTGCACGCGCGGCCGCGGGCCGCTGTAGCCCGGGTAGGCGGCGCGGACCTGGTCGCCCCACTGCTGGGCTGTCTTGATCAGCTGGCCGTTGGCGCAGGTGCTGTTCCACATCGACCCGTCGGTCGTGGCGAAGCACCCGAACGGCACGCCCATGAAGGACGAGCCCGCCTTGAAGACGTCCGGATACGCCCCGAGCAGGACGTTGGTCATCATGCCGCCGGACGAGGCGCCGGTGGCGTAGACGCGGTCGGCGTCACCACCACGGTTCTGGATCACCCAGCGCACCATGGAGACGATGCCGAGCGAGTCGCTGCCGCCGTTGTGGGTCAGCGAGGCCGACGACGACACGTCGAAGCAGCTGCCGCTCCGCGTCGCCGAGGGGTAGATCACGATGAACTTGTACTGGTCGGCCAGCTGGGCGAACTGCGTGCCCGAGTAGAAGGCCGGGCCGGTCCCGGTGCAGTAGTGCACGGCGACCACGACCGCGGGCCGGGTGCCGATGTTGTCGGGCACGTACAGGTGCATACGCAGGTTGCTGGGGTTGGTTCCGAAGTTGGTGACCTCGGTGAGCGTCGCCGCCACGGCAGGTGGCGAAGCGACCACCAGTCCTCCCACGACGGCCAGGGCCGACGCGGCGACAGCCAGCAGCGTCCTGACTCCTCTTCGCATGGTGTCTCCTCCCGCGGCGGGGCAGCGCCGCTGAGAAACGTTTCCAATATGTAAGCGAATGCATTCGCCCGAACCATAGACGTCGATGCGAAGCGGGGTCAAGGCAAGCCGGGGACCGGTACTTTCGGCGCAACGGTCGGCGAACTCAGCCGGTGATCACGGCGTCAGGGTGGCGACACGCCGTCGAACACGTCCTCAAGTTCATGATCAACGCGGCGAGGGGGGCGGGGTGGTGGTGCTGGCGCGGAGGATGAGGTCGGTGGCGAGTTCGACGCGCAGGCGGGGTGGGGCGTGGCCGGCGGCGAGGGTGAGGGCGAGTTCGGCGGCGGCCGCGCCCATCTCGGCCAGGGGCTGGCGCACGGTGGTCAGGGCGGGGCCGCTCCAGCGGGCGAACTCGAGGTCGTCGAAGCCGACCACGCTCAGGTCGTCGGGCACCCGGCGGCCGGCGCGGCGGGCCGCCTCGTACACGCCGAGGGCCAGCAGGTCGTTGCAGCAGAACACGGCCGTCGGCGGGGCGGACAGGGCGAGCAGGTCCCGGCCGTGGCGCAGGCCGTCCTCGTAGGACAGCGTCCCGGAACGCAGCAGCTGCGCCTCGACCGGCACACCCGCGGCGTCCATCGCGGCGCGGAAGCCGTCGAGGCGGGCCCGGGCGGCCAGGAAGCCGGGCGGCCCGCCGATCATCGCGATCCGGCGGTGGCCAAGTTCCAGCAGGTAGCGGGTGGCGGTCAGGCCGCCGTTCCAGTTCGCCGCGCCGACCGACGGCACGCTGTGCACCGGCTCGCCCGTCGGGTCCAGCGCCACCAGCGGGATCCCGCTCGCCGCGAGCCGGGCGTGCTCGCGGCGCATGGCCGCGCCGTACACCGCGATGACCGCGACCGGACGCCGCCGCAGCACCTGGTCGAGCCAGCCTGGGCCCGACGCCGTCTCGGTGAAGCCGACCGCGAGCTGGCGCGCGCCCGCGACCCGGGCCACCCCGCGCATGATCTCGATGGCCAGGTGGCTCTCCAGCGCCTGGAACGCGACCTCCAGCATCGGCGCCTGGGTGACCGCGTCGGGGCGGCGGTAGTCCTGCTCGCGCAGCACCCGCTCGACCCGCTCGCGGGTCTCGGCGGCGACACCGGGATGCCCGTTGAGCACTTTGGACACCGTCGGCGCGGACACCCCGGCCAGCCGGGCGACGTTCGCCACCGTGGTCTCCCCGCGCCGCCTGCCCCGCCGCGCCACGGGCACGCCCTTGGTGGCGCGTGCTTCCGCGGCGGGACGGCCGGGACCGCCGGCCGGGGCCGGCGGTCCGGGCAGGTCGTGGCCGGCGACGGCCGGATCCGCAGCGGTCACCGCGAGGCCGGGCGCGGGTGCGGCACGGCAGTCAGGGCCGGCGGGCGGTACCGGTTGATCGCGCGCGAGGCCAGGTCGTTGACGGTCGACGAGTTCGCCCACGCACCGAAGATGATCGCGGCGAACGGGATCGCCTTCGCGGCGACCTTGCGCACCGCCCGCATCCCGGCCATCTGCGCGAGCTTCCAGCTCAGCCGCCCGAGCGCCCGGCCGACCGGGGCCCGGCTCGCGGTGGTGCCGACGCCCTTGGCCAGCGCGGCGCCGACGCCCTCGCGGCCCTGGGCGACGCCGAGCGCCAGCCGGGCCGCCTCGGTCGCCTTGTGCACCCGCTGCAGCACCAGCAGGTCGGTGGCCCGGTCGGGGTGGGTCGGGTCGACGCCGTACACCGCGGCCAGGTGCAGCACCAGGCGGCTCTGCGTCCAGGCCAGGGTGGCCAGGTCGGCGATCGCGCCGGGCAGGCCGACCGAGCCCGACACCGCGCCGGTGAACCGGGCGTGCCGCCGGAACCGCTTGACCGCCAACTGCGCCAGGCCGTCGGGGTGCATGGTCGGATACATCGTGCGCATGCGGGCGACCCAGGCCGCGGCCTGCGGCCCGATCCGGGTCACCGCCTCCAGCGCCAGGTACTCGGGGGCGTACTGGGGGTCGGCCCTCATCCGCTGCCACAGCCCCGGCGGCGGGGCGTCGCGGACGTCGAGGTCGGCGTCTGCCGGCGCGAGGGCGCCCGGTTCGGTCATCGCAATACCTCCGCGAGTTCGAGCAGGGACTCGTCCGTGCCGGGTGCGCCGACCAGGCACAGCCCGACCGGCAGGCCGTCCACGACCGCGCCGGGCACGCTGAGCGCGGGCAGGCCCACGACGCTGGAGATGCCGGTCAGGCCGAGGATCGGGGCGCGCAGCGGGCCGGTGTCGACGCCGCGCCCGGGGGCGGGCGCGGGCGCGGTCGGGATGACCAGCACCGCGCCGTCGAGCAGCCGCGCCATCGTGGTGCGGACCGCGGTGATCTCCCGGTCCGCGGCCACCAGTTCCTCGTGGGTACGCACCGACGCCGCGCGCACCCGCTCGCCCACGCCGGGGCCGAAGACCGGTTCGTGCTCGCGCACCCAGTCGCCGTGGCGCTGCCAGAACTCCCAGCCGGTGCGCACCGCGTAGGCGAAGCGGTAGTCCGGGGCCGGGGCCGAGCCCCACAGCGGCTTCTCGTCGCACGGCAGCGTCGCGGCCAGCCGTTCCAGCGCCGGTTGCAGCGCCTGGCGCACCGCCGGCTCGGCCAGCTCCCACAGGTCGGCCGGGGCGACCAGGCCGCGGATCGGGGTGGTGTCGGGGCCGCCGGTCAGCAGCACGCCGGTCGCGGTGCGCAGCAGCGCCAGGTCACGGGTGAGCAGG
Organism: Catellatospora chokoriensis; assembly: GCF_011297315.1. Lineage (NCBI taxonomy): Bacteria > Bacillati > Actinomycetota > Actinomycetes > Micromonosporales > Micromonosporaceae > Catellatospora > Catellatospora chokoriensis. The sequence continues at coordinate 152,114 of NZ_JAAOTI010000006.1, forward strand.
CCGGGCACGTCGAACGAGCCGCACAGCGGCACGACCCCGGCCCGGCTGACCCGGATGTGGCTGGGGCGCAGGCCGTACAGGCCGCACCAGCCGGCGGGGATGCGCACCGAACCGCCGGTGTCGGTGCCCAGCCCCAGGTCGGCCGAGCCCTCCGCGACCGCGGCGGCGGTGCCGTTGGACGAGCCGCCGGTGATGTGCCCCGGTGCGGCCGGGTTGTCCGGTGCGCCGTAGTGCGCGTTGGTGCCGAACAGGCTGTACGCCATCTCGTCGGTGTGCGTCTTGCCGACGATGTGCGCGCCCGCGCCGGTCAGCACGGCCACCGCCGCCGCGTCGCGGGTCGCGGGCGGGTGCGTGGACAGCCAGGTGGGGTTGCCCGCGCCGGTGGGCAGCCCGGCCACGTCGAACAGGTCCTTGACGGCCAGGCGCACGCCTTGCAGCGGGCCGTCCGCCGCGGGGCGCGACGGGATGTCGCCCACCCAGGGCACGTACGGGCCGGGGATCGGCAGCTCGGTCATCGCACTCTCCTACCACGAGCGCCCGGCCGGACCGGCGGGCGCACCACGTAGCTTAAATGCCTATGGCCCCCGTGCTCAGTCGTCAAACACTCAACCGTGCCCTGCTGTCGCGCCAACTGCTGCTCAGCCGCGCCCGGATCCCGGTGCACGACGCGGTCGCGCACCTGTTCGGGCTGCAGGCGCAGGCCCCGAACCCGCCGTACGTGGCGCTGTGGAACCGGCTGGAGGACTTCGCACCGGGCGAGCTGTCGCGGCTGATCACCGACCGGCGGGCGGTCCGCATCGCGCTGATGCGCTCGACGATCCACCTGGTCACCGCCGACGACTGCCTGGCCCTGCGCCCGGTGCTGGCGCCGGCCCTGGAACGCGGGCTGGCCGCCGCCTACGGCAAGCAGCTGACCGGCCTGGATCTGGACGCGGTCGCCGCGCACGGCCGCGAGCTGGTGGAGGCGCAGCCGCGCACGTTCGCGGAGCTGGGCGAGCTGCTGGCGCAACGGTTTCCGGGCTACGACGGCGGCGCGCTCGCGCCGGTCGTGCGCATCCGGGTGCCGCTGGTGCAGGTGCCGCCGCGCGGACTGTGGGGGTCGAGCGGGCAGGCCGCGCACACCTCGGCGGAGTCGTGGCTGTCCGCCGGGCTCGCCGTCCCGTCGGCCGACGACATGGTGCTGCGTTACCTGGCCGCGTACGGCCCGGCGAGCGTGCGCGACGTGCAGGCCTGGGCGGGCGTGACCCGGCTGAAAGAGGTCGTGGAGCGGCTGCGGCCGCGGCTGCTCGCGCTCCGCGACGAGCACGGCGTCGAGCTGTTCGACCTGCCGGACGCGCCCCGGCCCGAGGCCGACGTGCCCGCGCCGGTGCGGCTGCTGGGCGAGTTCGACAGCGTGCTGCTGTCGCACGCCGACCGCACCCGGATCATCTCCGACGAGCACCGCAAGCGCATCTTCACCGTCAACGGCATCATCCGGGCGACCGTCCTGATCGACGGGTCCGTCGCCGGGATGTGGCGCATGGAGCGCGAACGCGGCCGGGCCGTGCTGGCCGTCGAGCCGTTCACCGAGTTCACCGCCGCCGACCGCGACGCGGTCGCCGAGGAGGGCGCCCGGCTGCTGGCCTTCGCCGCCGCCGACGCGGCCGCGCACGAGGTCCGGATCGCCTGACGGCTGCACGAGGGGGACGACGTCGCCGGCGGCAGCGCTGCTCCCGCCGGCGACGGCCCCATCCCCCAGGGTCAGTGGTGCGCGCCGTGGGCCAGGTGCGAGACGTGGTCGACGACGCCCGGCTTGCCGCCTGGCGGCACCACCACGAATTGGCCCATCATCCCCGCGTCCTCGTGGTAGAGGACGTGGCAGTGGAACATGTACGGGGTGTCCGCGTCCGCGTAGTCGCTGAACCGCATGATCAGCTCGAAGGTGACGTTCGGCGGCAGGTAGACCGTGTCCTTCCAGCCCGACAGCTGCGGCGGCGGCGCGGCGCCACCGCGGGTGAGGACCTGGAACTGCACGTCGTGGATGTGGAAGTTGTGCGGCGTGCCGTCGTTGTTGACGACCTTCCAGATCTCCACGCTGCCCCGCTCGGGCGCGGCGTCGACGCGGGCCATGTCCATCTGCCTGCCGTTGATGGCGTGCCCGCTGAGCTTGAACGGCCGCTGCTGCACGGCGTCGCCGCGGTCCAGCCGCGGCATGCCGACCAGCCGCTGCGGCACCGCCGGGCGCGGGGCGAGGGTGCCCGCGGCACGCAGCTGCAGGATGTCGAGGGTGTCCCCGCCGCCGGTGAACCGGTCGCCGAGCAGACCCGTCTCCAGCGGCTGCGGGTAGCTGCGCAGCACGGTGCGCTCCCCCGGCCGCACCGTCACCACGATCTCGGCCCGCTCACCGGGCGACAGCATGATCCGGTCGGTGTCGTGCGCCGACTCCAGCAGCCCGCCGTCCGTCCCGACCAGCGCGAACCGGCGCCCGTCGGGGAACCCGAACTCGTAGGAGCGGGCATTCGACCCGTTGAGCAGCCGCAGCCGCACCCGCTCGGTGGTCACGTCGAGGTACGGCCCGACGGTGCCGTTGACCGCCACCGTGTCGCCGAGCACGCCGACCCCGCCCAGGAACGAGGAGCTGTCGTCGAGCTTGCCACCGCTGTCGAACTTCTTGTCCTGCACGATCAGCGGGATGTCGTCGACGCCGTACTCGTGCGGCAGCGCCGCCACCGACGTCGCCGGGTCGTCGACCAGGAACATGCCGGCCAGGCCCCGGTACACGTGCCCGGCGGTCTCGCCGTGCAGGTGCGGGTGGTACCACAGCGTCGCCGCGGGCTGGTCGACTTTCCAGGTCGGCGACCACGTCCTGCCCGCCCCGACCAGCTGGTGCGGGCCGCCGTCGGCCTCCGCGGGCAGGTGCATGCCGTGCCAGTGCACGGTGGTGGTCTGGTCCAGGGCGTTGGTGACGTTGACCACGACCTGCTCGCCGCGCGCGGCCCGCAGCGTCGGCCCGAGGAAGTCGCCGTTGAAACCCCAGGTCGGCGTCGCGCCGCGGCCGAAGTCGTGCTCCCCGGCCTGTGCCCTCAGGTCGAACACCCGGCGCCCGGCCTCCATCCGCGACGGCGCGAGCGGCGGCACCGCCAGCGGCCGGGTGAAGTCGACCCGGTCCGCGGTCGAGATCACCTGCGCGTTCCAGATCCACACACCGGCTCCGGCGCAGCACATGCACAGCAGCAGCACCACCACGCCGACGATCGCCAGCACCCTCCTGAGGCGCACCCTGACCAGCTCCCTTCCCCGAGTCCCTGTGAGCGCAGCCAGGGTGCCGGGAAGGGTGGGGCCGCGTCGAGGGATCGGCGGCGATCCCGGGGACTAGCCAGGGTCAGCCCTGGTGCTGTGTCTGAGTTCACGGGGTAAACCCGGACGGGTTATCCCGTGCGAGCGCCTACCTTCAAACGATGACCGCGACACCGCACACCGAGACCGCCGCCGCGACCCGGGCACCGTGGCCGCTGGCGGGGCTGCTCGTGGTGGCCGCGGGCACCTTCCTGTCGGTGACCACCGAGATGCTGCCGATGGGCCTGCTCAGTTCCATCAGCCGCGACCTCGACGTCAGCGAGCCCACGGTGGGGCTGCTCGTCACCGGGTACGCCCTGATGGTGGCGCTGTTCGCCGCGCCGCTGGGCCGGCTGACCGCGCGCTTCCCGCGCCGCGGGCTGCTGGTGGGCGCGCTGATCGCCTACGCCGCCAGCAACGTGATCATGGCGCTGAGCACGGTGTACCCGCTCGCTGCGGCTGCCCGGCTGATCGGCGGCCTCACCCACGGCGCGTTCTGGGCCATGGTCGCCGGATACGTCGCCCGCATGGTCACCCCCGACCGGGTCGGCCGGGCGGTGACCCTGGTGTTCACCGGCGGCACCGTGGCGATCCTGCTCGGCGTGCCCGCGGGCACCGCGCTCGGCGTCGCCGTCGGCTGGCGGGCCACGTTCGCCGTGCTCGCCGGGATCTCGCTGGTGCTGGCCCTGGTCGGCTGGCGGCTGCTGCCCGACTACCCCGGCGAGGCCCCGGGCGGCGGGATGAGCCTGTTCCAGGTGCTGCGCACCCCGTCGGTGGCGATCGTCGTGGTCACCACCGCGGTGACGATGCTCGGCTACTTCAGCTTCTACACCTATATCTCGCCGTTCCTGCAGTCCACGGGCCTGAGCGAGGCTGCGCTGAGCGCGGCACTGCTCGGCTACGGCGCGGCCGGCGCGGTCGGCCTGCTCGCCGCCGGGCTGCTGGTCGACAAGCGGCCCCGGTTCGCCATGCTGGCGGGCACCTGCACGCTGACCGTCGCGTTGATCGCGCTCGCCCTGTCGGGCCACTCCGCCGCTGTGGCCGTGGCGTCGGCCGCCGTCGCCGGTATGGCCCTGAACGCCCTGGCCACCCTGGTGCAGGCGGCGATCCTGCGGGCGGCCCCGGTCGGCGCCGCGGACACCGCCGCCGCGCTGAACGCGTCGGCGTTCAACGTCGGCATCGGCGGCGGCGCGCTGGTCGGCGGCATGGTGCTCGCGGGCTGGGGACCGGCCGCGCTGCCGGTCGTCGCCGCGCTGCTGACCTGTGCCGGCGTGTGCGGCGTGGCGTACGGGCGGCGCGAGGGCTTCCCGGCCGCCATCCCGTCGTCGGTCGGCTGAGCCGAGCCCACCCGCACCACCGTCGTCAGCGGCGGCAGACCCGATCGGGCTGCCGCCGCTGCTCGTATACCCGGATGCGCCGGAGCACCTGCCACCGCTAAACTGCGAACAGCGTTCGCTGTTTAAGACCGAGGGGAGCAGTCATGGAACGGGTCACGGCGCCGGACGGCGCGAGCATCGCCCTGCACTCGGCCGGAACGGGACCGGGCGTGGTCCTGGTGCACGGCGGCGGGGTCACCATCGAGGAGTACCGGCGGCTGATCGCCCGGCTCTCCGGCCGGTTCACCGTGCACGCCTACAACCGGCGCGGCCGCCTCGACGCCCCCGCCCGGCGCGAGCCGTACTCGGTCGAGCACGAGATCGACGACCTCGGCGCGGTGCTGGAGCACACCGGGGCGCGAAACGTCATCGGGCACAGCTACGGCGGATTCGTCGCCCTGCGGGCCGCGCTGCGCCTGCCGATCGAACGCCTCGCCCTCTACGACGCGGCGCTGCGCATCGACGGCACACCGGACGGGACCTACCTCGAACACGTGGACGAGGCACTGCGCGCGGGCAAGACCGCCCGTGCCATGGCGATCGTCGCCGCCGGGGTCAACACCCACTCCGCGGTGTCGCGGCTGCCGCTGAGCGTGCGCACCGCGATCTGCCGCGCGTTCCTGCGCACCCCGATCGGCCGCCGGATGGGCGAGCTGCTGCCGATGACCCTGTTCGAGACCCGGCAGGTGCTGGCCCACGAGGGCTCCGCCGACGCGTACGCGGGAGTGACCGCCGACGTGCTGCTCGCCTGCGGCGCCAGCGCGCCCGGCTACTTCGAGGAACACCACACGAAGCTGGCCCACGTCATCCCGCGCGCCCGCACCATGGTCGTGCCCGGCGCCCGCCACGACGCGATCGCCATCGCCCCGGCCCGCCTGGTCGACCCCATCGCCGAGTTCTTCGCCGCCCCGCTGACCACCCTGCCCACCACCTCCGCCTGACCCGACGCCGCACCGCCCGCACCCCGCCCCCTGCGTGCCTGCACGGCGGGGTGCGGGCAGAATGTCTCACCGTGACGACGTCCATTGCGCAGCGCATTGCCGAGGAACTCGGCGTACGGCAGAACCAGGTGAACGCGGCGGTAGAACTGCTGGACGGCGGCTCGACCGTCCCGTTCATCGCCCGCTACCGCAAGGAGGTCACCGGCGAGCTGGACGACGCCCAGCTGCGCACCCTTGAGGAGCGGCTGCGCTACCTGCGGGAGCTGGAGGAGCGCCGGTCGACGATCCTCGAGTCGATCCGCTCGCAGGGCAAGCTCGACGACGCCCTCGAAGCGATGATCAACGGAGCGGACTCGAAGGCCCGCCTCGAGGACATCTACCTGCCGTACAAGCCCAAGCGGCGGACCAAGGCGATGATCGCCCGCGAGGCCGGCCTGGAGCCGCTCGCCGACCTGCTGCTCGGCGACCCCTCGCACGACCCGCAGACCGCCGCCGCCGGTTTCGTCGACGCCGACAAGGGCGTCGCCGACCCCGCCGCCGCGCTGGAGGGCGCCCGCTCGATCCTGGTCGAGCGCTTCGGCGAGAACGCCGACCTGATCGGCGCGCTGCGCGAGCAGATGTGGACCCGCGGTCGCATCGTGTCGAAGATGCGCGAGGGCAAGGCCGAGGAGGGCGCGAAGTTCTCCGACTACTTCGACTTCTCCGAGCCGTACGCCAAGCTGCCCAGCCACCGCATCCTGGCCATGTTCCGCGGCGAGAAGGAGGAGGTGCTCGACCTGGTCATGGAGCCCGACGAGCCCGCCGCCGAGGGCGCGCCCGCCGGCCCGAGCATCTTCGAGCAGCGCATCGCCGCCGCGTTCGGCATCAGCGACCGCGGCCGCCCCGCCGACAAGTGGCTGAACGACACCGTGCGCTGGGCCTGGCGCACCCGCATCCTGGTGCACCTGGGCCTGGACCTGCGCACCCGGCTGTGGCAGGCCGCCGAGGAGGAGGCCGTCCGGGTCTTCGCGATGAACCTGCGCGACCTGCTGCTGGCCGCCCCGGCCGGCACCCGCGCCACGATGGGCCTCGACCCCGGCTACCGCACCGGCGTGAAGGTCGCCGTCGTCGACGCCACCGGCAAGGTCGTCGCCCACGACACCATCTACCCGCACGTGCCGCACAACCGCTGGAACGAGTCGCTGGCCACCCTCGCCAAGCTGGCGCAGGCGCACAACGTCGAGCTGATCGCGATCGGCAACGGCACCGCCTCGCGGGAGACCGACAAGCTCGCCATCGACCTGATCAAGCTCGCGCCGCAGCTCAACCTGACGAAGATCGTCGTCTCCGAGGCGGGCGCGTCGGTGTACTCGGCGTCGGCGTACGCCTCGCAGGAGCTGCCCAGCCTCGACGTGTCGATCCGCGGCGCGGTCTCCATCGCCCGCCGCCTGCAGGACCCGCTCGCCGAGCTGGTGAAGATCGACCCGAAGTCCATCGGCGTCGGGCAGTACCAGCACGACCTGTCCGAGGTGAAGCTGTCGCGCTCGCTCGACGCGGTGGTCGAGGACTGCGTGAACGGCGTCGGCGTCGACGTCAACACCGCCTCCGCGCCGCTGCTGGCCCGGGTCTCCGGCATCAGCACCGGCCTGGCCGAGAACATCGTGCTGCACCGCGACGCCAACGGGCCGTTCCGCTCGCGTACCGCGCTCAAGGAGGTGGCGCGGCTGGGCCCCAAGGCGTTCGAGCAGTGCGCGGGCTTCCTGCGCATCCCCAACGGCGACAACCCGCTCGACGCGTCCAGCGTGCACCCCGAGGCGTACCCGGTGGTGCAGCGCATCCTGAAGAACAACAGCATCGAGATGGCCAAGCTCATCGGCAACGGCTCGCTGCTGCGCACCCTCAAGCCGGCCGAATACGCCGACGACGTCTTCGGCCTGCCGACCGTCACCGACATCATCAAGGAGCTGGAGAAGCCCGGTCGCGACCCGCGCCCGGCCTTCAAGACCGCGTCCTTCAAGGACGGCGTCGAGAAGATCGGCGACCTGCAGCCCGGCATGCTGCTGGAGGGCGTCGTCACCAACGTGGCCGCGTTCGGGGCGTTCGTCGACATCGGCGTGCACCAGGACGGCCTGGTCCACGTGTCGGCGATGTCGCGGAACTTCATCAGCGACCCGCGCGAGGTGGTCAAGTCCGGTGACGTGGTCAAGGTCAAGGTGCTCGACGTCGACATCCCGCGCAAGCGCATCTCGCTGACCCTGCGTCTGGAGGACGAGGCGGCCCCGGCCGGCGGCGCGCGCCAGGGCGGCGGTGGCGGCGGGGATCGCGGCCAGCGTGGTGGCGGCGGTGGACAGCGCGGCGGCGGTCAGCGTGGCGGGCAGGGTGGCCAGGGCGGGCAGCGCGGCGGGCAGCCGCGCCAGCAGCGCAGCGAGCCGGTCGGCAACAGCGCGATGGCCGACGCCCTGCGCCGCGCCGGGCTCGACAAGCTCCGCTGACCGAACCCGTCGCGCCGACCACCTCCTGGCTCGCGACGTCCAGGTTTTCTGACTCGTGACGTCCACGTTTTCCATAGACGTTGGCCTATCTGGTTGAGTTTGATCTCAAATTCTCATCCAGATAGGCCAACGTCTATTGGGGCGGGCGGGGCCGGGCGGCCGGGCGGCCGGCATGACGTGCGGCCACCGGCGGCCCGGTGCTCACCCGGGGAGGAGTTCGCGGCAGCGGCGCAGCACGGCGGCGGCGACCGGGGCGTCCTTGCCGTCGAGCCCGGCCGCGAGTTCGGCGACCACTTCCGCCGCACGGGCCGGCGCACCGGCCGCCACCGCCGCCTCGGCCAGCACCAGGACCGCGTCGGCCGCCCATGCCCAGATGCCCTTGCCCCGGACCATCAGCACGGCTTCGTTCGCGTGCCACACGGCCTCGTCCGGACGCCGCTCCAGCAGCAGCCGCGCCGCCGCGGACAGCGCCTGCACCAGCGGCCAAACGGCGCCGACCCGCCGGGCCTCGGCGATGACCTCGCGAAGCGCCCGCTCGGCCCGCTCCGCATCCCCTGCCCCGGCCGTCAGGGCCAGCACGGTGGCGAGCTCCGCTCGCGCGTCGAGGGTGGTCACCGGCATGCGCTCGGTCGCGGCGATCAGCTGGGCGAACCGGTCAGCCAGTCCCGACAGCCGTCCCGCAGCCCGGTCCAGCGACAGCGCGGTCGCCTCGACAAGCGCACTGAGCCGCTCGTACCCGGTCTGCGCCACCAGGTCCCGCCCGGCCGCGAGCAGCGCGGCGGCCTGGTCGAGGTACCCGGCGTGCAGCGCGCCCTGCGCCCAGTTGAGGCAGGCTCGGGCGTGCTCGCGGGGCCGGTCGGCGAGTTCTTCGCAGGCGCGCAGGTCGGCGATGATCGCCCAGGCCGCCGGGTCGTTGAGTTCCAGCAGCAGCGAGGCGCGGGCGATGCGGACCGCGAGCCGTGCCGCCGGGTCGCCGCCCGCGTCGGCCGCCGCCTCCGCCTCCGCGCACCGGGCCAGGTGGTAGTCGACATGCCGGCCGACCACGGTGTCCGGTGCCGCGAGCACGGCGAGCGCCTGCGCGCGCCGTCGCGGCGTACGCAGGTACGGCAGGGCGCGCTCGATCTCGACGTACCCGCGCGAAGCCTCCCCCTGCTGCCGCAGCATCCGCCCGAGCACCAGGCCCAGTTCGCCCCGGGCCCCGGGCGGCAGCCGGCGGTCGGCCAGCAGCCGTTCCAGCACCGGGATCGCCGAGGCCTGGCTGAGCCCGTCGATGGCGGCGCGGCCCAGCTTGCCGGCCAGCCGCGCCCGCACCGGCCGGGGCAGCTCGGCGACGTCCATGGTCTGCAGCAGGAAGTCGGCCGCGGTCGCGTCGTCGCCGCGCTCCGTGGCCAGGTCCGCGGCGGCTTCGGCGTTGCGGACGAAGTCGGCGCCGCTGCCGGCCAGCCGGTAGTGGTGGGCCAGCTGCGCGACCGGCCGGGGCAGTTCCTGCTCCAGCACCCGGGCCACCCGCAGGTGCAGCCACTCCCGGGTCTGCTGCGGCACCAGGTGGTAGACCACCTGCCGGGCCAGGTCGTGCCGGAAGCGCAGGCCGTCGCCCGCGTCGTGCAGCAGGCCCGCCCGGTGGGCGGCGGTCAGCGCCGCGTCGACCTGTGTACGGTCCTGGCCGAGCGTCGCGGCGAGCACCCGGCGGTCGGGCATGTTGCCCAGCACCGCGGCCGCGCCGAGCACTTCGCGGACCGGCTCGTCCAGCGGCTTCAGCCGCCAGAGCAGAACGTCGCGCAGCACGAACGGGACGCTGTCGTCGGCCATCGGGTCACCGCCGCGCTCGGCGAGGGTGCGCAGCACCTCCTCGACCACGAACGGGATGCCGGCGGTGCGGTCCAGCAGGGTCGCGGTCAGCTCCGACGGCGGGTCGCCCAGGCCCAGCGTCCGGGCGGCCAGCTGGCGCACCTCGGCGGCGTCCAGCGGGCCGAGCGCCACCCGGGTGACCGTCCACGGTGGAGTCCGCGCCAGCGCGTCGTGGATCGGGGTGCCGGCACCGGGTGCGGGAGTGCGGGCGGTCAGCACCACGGCCAGGCCGTCCACCGGACGGGTGCTGAGGTAGGCCAGGAACTCGCAGCTCACGGGGTCGGCCCAGTGCAGGTCCTCCAGCACCAGGACCGCCGGGGCCAGCCCTTCCAGCACCGCGGCGAGGGCCCGCAGCAGCCGGTGCCGTTCGGCTGCCGGGTCGGCCAGCGGCGGGGGCGCGGGCGGGAGTACCCCGGCGAGTTCCGGCAGCAGCGGGGCGAGGGCGCCGGCCACCGGGTTGAGCGGGCCGAGCCGGTCGGCCCCGGCCCGTACGGCGTCGAGCAGCACGCCCAGCGGGAACGGCTCCGGCACGTCGTCGCATTCGCCGACCAGGCGGTGGCCGGGCAGGTCGGCGAGCAGCTCGGCGACCAGGCGGCTCTTGCCGATGCCGGGTTCGCCCTCCAGCAGCACCAGGGCCGTCGGGGCCGCGACGAGCCGGCGCAGCAGGGCGAGTTCGGCTGCCCGTCCGACGAACTCGACGGGTCCGCGCAGGCGAACGGGGCGGATCGGAATCGAAGTCCCGCCGCCCCGCATCGTGTCCCCGCCGCTGCTGACCACCGTTCGGGGAGGAAATCATTGCCGCCTGCCGAGGCGGCAGACCGGGCGGAGCGGTGGTGACCTGGGTCACAGCCGCGGTTCGCCCGGCCTGCCGCCACGGTCAGGACTGCACCGTGATCGGCAGCGTCTTCAGCGGGCCCGACCCGTTGCCCAGCACCAGGTAACCGATGTACTTCCGGCCCGGCAGCAGGCCGGACCAGCGCACCGTCAGGTTCACCGTCTGGCCCGGACGCACCACCGGGTGCTTCGGGTCGATGCTCAGCTTGCCGGTCGCCGAACTTGGTGCGCCGGGCACGTACGTGGTGATCGTGTACGTCTCCGAGTCCTGCCCCGGCGGCATGTTGCCGAGGAACGCCTGCTCCAGCACGAGGATGTAGTCCGCTTCGCCCTCCGGCAGCCGCAGCGTCGCGCCCCAGCCGCCGCTGACCGTCGCGTTGACGAACTTGCCCGTCATGTCGTACGCCTCGACGGAGAACTCGGTGCAGGGGATCACGCCCTCCTCGTCCTCCCAGTCGATGTGCGAGCAGATGGGCAGCCGCGAGGTCACCCGCACGTACGGCTCACGGGCCCCGCCCGGCACGTGCACGGTGCCCTTGTACATCGACGGGGGCAGCGGGACCGGCAGGTTGTTCGACGAGCTCCAGTCCCACGGGACCCCGTCGCCGCTCAGCGTGACGGTGCTCGCGGTCCCGGCGGTGAGGCCGACCAGGTCCGTGATCAACCGGCCCGGGTAGCCGATCTCGGCGGTGATCCGGGTGCTGCCGGACGTGCCGGTGCCGGTGATCGCGTCCGGGGCGATGAGCCCGGCGTTGCGGACCACCAGCGGGGTCCGCACCCGGTGACCGAGGCTGTCGCGCCAGGTCAGCGCGCCGTCGGCCCAGGTGTCGAACGCGCCGCTGATGTTGGTGACCTCGACGGTGAACCGGGCGGTCCGGCCGGGCTTGATCGTCAGCTTCGCGGGCGTGACCTTCACGTGGTAGCCGCGCGGCGCCTGCACCGAGGCGGTGTAGGTGCTCGTCTTGCGGCCGACGTTGGTGACGGTGCGGGTGACCTGCTGCTTGCCGACCATCCGGCCCAGCGAGATGGACGGGTAGTTCAGCTGCGCGGTGTCGATCGGGCCGATCTCCGCGCAGCCCTGCAGCCCGTCGAGCCCGAACTCGCCGCCGCGGTCGGCGGCCACGCCGCACAGGTAGCGCAGCCAGTCCGGCGCGGTGGAGTCGTAGACCAGGCCCGGGTCGAAGGCGCTGCCCGGACGAACCTGACCGGATCCGTAGTTGAGCGGGGTGGCGTCACGGGAGCCGATCTTGATCGGCTTGCCCCGGTCGGTGACGTCCGACGCGGTGGTCATCAGCGCCGAGCGGACCGTGGCCGGCGACCAGCCCGGGTGTTCGGCCAGCAGCAGCGCGGCGATGCCCGCGATGTGCGGGGCCGCCATCGACGTGCCCGACGCCAGCGCGAAGTCGTTGCCCGCCTGGGAGGGCGAGAACGCCGCCGCGATGTCCTGGCCGGGTGCGCTGATGTCCGGCTTGATCAGCTCACCGGCGTTGAAGGCCGACGGGCCCGCGGAGGAGAACGCCGCGACCGAGGGGCTTTCGACCGTCTGCAGAGCTGCCGGCGACAGCGACGCCGTGGGCTGCCCGGAAGCGAGGTACGCCAGCACCCGCGCGCCGTCGACCTCGTCGATGTGCACCGTGGGCACGGTGTGCGCGTCGGCGCTGAGCGAGCCCAGCTCGTCGTTGTACAGCACCATGCCGACGCCGCCCGCCCGCGCCACCGTGCGGCTCTTGTCGGTGCGCGCGATGTCGCCGCGCAGGCAGACCACGATGGCGCCGGTGACCTTCGCCGGGTCGAGGGTGCCGTCGACGCACCGTTCGGCGTTGTAGGTGTCGCCCGCGTCCAGCGCGCCGTCCTTCGCCGAGACCAGCCGCGCCGGCCCGACACCGGTGTCGCCCAGGCCCGCGCCGGTGACCGTGGTGCCGTCGCCGAGGGTGAGGGTGCGCGCGCGCTGCCGGTCGGTGGTGCTCGCGGCCACCGTGGTCACCCACGGCGTGGAGTTGTCGACGGTGCCTGCGGTCGGCCCCGCGTTGCCCGCGGCGGCGGACACGAACACCCCGGCGGCCGCGGCGTTGAAGAACGCCGCGTCGATGGCCCCGAAGTACTCGCTGTCGTCGCCGACCGAATAGTTGATCACGTCGACCCCGTCGGCGACCGCGTCGTCGACGGCGTGCACGATGTCGATCTCCGTACCGGTCGCCCCGCCCTCACCGGTGTCGTAGAGCGCCTTGTAGATCGCGAGCCGGGCGGCCGGGGCCATGCCGGAGATCCGGCCGAGGTCCTCCGCGCCCGACTTCGCCGGCACGCCGTGCAGACCGGCGGCGGTGCTGGCGGTGTGGGTGCCGTGGCCGTTGCGGTCGCGCGGTGAGGAGAACTCGTCGGGGAACGCCTCGGCGATGCCGCTGTCGTTGTACCAGCGGGCCCCGATCACCTTGTTGTTGCAGGTGACCGGCGCCTCGACGCCGACGTCGCAGGTGCCCCTCCACTTCGCGTCGATGATCGCCTGGTCGGGGCGCGGCGAGGGCAGCGGCGCGAAGCTCGCGCTCTCCGGCCAGAAGCCGCTGTCGATGACGCCGACGATCACGCCCTCACCGGCGCGGGAGACATCGCCGAACTGCTCGCGCCACACACCGTCGCGGCCGGTCAGGCCGAGGTAGTCAGGGGTGTGCGAGGTCAGGGTGTGCACCTTGCGGTTGTCGTACACCGCCCGCACGCCCCGAGTGCCGCGCAGCCGCAGAGCCTGCGACCTGGTCAGCTCCATCGCGAAGCCGTTGAACGCCGTGTCGAGCGTGACCCGGGGCCGGTTCTGCGGCACACCGGCGTCCTGGAGCACCTGCTCCTGCTGCCGGCGCAGGTGCGTCCGGTAGGCCGTGGCACCGCCCGAGGCCCGGTTCAGCTTCGCCCCGGCGGCGGGCTTGGTCGCCGCGAACCCCGCCACCCCACCGGCATACGTGGCCAGCGGCTCGCCGTCGAGCTGCACGAGGTACCGGGCGGTCGGCTCGGCACCGGTCGGCGGGGCGGCCACGGCACTGCCCGAAAGGCCCGTCAGGCCGGACCCGAGCAGCGCCGTGGCCACCAGCGCGCCGATCACCCGCCTGTGTCGTCCGGGACGTTGCACGATCCGATGTGGCATGTCGAGGTCCTCCGCGTCCGGTGCCGAACACCACAGCTGGTGACGGTGGCCGAAAACCTAGGATCGAAATGGATCACCCGGAAGCACTTGTAACCTCTGCGTAACAATGGAAACAAGCACGTAACCTCAGCGGTACTTTGGATGTCATTTCGCGGTGTCGCGGCCGTCCCGACATCTCTCGGCGTCACCGGGTCCACACGCAACGTCGAGCCGTCAGCCCGCCCGCCGCCTCCCCTGGTGTCCGGCCACGACCAGCCCGACACCACCCGCGATCGGGAGCAGGCTCCCCACCCCGAACAGGATGTTGTTGCTCCTGTCGTCCTCGATGCCGGCGATCCGCACCTGCCGCAGCCGCAGCTCCGCCTCCCCCTGCGACTCCGACAGCAGCTGCTCCGCCCTCGCCTGCTCGTCGACGAGCTGCGTGTACCCGTAGCCGGCCATGGCTCCGATCAGCAGTCCGAACCCGACCAGTGCCGCACCCAGCACGTACCAGAGTCTCCACATGGCGTCTCCCCAATCGTGGCGATGATGGGCGAAACGTAGGGCCGGACACGTCCGCACGGTCCACGTCTGGCGCGTATCCGCAGCCCGCGGGCCGGAACCGCCCCCCGGTGCGGGCCGGTGCGGGAGCCCGGTTCCGCGTGCGCCCGTGTCGGGTTGCCGATACCTCGGCCGCCTCGATCAGCTCGTTGAACGGTCGAGCTTGGTCTATTGAGGAGGGTCTGCGTGCGTGGACGGGCAAGCAGGGCGGCGCTGGCGGCGCTGATCGGCGTCGCGGCCGCCGCCGGCGGGGTGATCGCGGGCGGATCGCCCGCCTGGGCCCATCACCAGGTGACGGCGACGTACACCGCCACCGGCGGCGAGCAGGTCTGGAACGTGCCCGCGGGTGTGACGAACGTGCACGTCGTCGTGGTCGGGGCGCGCGGCGGGAACGGGGCGGGCAGCGGCGAGGACGGCCGCCCCGGTGCGCGGGTCGAAGCCGACCTGGCGATCCCGGCGGGTGTCACCCGGCTGTGGGTCGAGGTCGGCGAGCGCGGCGGTGACGGCGGCGACGACGGGTTGCCGGGCTTCGGCGGGGGCGGCGAAGCCGGCGCGGGCTCCCCGTTCCACGGCGGGGCGGGCGGCGGAGCCTCTGACCTGCGCACCTGCTCGCTCGGCAGCCCGTGTGACTCGGCCGCGTCGCGGCTGGTCGTCGCCGGTGGCGGAGGTGGCGGTGGGGGCGGCTGCTTCGCCGCGAGCTGCGCCCCGTCCGGTGACGGCGGCGACGGCACCGCAGGCGGGGCCGGTAACGGCGGCCTGCCGTTCGGGCCGCTCGGACTGGTCGGCTTCCCCGGCGCGTTCGCCGTCGGCGGGGTCGGCGCGCTCGCGCCCGGCACCAGCGGTGGAGGCGGCGGCGGTGGGGGCGGCGGCTGGTACGGCGGTGGCGGCGGCTCGTCCGGCGGCGCTGCCCCGGTGCCGCTGATCGCCGGGTTCGACGGCGGCAACGGCGGGTCGGGCGCGAGCCACACCACGGCGGGCGCCGGCAACGTCAGCATCGCCGAGACCGGCGACGACGCCTCCATCACCATCTCCTACCAGGTACGCGACACGACGCTGAGCTACCTCGGCGCGACCTCGGGCCCGGTCGGCGCACCCGCGAACCTGCGCGCCCGGCTCACGTACACCACCGGCGGCACCCCGATCCCGGGTGCGACGGTGCAGTTCACGCTGGCCGGAACAGCCGGCTGCAGCGCGGTCACCGACGCGGCCGGCGAGGCGGCGTGCACGGTCACCCCGCAGGCCCCCGCGGGCAGCCGCGCGCTGACCGCCTCGTACGCCGGGGACACCACCCGGCACGCGTCGAACGTGTCCGCCACGTACGAGGTCAAACGCAAACCGACCACGCTGGCCTGGACCGGCGACGTGACCGGCGACTACCACGACCCGGTCCGGCTGGCCGCGAAGCTGACCCTGACCGACACCGGCGCGGCGCTGCCCGGCGAGCCGGTCGCCCTGGCGCTCAACGCGACCGAGTCCTGCGACGCCGTCACCGGCGACGACGGGGTCGCGAGCTGCACGGTCGTGCCCCAGGAGACGCCGGGACCGTACACGGCGACCGCCGCCTACGCCGGGGACGAGGTGCACCTGCCCAGCTCGGCGACGGCCGGCTTCACCGTGACCAAGGAGCAGACACGCCTGGCGTACACCGGTGACGTGAACGTCGCCAACGACGAACCCGCGCGGCTGGCCGCCCGGCTCACCGAGGGCTCGACGCCGCCGCTGCCCGGTGACGGCACGCCCGTCGCCGGGGCCCCGGTCACCTTGACGCTGGGCAGCGGGCCGTCGGCGCAGTCGTGCACCGCGTACACCGACACCGTCGGCACCGTGGCCTGCGTGATCGCCGACGTGGCGCAGCCGCTGGACGCCGACGGCCAGGTGCCCGTGTCGGGCGGCTACACCGGGAACTCCTTCTACGAGCCGAGCCAGGCCGCGGCGACGGTGGGCCTGCAGTACGAGACCGGCCGGGCGTACGCCCTCTCCGGCAAGCTGAAAGTCCTGGTCGGCACCGCGACCCTGCCCGCCGCGCCGGACACCGGCGCGGTGCGCACCGCCGACCCGTCGGCCACCGCCACACCCTGCACGGCGACGGTGAACGTGCTGGTGCTGCGGGCGGGGGCGCTGTGCGCGAACGTCACCACCCGCACCGCCCCGGGCGCCTCCACCGCGACCGCGACGGTCGGCTCGGTCGACCTCGGCCTGCCCGGCCTGCCTGCGATCGCGCTGCGCGACGTCCGCACCACCTCCGTCACGGACTGCGCCGGGTCGACCGGCGCGGTCACCGTCGGGCAGCTGCTCGTCGGCGGGGTCGTGGTGACCGTGACCACCGGTCCGAACAGCACGGTCGCGATCCCGGGCGTGCCCGGCGCGAGGATCGTGTTCAACGAGCAGGTGCCCGTCGAGGGCGGGCTCACCGTGCACGGCGTGCACCTCGTCGTCCCGCAGACGCTGGGCGTCAGCGCCGACCTCGTGTACGCCTCGGCCACCAGCGACATCCACCACTGCCGCTGAGCGGCGGCGGGCGGCCGGGGCGACGAGCCCCGGCCGCCCGGCTACCTCGCCCGACCGGCTACAGGCAGACCCGCCACTGTCCGTCCTCCTTGAGCAGCGGGATGCCCAGCACGTACTGCGAGCCGTCGGCGGCCCTGGTCAGCTCCAAGGTGACGACGCCGCTCACGGTCGAGTTGTGCTGCTCCACGTTGACGCCCGCCACCGAGTAGCCGCTGATCCGCGGCCGCGCGCTCTGCTCCGCGACGTACTGCTGCTCGCTGGTCAGCTCGCGGGTGCGGCGGCACAGGCTCGCGTAGGCGCCGGCGTAGTCACCGGCGACCAGGTCATCGGCGTACGCCACGGCGGCGTCCCTGGGCGGGCCGAGCGCGGTCGTGATCCCCCGCCAGGCGAAGAAGCCGGCGACGCCCGCGCCACCGCAGCAGAGCACGAGGACGATCGCGCAGATGATGAGGATCTTGCGTACCGGGCTCTTCGGCTTCGGCGGACCGGGCGGCAGCGACGTCATGGCAATCACTGTGCGCGACGACCGCAAGAGCGCTGGCGCATCGCACCGTGACACGGCAGGGTCACCGTATGCGTGAGTTCCGGTTCTCGTCGAACGTGTTCTCGGTGCCCTCCGGCGATGTCTTCGTGCGGCGCTGCCGGCTGGCCGAGCGGCTCGGCTACGACACCGTGTTCGCCGCCGACCACCTGGGCGCGCCCGCGCCGTTCCCGGTGCTGGTCGCGGCCGCGGCGGCGACCGAGCGGCTGCGGGTCGGCACTCTGGTGCTCAACGTGCCGTTCTGGAACCCGGCGCTGCTGGCCCGGGAGATCGCCACGACCGACCTGCTCACGGGCGGACGGCTGGAGGTCGGCCTCGGCGCGGGACACATGAAGTGGGAGTTCGACGCGGCGGGTCTGCCGTTCGCCCCGTTCGGCGCCCGGGCCGGCCAGCTCGACCGGATGATCGGCGAACTGGGCCGCTGGTTCCGGACCGACGACACCAAGCCGCTGCCCGGCGGCGCGCCACCGCTGCCGGTGCAGAAGCAGGGCTTCGGCGGGTACGGGCCGCCGCTGATCGTCGGCGGCACCGGCGACCGGATCCTGCGCATCGCCGCCACGCACGCCGACATCGTCTCGGTGGCCGGGGCATACCAGGTCAAGGGCGCAGACCCGGGCACCTTCCGGCTGGCGTCGGCGACCGAGACGGACGGGCGCGTCTCCTTCGCCCGCGAGCACGCCGGCCCGCGCGCCGAGCGGATCGAGTGGCACGCGCTGATCCAGCGGGTGGTCGAGACCGGCGACCGGCACGCCGCCGCGGAGCAGGTCAGCGCCGACACCGACGGGGCGATGACCGTCGAGCAGGCGCTGGAGTCGCCGTTCCTGCTGTTCGGCACGGTCGAGGAGATGGCCGCTCAGCTGCTGCGCCAGCGCGAGCGCTACGGCTTCAGCTACCTGACCGTCCACGACCCCTACCTGGAGGCGTTCGCGCCGGTGATCGCGGCCCTGCGGCCCTGAGAATCCGCGTCCGCCATGGAAAATGGCTCCGGTATGACTATCGCGGAGCATGTCGACGGCGTGCCGGCACCGCACCTGCGGCGCTACGTCCGCCAGTACCTCGGCTATCACTACCGCGGGTTCGCCCCGGGAGTGCATCTCGGCCTGCCCTCGCCCGACCTGACCGTGGTGATCAGCTTCGAGGAGCCGACCCTGGTCTCGCTGGCCGCCGACCACGCGCCGAGCGGCTACACCGCGCTGGCCAGCGGCCTGACGATGGCTCCCGCGTTCATCCACCACGACGGCACCCAGTTCGGGGTGCAGCTGGCGCTCACCCCCGCGGGCGCCCGCGCCCTGTTCGGCATGCCGGCCGCGGCGCTCGCGGCGGCGGTCGCGCCGCTGTCGCTCGAACCGCTGGCGGACCGTCTCCGGGCGGCGTCGTGGCCGCAGCGGTTCGCGCTGCTGGACGCGGCACTCGCCCGCCGCCTCGACCCGGTGGAGCCCGCGCCCGAGCTGGCCTTCGCCTGGCGGCGGATCATGCGCTCGGGCGGCGCGCTGCGGGTCGGCGAGCTCGCCGCCGAGACCGGCTGGAGCCGGCGTCACCTGTGCGCGCGGTTCGCCGCCGAGTTCGGCGTCGGGCCCAAGGACGCGCTGCGCCTGGTCCGCTTCGGACGCTCGACCCGGCTCGTACGCGAACCGCACCGACGCGCCCTCGCCGACATCGCCGCCGCGTGCGGCTACTACGACCAGGCCCATCTCGCCCGCGAGTGGCGCGAGTTCGCGGGTGTCGCGCCGTCGCACTGGGCGCAGTCGGAGGAACTTCCCATTCTTCCAAGCCAGGACGAGGTGGAAACGGCCACGCTGGAGGCATGAGTGACAACGCCATGGTCTGGCCCTGCCTGACCTACACCGACGCGCACGCCGCCATCGCGTTCCTGGAGGAGGCGTTCGGCTTCAAGACCACCGCCGTGCACGGCACCGGGCCGACCGTCGAGCACGCGGAGCTGCGCTGGCCGCCCGGCGGCGGGATCATGCTCGGCAGCCCGCGCCCGGACAACGTGCACGACATCCCCGCCGGCCGGGGCCTGGTCTACCTGGTGACGGATCAGCCGGACGCGCTGTTCGCGCGGGCGGTGGCGGCCGGGGCGACCGTGCTGCGGGAGCTCCGCGACGAGGACTACGGCTCGCGTGGCTTCAGCGTCCGCGACCCGCAGGGCGTGATCTGGAGCTTCGGCACCTACTCGGGTGAGTGATCCGCATCCGCCACCGGGAGCCCCGCCCACGGGGGGCGGCGCTCCCGGTTCGCAGCGGGTGGCGGACAGCTCAGGATCATCGTCCTGTCCGGACCGGACACCTCGACCGGTGGCAGTGCGCTAGCGGCGTCAGCCGGTGGGCGCCAGCTCCGCGACGTCGCGCTCGGCGGGCACCGGCTTGCGCCTGGCTTCGCGCCAGGCGGGCAGGTAGAGCGGGGCCGCGGCGGCGAGCACCACCGCACCGACGAGCATCGCCGTGCTGATGCTCGTGGCGGCGGCGAGTGCGGTGAGCGCGACCCCGCCGAGCGCCCCGGCAGGCTGCCCCATCATCGAGTTCAACGAGAGCACGCTGGTCCGGTACGGGCCGTCGACCTGGCGGTGCAGCAGCCCGGTGTGCAGCGGGTTCGACGCCCCGTGCACGGCGTAGCAGGCCAGGAATGCGACCAGCACGCCGACGGGCCCGGCGAACAGTCCCATGCCGACGACCGTCACGCCCTGCAGAATCCGCAGCAGCGCGGCCCCCGGGGCGGCCCCGGGCCAGCGCAGCAGCAGCGGGGTCAGGGCGGCCCCGGCGGCCGAGACGAGCCAGGCCGCCGACGTGGCCGGGCCGAGCAGCGCGGCGGCCCGGTCGGCGTCGCCGACGACCTCGGCGAGCCGGACCGGCAGCAGCGACTCGAAGGTGACCATGCCGAAACCCCAGAACAGCTCCACGGCCACCAGCGCGAGCAGGACCCGCGACCGGCGCAGCAGGCCGAACGACTGCCCGATCATCCGCGGTGCCTCCCGCACCGAGGCGCGCAGCGCGGACGCGCCGCGGGCGGGGCGTACCTCGACCATCAGGCACAGCAGCACGACCAGGGCGACCACCTGCATCGCCGTGGCCGCGACCACGGGGACGGTGAGCGCGCTGAACGGCCCGACCGGGCCGAGCGCGATGAGGCCGCCGGACAGCAGCGCCCCGGCCGAGATCGCCACGCCGATGACGGTGCCGGCGAGCCCGAGGCCGGGTTCGTACGTGGCCTCCGGGTCGGCGGCCAGGGTGGCGTCGACGTACCAGGACTCCAGCGGGCCGGAGTCGAGGGCCCGGTGGATGCCCTGCAGCGCCCAGACGGCGAAGAACAGCGCGACCGAGTCGGCCACCACGAACAGCCCCAGCGACAGCAGGTTCACCACCCACGCGGTCGCCAGCACGGGCTTGCGGCCGAGCGCGTCGGCCAGCCCCCCGGTGGGCAGTTCCAGCGCGAGCACGAGGATGCCCTGCGCGGTGGCGACCAGCCCGATCTGCGGCAGGGTCAGCCCGCGCTCCTGCATGACCAGGATCAGCACCGGAATGATGAGCCCGGCGGGCAGCCAGCGCAGCCCGTGCAGCAGCAGGAACCGGCGGCGTACCTGGGTGACCGACAGCGCGCTCATCGCAGCTCCTCCGCCCGCGGGAAGCTGGCCAGGAACACGTGGACCTGGGCCGCACCCTCCTCCTCGGCGAACGACGGGTCCTGCCGGTACTTCACGATCAGCTCCCAGATCTCCTCGTTGAGCGCGCGCAGCCGTTGCGGTGCGACGGTCAGCATGGCGTCGCTGATCGTCGCGGCCTCCCGCCAGGCGTGCGGGGCCTGCGGCTGTGCCGCCAGCCAGAGTTCGGCCTGCTCGCTCATCAACCGCACCTGGTGGCCCTCGATCCACTCCGCGGCGGCGCGGGCGTCGGGGTCGTCGTCGAAGTCCGTCGGCCGCCAGGTGCTGGCGTCGTGGGCGGCACGCCAGAAGCGCTGGCGGCTGGTGCCGAGCTCCGCCTCCTCGGCCACGAGACCCACGTCGGCGAGCTGGCGCAGGTGGTAGCTGGTCGCGCCGGTGTTGGTGTCCAGCAGCCGGGCGAGGGTGGTGGCGGTGGCCGGACCGTCGACGCGCAACAGGCCGAGCAGGCGGGCCCGCAGGGGGTGGGCCAGGGTGCGGATCTGTGCCGCGTCCAGGCGTACGACGCTGTGCGGAACAGCGTTCGACTCGTCGTCCATGAGATGCACAGTAAGTGTGCACACTAGTTATGCACAATAGTTGTGCAAGAATTCCTCAGGTCACCAAGCGGGCGGCAAGGCGGGCAGCGCCGGTCTCACCGGGGCCCGCGACGGAGATCGCCGTGCCCGGCAGGCGGTCGGCGAGCAGCTTGATCAGGGCGTCCCGGACGGGGGCGGAGGTGGTCAGGACGCTGCCCGCGAGCACGACCGGGCCGTCGGTGTGCACCTCGGCGAGGCACTCGGTCAGGTGGGCGGCGGCCCGGTCGACGAGGGCGAGCGCCTGTGGGTCGCCGTGCGCGGCCGCGTCGGTGACCAGCGGTGCGAGGCGGGACAGGTGGCGTGGTGGCTCGGCGTGCAGCGCGCCGATGAGGTCGTCGGCGGCCTGGCGGGAGGGGGCGGCCGGGATCGTGCCGAGCACCGTCGTGGCGACGCTGCGGGTCAGCCGGCCCTGCGGGACACGGGTGTACAGCTCACGAGCGGTCAGCGCGGCCGCCTCCCGGCCCAGCCAGAAGCCGGACCCCAGGTCGCCGAGCAGCCAGCCGATGCCGTCGGCGGTGCCGGTCATCTCCCCGGCGTCGATCCGCGCGGCGATCGCGCCGGTCCCCGAGATCAGCACGCTGCCCGACGGTTCGGCGGTCCCGGCGGCGTACGCCACCAGCACGTCGCCCACCGGCCGCACCGGCACGGTCAGTCCCAGCCCGGCGAACGCCTGCCCGAAGGCGGCGGCCACCACCGGGTCGGCGAACCGGCCGGTCCCCGCGATGCCCATCACCGCCGACCGCACCTCGCTGGGGTCCAGGCCGGACAGCGCCGCCCGCACGGCGTCCGCGACCGAGGCCACGGCATCGGCGAGCGGCACGGACACCGGGTTGCCGGCGCCCGCGCGGCCGAAGCCGGCGCGGGCGCCGTCGAGGGTGGTGATCAGCGCCCGGGACGAGGTCCCGCCGACGTCGAGTCCGAGGACGAGGGTCACGGGCGCTGATCCTTTCACTTCACGGCGAGCCTGGACAGTGCCGCGTCAGCAGCGGCCCAGGTCCTCCCACTGCTGGGTCCAGCCGGGCTCGCTGCCCTGCGTCCACCAGCGGGCGCGCCACAGGTGCACGCCGTCGCCGGACTTCGGGCCGCCGGGGTTGCCGTTGGCGCTGCGCTCCCACTTGACCTGGTTGCCGGTGGTGTAGACACCACCGATGTTCCACAGTGGCGCGTTGACGCAGCCGGTGCCACCGGTCGGCGGGGCCGACGGGGACGGCGGGGTGCTCGGCTGCGCCGACGGCGGCGTGCTCGGGCCGGTGCTCGGCGACGCGGTCGGGCAGGTGCCGCCCGCGCCGACGCTGTCGGTGTGGCTGACCCCCTGCGCCCGGTAGGACGCCACGCGGGCGTTGGCCTGCGCCGGGGTGAGCACCTCGTTCTGCGTGTACAGCAGGTAGTCCACCTGCTGGCGGTACGTCGCCATGCCGCCGGAGTGCGCGGCCGAGTCGATGAACCACAGGTTGAAGTTGATCGACATGTTCGTCTCGGGGTAGTAGATGCCGCTGTGGTCGGCGACCAACGTCCCGTCGATGTAGTACTTCACGTGCCCGGCCGAGACCGTGAACACCATGTCGTGCCAGCCCGCGAAGGACTGCCGCTGCTCGCCGTGGGTGTTGACGGCCTCCCACGGGTCGGGGCGGTAGGTCTCCCAGGTGGTCTCGTACATGATGTTCGACGGCTCACCCCACCCGCCGTTGGGCAGGTACTCGAAGTCGATCTCGCCGTAGTTGGGGTCCATCGGGGCGGCCAGCGGCGTGATGGTGAAGAACGTCTCCACCAGGTGGTCGCCGTCGTTGCCGGAGACCGGCGCGTCGGTGAACTTGATCCGCGAGGCGTACGTGCCCTCGAAGAACTTCTGCTGGTGCAGGAACTCCGCCTGGCTGGTGCCGCCGGCCGTGCCGTCGGTGGACGCCTGCAGCTGCAGGGACTTCGCGCCGTCCACGGTCGGGAACGAGACGTTGGACGCCGGCCAGGAGGCCCCGGGGATGCCGGGGCCGCCAGAGTTGGTGCGCACCGACCAGCCGCGCTGGTTGATCAGCGGGTCGGCCGGGCCACTGTAGCTGAAGTCGTCGAACAGGGCGTTGCAGACGGCCGCCGAGGCGACCGCCGTGGTGCCCGCGGTCAGCGCGACGATCGTGCCGGCCGCCAGGGCCGTCACGGTCGCGCCGAGTGCGGCGACGATGGGACGTCGGAGGGTCACTGTTCTCTCCTTTCGGGGTGGCGGACTACGGTGGTGGGCAGCCCCGGCGCGCCGCGTGAGAGGCGGCGCGCCGGGGTCATGCTGCCCCCGCGGTCCGTGGGAGGTGCCTTCTTGCGGGCACGGTCGGGCACGCCGAAGAGCGCGCTCTCCCCGAGTTCGGCGTGGACGCTCGTCCGTGCGGTCTGTGGGTGTTACTTGAGCGCGCCGGAGGTCAGCCCGGCGCGGATCTGCCGTTGGAAGAACACATACGCGAGCAGGACCGGCAGGATCGCGATGATCAGCCCGGCGAACAGGCCGCTCCAGTCGCTGCGGTAGCCCTGGCTGACCGCGAGCTCGGCCAGACCCTGGGCCAGCACGTAGTGGTCCGGGTCCGGGTTGAGCACCTTCGGTAGCAGGTACTGGTTCCACAGGCCGAGGAAGTTGAAGATGCCGACGCTGACCATCCCGGGCCGGGCCATGGGCAGCATGACCCGGAAGAACACCCCGGCGTGCGAGGCGCCGTCGATGAACGCGGCCTCGGCGACCGCGCCGGGCAGCGAGCGGAAGAAGCCGTGCAGGAAGAACACGGTGAACGGCAGGGCGTACGCGGCGTACACGAGGATCAGCCCGTGGTACGTGCCGAGCATGCCCAGGTTGTCGACCACGAAGAACAGCGGCACCAGCGCGAGGAAGACCGGGAACAGCATCCCCGCGATCAGCGTGTAGTAGAGGAAACGGTTGCCCGGGAACTCGTAACGGGCCAGGCAGTACGCGGTGAGCGCGCCTAGCAGCATGGTCAGCGCCAGCGCGCCGCCCACCACGATCAGCGTGTTGAGCAGGTACTGCCCGATCGAGGCCTGTTCCCAGGCCCGCGACCAGTTGTCGAAGCGCGGCGTCGCCGGCGGCGTCCACGGGCTGTCGAAGATCTCGGCGTCGGTCTTGAACGACGACATCAGCGCCCACAGCAGCGGCAGGGTGACCAGCGCGGCCCACAGGGTGAGGAAGGCGTGCTTGGTCCTCATGCCAGCTCCACCCTTTCCCGCTTGGTGACCCGCAGCAGCAGCACCGCGATGGACAGGGTGAGGAAGAAGATCGCCACGCCCATCGCGGAGGCGTAACCGAACTTGCCGAAGGTGAAGGCGGTCCGGTACAGCCCCAGGCCCATGACCTCGGTGCTGTTGTCCGGGCCGCCCGGCCCGACCGTCATGATCTGCACCAGGGCGAAGCCGTCGAGCGCCGCGATGCCCAGGTAGATCCAGCCGACCTGGACGCTCTCCCAGATCAGCGGGAGGGTGATGCGCCGGAACACGGTCACCGGGCCGGCCCCGTCGATCGCCGCCGCCTCCATGATGTCGTCGGGCACCGACTCCATCGCGGCCGAGAAGAGCACCACGTAGAACCCGACCGACGACCAGATCATCACGGCCATCACGCTCCACAGCGCCAGGTCCGGCTCGGCCAGCCAGGACTGCCGCCAGGAGTCCAGGCCCACCGCCGACAGCGCGCCGTTGAGCAGCCCGCTGTTGGGGGTGTACACGAACTGCCAGAGCACCGCGATGATCGCGACGCTGAGCAGCTGGGGGAAGAAGTACACCACCCGGTAGACCTTGGTCCCCCTGGTGCCGGCGGCCAGGGCCAGCGCCAGCACGATGACGGCCAGCGGCACGACAAGCAACATCAGCCCGTTGTTGCGCAGCCCCGCCAGGAACAGCGGGTCATCCCACAGCCGGGCGAAGTTGCCGAACCCGACGGAGCGCGGCTGATCCGACACCCCGTTCCAGTCGGTGAACGCCAACTGGAACGCCTGCAGGTACGGCGACAGCACGAACACGCCGTACAGCGTCAGGGGCACGATCAGCGCCCCCGCCAGGAACCGGTACTTGCCGTGCCGCATGGCCCCTCACCGCTGGTGTTTGACGATGGAGCTGTCCTTGGCCACCGCGTCGGCGGCCTTCTGCACCCGCTCGGCCCACTGCTGCGGGTTGATCCGCTTGGTGGCCAGCTCGCCGGTGGCGTCGTCGAGCGCCTTGCTCAGCGGCGCGTACCAGGTCCGGAACTTGTAGCTGAACACGTTCGGACCGGCCGCCTTGACCGCCTCGGCGACCGAGCCCAGGCCGCTGGTCAGGGTCAGCCCCTCGGTCGCGCCGGCGACCACCGGCAGCGCCTTGGCGCTCTCGGCGAAACCGCGGGCCACCTTCTGCGAGAACAGGTGCCGCAGGAACTCCAGGCCGCCGGGCACGTTCTTGGCCTTCGCGGGCACGATGAACGACTCGCTGCTGGCCGCCATGACCGCCCCGTTGGGCAGCTTGTCCGAACCGGTCAGCGCGGGCACCGTGCCCATCACCATGTCGAACCCGGCCGGGGTGACGGCCTGCTGCTCACCCTCCAGCCACGACCCGCACGGGATGAACGCGACCTGGCCCTTGCACCAGGCGTTCTGCGCCTCGGTGTGGGACAGGCCCTCCGAGCCGGGCAGGATGTGACCGCGCACCGCGAGCTGGTGGATCGCCTCGGCGGCGGCCAGCATCGCCGGGCTCTGCCACGCCCCGGGCTGCAGGTTGTCGATCGACTTCACCAGGTCGAAGCCGCCCGCCTTGGCCGCCAGCGACACCAGCGGGTCGTTGAGGTACTCCGGGTACTTGCCCTGCCAGGTCCACGGCGCGAGGCCGGCCTTCTTGATCTCGTCGTTGAGCGTGAGCATCTCGTCCCACGTCTTCGGAAACGTCCACCCGTGCTTGGCGAACAGCGACTTGGAGTACCAGACGCCCCACAGCACCGAGGAGTAGTTGAGCACCAGCGGCTTGCCGTCGAACGTGCCGTCCTCGACGACGCCCGGCATCAGGGTGTCGCGGAACTTCTTGCTCGGGTCGTCCAGGCTCGGCGCGTCCAGCAGCGAGCTCAGGTCGGTGAGCTTGCCGGCCGAGACGAGCGTGGCCAGGTCCAGGCGGCCCGCGCCGCTGTTGTCCACCACGTCGGGCGGGCTGTCGGCGACGAAGCGCGGCTGCAGCACCTCGCCGACGCCCTGGATGCCCTTGTGGTCGACGGCGACCTTCGGGAACTTCTGCTTCAGGCTGGTGCCGGCGTCGATCGCGTACTGGTCGCCGTAGCCGCCCTTGAAGATCACGACTTCGAGCGCGGCCTCGGCGGATACGCCCAGGGGGTTCTCGGCACTGGTGTCGCCCTGCTTGACCTTGTCGTCGTCACCGCCGCCCGCGGTGGCACAGGCCGCCAGGCCCGTGCTCGCCGCGACCGCGGCCGCACCGGCCAGCGCGCTGCGTCTTGTAAGGTTCATCGTGTCGCCCTTCATGCACTTCAGGAGGGGTTGATGGGTTAGGCGATACGCCGGATGCGCCCGGCGTATCGCGCTTCCAACTGCTGGTTGTGCTCATAGCCGCCCGCGATGTTCGCGGACAGGTAGATGGGCGGGGTCTGCCCCGCCTCTGTCAGGCGCCGGACCACCTCGGTGACCACCATCTGGGCCAGCACGGCCGCGGTCACCGACGACACGGCGCCGGACTGGTTCGCCAGGATCACGTCGCCGTACGGCGCGCCGTTGTCCAGCACCACGTCGGCGATCTCCGACAGGCGCTTGCCGGACGGGTGGCGCGGCTCCGATCGCGCCGTGTGGTCGAGCGAGGTCACCGCGATCAGGCCGTGCCCGCGCTCCTTGATCAGCAGCGCCAGCTCGACCACGACCCCGTTGATGCCGGAGTTCGAGGCCAGCACGAACACGTCCGCGGGCTGGATCGGAGCCAGCTCGTAGAGCCGGTGCGCCACCTCGGTGCGCCGCTCCAGCAGCTGGTCCTCCAGGACCTCGACCGGCTCGCCGCCCCACAGCACGATGTCGCGCAGCGCGATGCGGTTGGTCGGCACCAGCCCGCCGGCCCGGCCCGCGATCTCCATCGCGAGGGCCTCGGAGTGGCCGCTGCCGAAGGCCTGCACCACCCCGCCCGCGTGCAGGCTCTCGGTGATCAGGTCCGCCGCCCGCTGCACGTTGCCGGCCTGCTCGGTGCCCACCTTGCCCACCAGCTCGGTGATGGCTTCCAGGTACGTCTGCGCGTTCATCTCGCTCCTTCGTTGTGCTGTCCTGCCCGGCCGCCCCACCGGGACCGGTTCGCCACGCGGCCGCCTCTTCTCCCCCCCGGCTGCCCCGGTCCCCGGCGGCCCGGTCCCGGCGTCGCCCGGCGACCTGCTTCCACGCGCCACCGGGCCTGCCCGGCAGGCGCGTCGC
Source organism: Catellatospora chokoriensis (assembly GCF_011297315.1). Lineage (NCBI taxonomy): Bacteria > Bacillati > Actinomycetota > Actinomycetes > Micromonosporales > Micromonosporaceae > Catellatospora > Catellatospora chokoriensis. The sequence continues at coordinate 180,252 of NZ_JAAOTI010000006.1, forward strand.
GCCCGCCGCTGTCGACCGTCAGTCCGCGGCGCTGCGGGGCACGACCGGCCGCGACAGGTCCACGGCCTCGCGGGCCGCACGGCGGCGGTGCGAGGTCGGCTCGTCGTGCAGCCGGTGCGCCTGCACCGCACGCGCGGTCACTTCAAAGGCCTCGGTGGTACGCGCATACGTGCGCTGCGCCACCGCGACGTAGATCAGGTCGAGGGCGACCAGCTGGCCGTGCAGCGCCGACAGCGCCGCGAGCCGGAAGGTGGTCTCGTGCACCGCCGTGGTCAGCACCACGTCCACGGCCTCGGCCAGCGGCGACTTGTCGAACGAGGTCACCGCGACGGTGAGCGCGCCCGCGTCGGCGGCCTCGGCCAGCACCTCGATCACCTCGCGGGTGCGGCCGCTGTGCGACAGGCCGATCGCGACGTCGCCGGGGCCGAGCAGGGCCGCGTTGGTCAGCGCCTTGTGCGCGTCCTCCCGGTGCCAGCAGGGCACCCGGATGCGCTCCAGCCGGAACGCCAGCTCCCGCGCGGCGGTGCCGCTGCTGCCGATGCCGAACAGCTCCACCCGGTTGGCTCCGGCGATCGCGTCGGCGACGCGCGCCACCTGGGCGAGGTCGAGCCGGGCGGCGGTCTCCTGGATGGCGCGGGCGTCCGCGCTGGCGATCACGCCGAGCACCCGGTCCATCGGGTCGCCGGGCTCGATCTCCCGGTCGATGTCGGTCTCCCAGCGCGCCTGCGCCTCGCGCCCGCTCTCGGTCGCGATGGCGACCCGCAGCGCGGCGTATCCCTTGAAGCCCAGCACCCGGCAGAACCGGGTCACCGTCGCGGTCGACGTGCCGGCCCGCTCGGCGAGATCCACGATGGAGGCCTGCGCGGCGAGCACGGGGTCTTCCAGGATCTGCTCCGCCACCCGCTGCAACGCGTCGGGCAGGTTGGGCAGCTCCATCCGCATCCGGCCGATCACACCCTGCACAACAATTCCCTTCATCATGGTCCGTTGATGAAGAAAATTACGACCCACAGTCCACAGTGTCAATGCCGGACAACAAAAATTTTGACGCCCCAACCCGTTACCGCGCAGCAATAATTTTGATCGCCCCTCGCGATCGGACGCTTGATCGCCCGACTTGCCAGGCAGGTGTGCGTATCTCGAACCCGTACTCGCCCAGGTGCCAGGCAAGTCGAGCAATCATGGGCGGTGTCAGATGCGGACGAAGCCGATCATGGCGGAGCCGATGCCCGCCTGGAGGACGGTGGCGGACACCAGCACGGCGGTGGGCCAGAAGCGCTCGGTGCGGGCGCACAGCCAGGCCGCGCCGATCTGCAGGTACACCGCCAGGAAGATCCACAGTCGGACCGTCTCGCCGCGGTTGATCCCCCACAGGTCGAGCACGATCAGCACCGCGATCCCGGACAGCGTCAGCACCGCGGCCGGGTGCACCGACCGGCGGCGCACCGCGTCGAAGGCCGCCGCCGCGAGCATCACGCAGGACGCGACCCCAGCCGCCAGCGCCAGGTACCACAGGTTGCGGGTCACCCACATGCCGTACGGCCGCCAGCGGGCGTTGAAGTCGTTCGCGTCGGCCAGCACGTACGCGAAGTTGTCGAACAGGTCGTAGCCGAACAGTCCCCACATCGCCGCGTAGCAGGCGGCGAACCCGACCAGCGCGAACCCGGCCAGGCGCAGCGCGTCCGACCAGGACGTCTCGCGCCGCCGCAGCGCGACGCCGAGCAGCGCCGCGAACACGATGCCCAGCACCAGCGGCAGCGCCTCGACGAAGACGGTCAGGTAGAGCGCGCCGCCCAGGCCCAGCGCGTACCCGGCCCGGCCGGTCTTGAGGAAGCGCACGTGCAACCACAGCGCGAGCAGGATCGGCACCGGGGAGACGGCGTTGAGCACCGGGACGAAGTACAGCGCGCCGGGCAGGAACAGCCCCAGGACCAGGGTGTACAGCGCGATCCGGCGGTCGCCGGTCAGGTCGCGCACGATGAGCCACAGCAGCACGGCGGACAGGTTGGCCACGGCCAGCACGGCGACGCCCATCGCGACCGGGCCGAGGCCGAGCGCGTCGAGCAGGAAGTACAGCATCGTCTTGCCGGGCATGTTGGTGCGCGCGTGCGGCGGCAGCTGCTCGACCAGGCCCATGTAGTCGCCCATGAACTCGCCGATGCTCCAGCGCTGCGACGGGGAGTGGAACGAGTTGGCGCGGTCGCTGACCACGATGTCGCCCAGCGACGGCAGGGCGTACCGGCGCAGCAGCAGCTGGAGCGGGATCACCGCGAGGAACCAGCCCGCGACCACGGCCCGGTCGAAGCGCACCGGCAGGCGGCGCGACAGCCACAGCAGCCCGAGCACGGCGGGCGCGACCACCAGGGCGGGCCACACCACGTGCCACTCCCCGGCCGCGCGGTCGTACGGATAGGTCCACCCGGCCAGGCGCGACCCGGTCGGCAGCCGCCGCAGCAGCATCGCCACGACGGCGAGCACGGTCAGGCCCGCCCCGGCGAGCGCCGCCCAGGCCACCAGGCGCGGCACGCCCGGCCGCGAGCCGACCGGCGCGATGGCGCCGGCATCCCGCTTCTCGACCAGAACCCTGTCCACGTGTCGCCTCTCCTCGCCCGTGCGTGACGTCCGCAGGGGCTAACGAGCCAGCACGCGAACAGGGCCCCGACCGAGGTCGAGGCCCTGTTTCAGCGGGTGTGCAGGCCGGTCAGGCGCGGGGCGGCGCGGTGGCGCCGCCGGCCCGTCGCGTCCACGCGACAGCGGTGTCGGGGCGGCCGCCGGAATCCCGGGCGACCTGCGCGGTGCGGTCCTGCCGGCAAGACTTGATCATTTCCACGCCCGCGCCGGCCGTCGCCGCCGGTCTCGGGTCCAGGGAGGCCCGCAGGGCGGAGGCGGACAGCACCTCGCAGCGGACGGCCGGGGTCACGCCGGCACCACCTGGGTCTCGCTCACGATCGAGAGGATGTCCTCGACCGAGACTCTCGCCCTGTTCGCGACATGTTCGATCGGAACATTGCACGCGATGGCCTCACGGATCGCGGAACGCCACACCTTGTCGGCGTCGTCGGCGCGACCGGCAGATGCCTCGTCCACCAGACACAACGCCAGATCAGAGTTGACGTACACAGTCGATCTCTCCTTCCGTGGCGCCCGGGGTCTCGGAGCGCCGTGCGGGCGGCCCGGCGCACCGGGTGCCCTCACCCGAACAAGACTCCGCCAAACAGGGGTGCGAAACATCCGCCACCACGCGGAAAGCCCGAACAAGTAAAAAAGGATTAACGTCCCGATAACTCGCACCGCGCCCGGGGCGACCCCTGCAAGATCGTCCGACTTGCCTGGCACGTGGGCATATCCCGGCTCATGATTCGCACATGTGCCCGGCAAGTCGGACGATCTTCGCGGTGCGGCCGGACGGGTGCGCGGTGGCACGGAGCGCGGCGGGAGGGTCGAAACCGTGCGGCCTGCCGCAACGGGCCGGAAGGTCACGAAACGGGCGGGCGTCGGAGGTGGCGGATAGGCTCCGGCGCATGGTCGATGATCAGGAACTCGCCCTGGCTCGCGCCCGGGGCGACCGCTGGCTGCCCGAGGCCAGGCCGCAGACCGTCGAGGACGCGGGCCGCTTCGTCGACGACGTCGGCTTCGCCCTGCTGTTCCCCGCCGAGAACGCCCTCGCTCCCTCGCTCTACGAGACCGTCGCCGACGACGACGCCGTCGCCTGGGCCGACGGCATGGGCGAGGCCGAGTCCACCGTGTGGACCTGGAAGGACGCGCTGCCCGAGGCCGGGCTCGCCTGGTACGGCAAGTTCCTGTTCCGCCGCGCGAGCCTGCTCTCCCCCACCCTGCTGCGCGCGCTGTACACCGGGGACGGCGAGCTCGACGACCACGAGGACCTCGACCTGCCCCGCGAGGCGCACGAGATCGCGCGGGCGCTGCTCACCGGGCCGCTGACCTCCCGCGCCTTGCGCGAGCTGATCGGGGATCGGGCCGCGTACGACCGCGCCATGACCGAACTGCAGCGCCGGCTGCTGGTAACGTCCGCTGGCGTGCGCGAACAGCGCGCCGGCTGGCCGGCCTCCATCGTGGACCTGACCTGCCGCCGATTCGACGTCGGCGGCGGGCACGACGCCGCCACGGCGACTCGCCGCTACCTGGAGACCGCCGTCGAGGCGACCCCGGCGCAGCTCGCGCGGGCGTACGGCTGGACCGCCGCCGTCGCCCGGTCCCACCTGGACGCCCTCGTCGACGCCGGACAGGCGCGGCGGCGGGCGTCCGCCTACCGCAGCCAAGGAGCAACCGATGTGCCACAGTGACGACAGCCAGGCCCCGCAGGCCCCGAACGCGGGCGCGGTGGCCGAGCACGGCCCGCTCGAACTGCACGCCGAGGACGGCAACAACCTCGCCGCGTACCGGGCGGTCCCGCAGACCCCGAACGGCATGAAGATCGTCGTGCTGCCGGACGTGCGCGGCCTGCACCCGTTCTACGTCGGGCTCACCCAGCGCCTGGCCGAGGCCGGCTACGAGGCGATCGCCATCGACTACTTCGGCCGCACGGCCGGGGTGTCCCAGCGCGACGAGAGCTTCCCCTACATGGACCACATGCCGCAGGTCACGCCTGCGGGCGTGTACGCCGACACGGCGGCCGCGATGGCAGTGCTGACCGCAGCCGACCCGGACGCGTCGGTGTACACCATCGGGTTCTGCTTCGGCGGCAGCCAGTCGTGGCGGCTGGCCGCCTCCGACCTCGACCTGGCCGGCGTGATCGGCTTCTACGGCCAGCCGGCGCGGGTCGCCGACGTCGTCGACGAGGTGGAGAAGCCGATCCTGATGCTGGTGGCGGGCGCGGACTCGACGCCGCTCAGCGAGTTCGAGAAGTTCGCCGCGCAGCTGGAGGAAGCGGGCGTCGGCCCGGAGATGCACGTGTACGAGGGCGCGCCGCACTCCTTCTTCGACCGCTCCTTCGACCAGTGGCAGGACGCCTGCACCGACGCCTGGAACCGGATCATCTCGTTCACCACCCGGCACCGCCACTGACCGCCGAGCCATCGATGACGGCCCCGTGAGAGCGCTCTCACAGGGCCGTTTTCACGTTATGCCGTCCCGCCTCCGTCTCGCTGTGTCCACCTCCCGGGATTAACTCAGATGCCATGGCCCCGAAACATTGACGTATCGAGGGGTTGCCCGATAGTTTGCGCTCAGAGAGCGCTCTCACGGCTTTCACCGGCATCACCGCTCCTCCGTTCTCCCACGCCATGCCAGCCCCAGCCCCGGAGGCCATGCACATGGAACCGTCCATCCGGTCCGTGACCCCAGGCGGCGAACCGCGCCGCGCGGGTCACCGACGTCAGTCCTGGGCGCGCCACCGCGCCCTCGTCCTCGGCTCGGTCGCCGTCCTGGCCGCAGCCCTGTTCGGCATCGCCGTCGCGCAGACCGCCCAGGCCGGCACCGTCGGCGCGGGCAGCTACCTCGACAGCCTGCCCGCGGGCCGCTCGGTGCCCGCCGGCTGCGGCTCGCTGTCGACCAACCCGCGGCAGTACGTCACCGCCAACGCCCCCACCGGCGGCGTGCCCACCAACGACTGGTGGTCGTCGCTGCTGTTCAAGAAGTTCGACTGCAGCTACAGCGAGCCGCTGCACGCGCACCCGATCTCCTACGACACGCTCGCGGGCGGGCTCGGGTTCTCCTACAACACCACCGCCGCGATCAGCGGCAGCGCGACCGGGCCCGGCGAGTTCCACTACCCCTACGTGCAGGACATGCTCGTCGGCGTGGCCGGTCTGAACTCCCCCGACACCAAGGTCGACGGGTGGAGCGACTGGACCGTCACGCCGTACTGGAGTGACGGCGCGCGGACCATGAAGGCCACCATCGGCCACGGCCTGCCGTTCGCCTACTTCCAGATCACCGGCGGCAACGCGCAGCTCACCACGGCCGCGACGCCGACGGTGTGGTCCAACAGCGGCGGCCAGATCGGCTTCAACGTCAACGGGCGCGACTACGTCGCCTACGCCCCGACCGGCTCCACCTGGTCGGTCAGCGGCACGTCGATCAGCTCGTCGCTCAACGGCCAGGGCTTCTTCTCGGTCGCCGTGCTGCCCGCCGGCGCCGACCGGGTCGCGCTCGCCAGCACCTACGGCCAGTACGCGCACGCGCACGTCACCGGCACCCGGGTGTCCTACAGCTACAACCAGGCCGCCAGCACGCTGAACACCACGTACACCTACCTGACCACGGCCCGGCAGGGCTCGCAGACGGCCACCGTCGCGGCGCTGTACCCGCACCAGTGGAACAGCCTGACCGGCGCGACGCCGCTCGCGAACACCTACACGAGCGCCCGCGGCCAGATGAAGATCCTCACCGGCATCGGCTCGTTCACGACCTCGATGAAGTACACCGGCGTGCTGCCGGAGATCCCCGCGGTCGCGGACAGCTCCGGCGGCGACCTCACCACGATCACCAACTACCTCAACGCGGTGGCGGGCAACCCGGCCGACTTCCGCGGCGACGACACCTACTGGACCGGCAAGGGCCTGGGCCGCGCCGCGCGCATCGCCGAGATCGCCGACCAGCTCAACCTGACCTCGATCCGCGACACCGCGCTGAGCACCATCCGGACCCGCCTCAACGACTGGTTCACCGCCTCGGCGGGCAAGACCAGCCGGGTCTTCTACTACAACAGCGCGTGGGGCACCCTGCTCGGCTACCCGGCCTCCTACGGTTCCGACCTGGAGCTCAACGACCACCACTTCCACTACGGCTACTTCGTGGCGGCGGCGGCGACGCTGGCCAAGTTCGACCCGACCTGGGCCACCAACAGCCAGTACGGCGGCATGGTGGACCTGCTGATCCGCGACGCCAACAACTACGACCGCACCGACACCCGCTTCCCGTACCTGCGTGACTTCGACATCTTCGCCGGTCACGACTGGGCGGCCGGGCACGGCGCGTTCGGCGCGGGCAACAACCAGGAGTCCTCGTCCGAGGGCATGAACTTCGCCAACGCCCTGATCCAGTGGGGCCAGGCGACCGGCAACGCCGCCGTGCGCGACGCCGGCATCTTCATCTACACCACGCAGTCCGCGGCGATCGCCGAGTACTGGTTCGACGTGCGCAACCAGAACTTCCCGGCCGCCTTCGGGCACAACACGGTCGGCATGGTCTGGGGCGACGGCGGCGCGTACGCGACGTGGTTCTCCGGCGAGCCGGAGATGATCCAGGGCATCAACATGCTGCCCATCACCGGCGGGCACTTCTACCTCGGCGACAACCCGGCCTACGTGTCGACCAACTACAACGAGCTGGTCACCAACAACGGCGGCGCGCCCACCGTCTGGCAGGACATCCTCTGGGAGTTCCTGGCCCTGGGCAACGGGCAGACGGCGCTGAACAACTTCAACGCCAACAGCGGGTTCACCTCCGAGGAGGGCGAGTCCAAGGCGCACACCTACCACTGGATCCGCAACCTGGCCGCGCTCGGCAACGTGGACACCTCGATCACGGCGAACCACCCGCTGGCCAAGGTGTTCAACAAGAGCGGCGTGCGCACGTACGTGGCGTCGAACATCGCGAACACGGCGATCACGGTGACCTTCTCCAACGGCACCACGCTGTCCGTGCCCGCCTGCAAGACGGTCACCTCAGGCGCGTTCACCTGGACCGGCGGCAACGCCTGCGGCGGCGGCAACCCGACGCCGTCGAACCCGCCGTCCTCGCCGCCCGCGTCGCCGAGCCCGTCGCCGTCGGCTCCGCCTTCGCCGAGCCCGTCGCCGTCGCCGAACCCGCCCGGCGACTTCGCCGCCACGCGTTACCTGGTCTCCGGCGGCGGCCTGCCCGGCACCGCGGGCGGGGCCGGCACGGTCACCGTGGCCGCGGCCAACGGCAACTGGGACGGCGTCCCCACCAACCCGCAGGTCTTCACCGCCACCGGCCTCACCGCCACGCACAACGGCGGCGCGACCAACTTCGACATGTACGTCGACGCGGGCACCGGAGTCGGCAACGCCACCCAGGTCCGGGTGTCGTACGACTTCACCGGCAACGGCAGCTGGGACCGGCTGGAGACGTACAACTACTTCCCCACCGACCCGGTCGCCGGCTACGAGCACTACACCCAGGCGTTCGGGGTGAAGACCAGCACCGGCTCGTTCGCGAACCTGGCCAACGGCTCGGTGCGGGTGGAGATCTGGAGCGCGATCGGCAGCACGTCGACCACCCTCGGCGTCGGCAACCAGTCCCGGGTCGTGCTGCCCTACACCGGCACCACGAGCCAGCCCTCGGTCAACGTGGCGCTGAACAAGCCGGTCCTGGTGTCCAGCACCGAGACGGCCGCCTACCCGGGCTCGGCGGCGGTGGACGGCAACGCCACCACCACCCGCTGGTCCAGCGCGTTCAGCGACCCGCAGACGATCCGCGTCGACCTGGGCCAGACCTATTCCATCAGCCGGGTGCGCCTGGTCTGGGAGGCCGCCTACGGGTCGGCGTACCAGATCCAGACCTCCCCCGACGGCAACGCCTGGACCACCATCCGGTCCGTCACCGGCGGTGACGGCGGCGTCGACGACCTCACCGGCCTGACCGGCTCCGGCCGCTACGTCCGCGTCAACGCCACCACCCGCGCCACCGCCTGGGGCTACTCCCTCTTCGAGTTCGAGGTCTACGCCCCCTAGCTGAGCGAAGGAAGGGCACCTTCCCATCGCTCCGCGATGGGAAGGTGCCCTTCCTTCGTCTGACGGCCGCTGCGCAGCGCGTCAGTACGTCGGATGCACCGCCACGACCATCGCGGTGGCCGCCCAGTCGGACAGCTCGTCGCCTTCCCGCCAGCCCTCGTAACGGGCGGCCAGCAGCCGGCGGGCCTGCGCTTCGGCGTACGGGTCAGCGGCGACGGGGCGGGCCTCGGCCGGCACCGCGCCGTCGGGGGTCAGCTCGCGCGGCCCACCGACCCGCCATAAGACCTGCGGGTTCGCGAGGATGTTGCGCACCCAGTCGGCCCGCTCACGGTCGCCGGACATCAGGTAGATCACCCCGCCCCGGGTCGCGTACCAGATCTCGACGGTGTGCCACTGGCCGGTGTTGCGGCCGACGGTGCTCAGGTAGCCGTATTCGCTGCTCTCAGTCATGCATACGATCTTGCTAGTTGAACCGAGGTTGAGGTCAAGACGCTGTGACGCGGAACAATGTCACGTCTCCACAGTGTTCGGTGCGCGCCTGCGGATAACGGCGTCGCAGCAGCGACCCGAAGAAATCCGGGCTGGTCAGCGCGGGCACGTCCGCCGTGAACGCCTTCTCCGCCGGGCCGCCGCCGTACACCAGCACCACCTCGCGCGCCTGCGCCAGCCCCAGTCGCAGGAAGCGCGACAGCTCACGCTGCTCCAGGAAACGCCACACGTCCACGCTCACCACCGTGTCGAACGTGCCGTCCGGGAACGGCGACCACACCCCCAGCAGGTGCAGGTTGCGCTCGGACACCGGCCGCCCGTGGTCGTAGGTGACCGACCCCTGCCCGAGCGCCACCTCGTCGGTGCCGAACGCCTGGCACAGCACCGCGCCGGACAGCTCCGTCCGCAGCAGCGACGCCACGTCGGGCAGCCGGCCCAGCCCCAGCTCGGCACAGCAGGCGAGGACCCGGCGGTAGTGCCGGATCTTGCGGGTGACGTCGCTGGGCGCGGGCAGGTCGACCAGCTCCGCGGCCAGGCTGCGGTGCTTGTGCCGGAACAGCTCCAGGTTGGCCTGGTAGTCGCCCGCCAGGTTGGTCAGGTCGCGCACCGCCGGCACGTGGAAGCCGACGGCCAGGCCGTCGTAGCCGAACCCGTCGTCGCCGAGCACCTGGTGGATGCGGTACGCCAGGTCGGTGTCCTCGAATCCCCAGCGTGCCCCGTACGCCTCGTCGAACATGCCCGCGTCGAGGACGGTCTGCCGCGGCATGGACACGTTGTTGGTCAGCGCGAACACCCACGGCGCACCGGCCAGCCACTGCCGCGGCTCGCTGTCGCGGCCCGGCACCCGGAACCGGAAGTCCTCGTGCACCGGGCGCACCAGGTCGGCGGTGAGCGGCTCGCCCGCCTGCGCCGCCGCCAGCACCGCCCAGTCGCCCTCGTAACGCTTGCCGATCAGCACCGCCGGCCCGTCGCGCCCGTCGTGGAAGGCCAGGTGCCGGGCCAGCAGGTGCGGCTCGGTCAGCACGTCGCTGTCGAGGAAGCAGACCAGCTCACCGGCGGCCAGGCGCACCGCCTGGTTGCGCGCCGCGGCCCGCCCCAGGTTCGCGGGCAGGCTGTCGAACCGGAACCGGAAGGGGTACGCCGCGGCGGCGAGCTCCGCATACGGCAGCGGGTCGGAGCCGTCGTTGACCACGACGACCTCGAACAGGCCGGGGTCCAGGGTCTGCGCGCACAGCGTGGCCAGGGTCAGCGCCAGCGTGTGCGCGTCGCCGAACGTCGGAATGAGCACACTCAACCGCGGGGCACCGCCGGACATGTCACTCCTTCAGCGGCGGGGCCGCGCTCTCACGGGGCTTACCGTCCGATCCTGCTGCTTTCGGGAGAGCGCTTCAACAACTACTCAGCCAGTGGAACATGTCGATCGTTCAACTTCTGCCCGGAAACCTCGTCGCGGGCGCGGCCGCCCGGTGCTACCTTGGCGGCGTGATCTTCTCGTCGTGTCCGGTGATGATGCCCCGCTTCCGGGGCTGCTGACACGCGCGTTCACGACCGCGAGGCCCGAGTCCGGGGCCTCGGCACGGGTCGACGCTCCGGCTTTCGTCCAGCCAGGAGGAACCCATGACCCGCGTCTACCTCACCACCACCATCCCGTACGTCAACGCCGCCCCGCACCTCGGCTTCGCCCTGGAAGCGGTGCAGGCCGACGCGCTCGCCCGCCACCAGCACAGCCTCGGCCACGAGGTCAGGCTGCTCACCGGCACCGACGACAACTCGCTGAAGAACGTGCTCGCTGCCGAGCAGGCGGGCGTGGGCGTGCAGGAGTTCGTCGACGCCAACGCGGCCCGGTTCGCGGGGCTGCGCGAGCCGCTGGCACTGTCGTACGACGATTTCATCCGGACCAGCCGCGACCCGCGCCACCGACCCGGCGTCGAACGGTTCTGGCGCGCCTGCGCGCACGACCTCTACACCGGCACCTACACCGGCCTGTACTGCGTCGGCTGCGAGCACTACCTGACCCCCGACGAGCTCGACGGCGCCGGGCACTGCCCCGAGCACGGGGTGCCGCCGCAGCGCATCGAGGAGCAGAACTGGTTCTTCCGGCTGTCCCGCTACGCGCAGCCACTGCGGGAGGCGATCACCAGCGGGCGGCTGCGCATCGATCCGGAGTCGCGGCGCAACGAGGTGCTCGCGTTCATCGACGCCGGGCTGCGCGACTTCTCCGTGTCCCGGTCGCAGCAGCGGGCCCGCGGCTGGGGCATCACCGTGCCCGGCGACCCCGACCAGGTGATCTACGTCTGGTGGGACGCGCTGGGCAACTACCTGACCAGCCTGGACTACGGCACCGACGGCGAGGCGTACCGCACCTGGTGGGAAGGCGCGGACCGGCGGGTGCACGTGATCGGCAAGGGCGTGCTGCGCTTCCACGCCGTGTACTGGCCGGCGATGCTGCTGTCCGCCGGGCTGCCCCTGCCCACCGACATCCTGGTGCACGACTACCTCACCGCCGACGGCCGCAAGATCAGCAAGTCGTCCGGGGCGACCGTCGACCCGGTGGCGCTGGCCGAGGCGTACGGCACCGACGCGGTGCGGTGCTGGCTGCTGCGCGAGGTGCCCCGGGTCGGCGACGCCGACTTCACCGTCGATCGGCTGGTCGCCCGCGCCAACGAGGACCTCGCCGGCGGGGCCGGCAACCTGGTCAACCGGATCGTCACCATGGCGCACCGCTTCCGGGCCGGTCGCGTCGACCTCGCCGTGCCCGCCGCGCCGGACGCGAAAGACCTGGTCGCGGCCTGCGCTGACGCACCCGGGCTGATCGCGGCGGCGCTGCACGACTTCGACTTCCGCCGGGCGACGGCCGCGGTGTGGGCGGTGGTCGAGGAGGCCAACCGGCACATCGACCGGGCGCGCCCGTGGGAGCCGGCCAAGGCCGAACGCGGCGGCGACACCGAGGCCGGGGCGCGCCTCGACGCCGCATTGTCCGTGCTCCTCGGCGCGTGCCTGACGCTCGGCGACCTGCTCGCCCCGTTCCTGCCCGGCGCAGCCGCGCTGATCACCGCCCAGTGCACCGCAGACTCCGACGGCACCCTCCCTCCGGTCACCCCACTCTTCCCTCGCCTGGAACCCGCCTGACCCAACCGCCAGTCCGCCGCCGGTCACCGGATCGGCGCGACCCACCGGGTCGGCGCGACCCACGAAGATCGCTGTTTCCGTCAAGAACTCGGGCAACACCGCAGATCGTGACCAGAAACAGCGATCTCCTCCGGTCCACCCGGCGGCGGGGTCAGTCGATCATGAAGTTGTGGGTGCAACACGCCGTTGAGCCGTGCCATAAGTTCATGATCAACGCGTGGGGGTGGGCGGGGTGGGGTAAAGGGGAGGTGTGGGTGAGGTGCGGGTGGGGACCGCTTCGTGGACGGACAGCACGCTGCTGGCGTCGGGGTGGTATCCCGAGACGGCGAAGTCGCCCGAGGACCGGTTGCGCTACTACGCGCGCCGGTTCCCGCTGGTCGAGGTCGACGCGACGTACTACGCGTCACCGGCCGAGAGCACGGTGGCACTGTGGGCGGCACGCACCCCGAAGGACTTCGTCTTCAACATCAAGGCGTTCAGCATGCTCACCGGCCACCCGACCAAGGTCAGCGCGCTGCCCAAGGACCTGCGCCCGGAGACCGACAAGCCCAACGTCTACCCTGACGGGCTCGCCCCGCAGGCCTACGAGGAGGTGTGGACCCGGTTCCTGGCCGCGCTGGATCCGCTGGTCGAGGCGGGAAAGCTCGGCATGGTCCTGTTCCAGTTCCCGCCGTGGTTCACCATCCGCCGCGACAACAAGCAGTACCTGCTGGAGGTCGCCGAACGCTGCGCGCCGCTGCGGGTCGGCATCGAACTGCGGCACGAGTCGTGGTTCTCCGGCGACAACGCCGCCGAGACGCTGGAGTTCCTGCGCAAGCACCGGCTGCCGTACGTGTGCGTGGACATGCCGCAGGGATACAAGAACTCCGTGCCGCCCGTGGTCGCCGCCACGGCCGACCTGGCCGCGGTGCGCTTCCACGGCCACAGTGACAAGTGGACCAGCAAGGACATCCACGAGAAGTTCGGCTACCTTTACTCACCTCGTGAGCTGAAGGACTGGGCGCCGAAGCTGCGCGAGCTGTCCGGCGAGGCGGAGCAGACCCACGTGCTGATGAACAATTGCTACTCCGACTACGCCCAGCGCAACGCCGCCCAGCTCATCGACCTGCTCGGCGCGACGTGACCGCGAGATGTCGTGCAAGGAGTCGACGACCTCCGGTTAAGAACACAATGTACACGGTGTAAAATCTTTAGATCTATGATAGACAATGTCCTATGGACATTGCCTTCGCCTTCGACGAGGCATACGCCGACCACGCCCAGGTCGCCGTCGAATCGCTGCTCGACTGCCACCCCGGGCGCACGGACATCACGTGCTGGCTGCTCACCACCACCGACGTGGCCAAGGAACGGGAGGCCGCACTGCGCCGCCAGTTCGCCGGACGCGCCCGGCTGCGGCTGCTCACCACCGGCGACGGCTTCCGCGCCCTGCCCGTCGTCGACGAGGAGTGGCTCGCCTACGTCAGCACCGGCATGTACCTGCGCCTGCTCCTGCCCGACCTGATCGGCGACCAGGCGCGGCGACTGCTCTACCTCGACGCGGACGTGCAGGTGTGCGGCGACCTGACCCCGCTGTGGGAGGTCGACCTCGGCGACGCGCCGCTGGCCGCGGTCCGCGACGCGTTCACCGCGACCTTCGCCACGCACGGCGGCGTGCCCGGGGCGGGCGCGGAACACGACCCGGACGCGCCCTACTTCAACTCCGGCGTGCTGCTGATGAACCTGCCCGTGTGGCGGCGCGAGCGGGTGTCGGCGCGCTGCCTGGCCTACCTGGCCGAGCACGCGGGCCGGTTGCGCTTCCCGGACCAGGACGCGCTCAACCTGGTGGCGTACGGGAAATGGCTGCGACTGCCGCACCGCTGGAACAACATGCGCAGCTTCCTGCTGGAGCAGCAGCCCCGCCCGGCCGACCCGGACGTGCGCATCATGCACTTCGCCGGCCCACGCAAACCGTGGACCGAGGGCTTCCGCCCGGGTTTCCGGCAGGATCGCCACCACGCGCTGGCCGCCCGGGTGGCCGCCTTCGCCTGACCGGCGGCATCGGGTCAGTGGGCGAGGATGCCGCGCAGGCCGTGGCTGATCAGCAGGATGCCGAAGACCAGCAGCAGACCGGCCATGACCAGCAGGTGGTGCTTGGACAGCCAGGTCTTGAGCCGGTCGAGGTGCCGCGCGGCGCGGTCGCCGCCGGCCAGGTAGAGGACCACCGGCACCGCGACCGGCAGGCACGCCAGCACCGCGAAGATGCTCAGCGCGACCATCGCGACGACCGTCGACGACGCGGCGAGGCTCTTGGCGGCGCCGACGCACAGGGCGAGGTTCTTCGGGTCGACGCCGTACATCAGCAGCGCCAGGATCGCCGCCTTCACCGGTGACCAGCGGTCGGCGCTCGCCATCCACTTCGGCATGGCGTGCTGCCCGTTGGCCCGGCGGTGCCGCACGAGGTGCATCCATGCGGCGTACAGCAGGACCAGACCAAGCCCGATGCGCACTACCTGCGAGACGGTGCCGCCCTGGTGTTCGCCCTCGAGGTAGCCGTAGCCGGTGAGGATGTAGACGGCGGCGCCCACCGCGATCACCCCGGCGAGCGCCCCGGCCAGGAACGCGGGCCCGGCGATCCGGGCCCGGTCGGAGAACAGCACGAGGATCACCGCGATGATCGGCAGCGGACTGGCCGCCACCCCCAGCGCGTACGGCACCACCCCCGCGACCGCCCCGCCCACACCCTCATCCTCGGCGACGCCGCCCTGGCCGGGGCCGGTTCCCTCGGACGATCTTGCTGATCAGATCGCGGCGACGGTGGTGACCTTCCAGGCGCCGTCGGTGCGGGTGAAGGTCAGCACGACCCGGTTCTGGTCGACCTTCTCGCCGGTGATGTTCACGTTGCGCCGGTACTGGTTGACGAAGACCAGCAGCTCCACCCGGTCGGGTGCGGCCGTGACCACGCTGATGCCGGTGACCTGGGCGGTCACCACGGCCTGCTCCTTGACCGCGGCCTCCTTGAGCGACGCGGTGGTGCGGGCGTACTCCTCGGCGAACGTGCCCGCCGCGAAGGACCGCCCGCTCGCCGCGCTCGCGTCGAAGGTGCGGTAGTCGTAGGAGAACAGCGCCGCGGCAGCCGCCGGGGCCACGGCCGCGCACTCCCGCGCGGCCGCCTCCGCCTCGCCCAGGCGCGCCCGGTCGAACCACAGGTACCACCCGACGCCCAGCACGACCGCGATCGCCAGGGACAGCGCGAGCACCGCCGGTCTCGGCCGGCGCGCCGGCCCGTCACCGTCGCGCGGCTCGTCGGCCGGCGCGTCGTCGAGCTTCACATCGGTCACAGCCATCTGCACGGTCACCGTCTCTCCCCTATCCCACGAACTGCAGCTTGGCGACCAGCCACGCGCCGCTGCCGGCGTCGCGGGCCAGGTCGAGCTGGATGCGGTAGTGGGCCACCCTGCCCTCGGGCGCCTTCACGTTCTTCACCGTCGCGTCGGCGGCCACCAGCACCACGGCCGAGTCGGCGTCGGACGACACCAGCCCGGCCCGCAGCGCGGACCCGGTGGACTCCACCTTGTTCTCCAGCACCGCCGCGCGTACCGCGGGCATGCCCTGCTGGAACTGCTCGCCGAACTCGCCGGTCGCGGCGACCGCGACCCGGGCCAGGTCCTGGTCGATGGTGGCGGCGCTGACCGACACGAAGTCCACGACGAACTGGCGCGCCGCGGACACCGCCTGCTCGCGCGCCCGCTCCCGCTGCTGCGTGTCGTGCCAGCGCCAGCCCAGCCAGCCGGCCGCGCCGAGCGCCACCACCAGCACGGCCGACAGCACCGTGGTCGACCTGAGTCTCATCGTCGTCTCCTTCGTCAGGCCGTCAGGGCGCGAGCCCGTTGAGCAACAGCAACTTCCAGGACTGCTCGCCCGCCGTGGCGGCCTGCCCGCCGGTGCCGCCGAACTGCAGCGGCAGCCCGTCCGGCCCGATCACCAGCCCGGTCACCGGGTCGAACCCGGCGACGGTGGTGCCGGGCGCCGGCGCGATGGGGCTCGCGCCGGCGCCCGGGCCCGCGGGCGCCGCACCCGCGCCCAGGGGCGCGGGGGACGGAGGGGCACCACCCCGCGGGGCTTGAGTGGAGCTGCGTACGCCCGAACCGCGTCCCAGCTCGGCGCCGGTGCACCGCAGGGACTGTCCGGACTTGGTGTAGTTGCAGGCCGGCGGGTCGCCGACGTTGAGCACCAGGCCCAGGTGCGCCGTGCCGTCACCCGGCGCGACGGTGAACCCGCCCGCGACCACCAGCGGGTACGTCACCAGGATCTGTTCGATGCCGTCCAAGCGGCGCACGGCGACCCCGTTGACCGTGATCAGGTTGCCCAGCAGCGGGCCGAGTGACGGGTCGAGGTCGCGCAGCAGCGCCAGCAGCTCCGCCGAGGCGGGCGGCCCGTTGGCCAGCAGCCGGCGCAGGTCCGGGTCGGCGGCTCGCACCGTCGCGGACAGCTGAGCGAGGGCCTTGGCGAATCGCCGGATCTCGTCGGCGGACCGTGCCTGGGTCTCCAGCACGGTGGCCGAGTCCTGGATCAGCGCCACGGTCTGCGGCAGGTACGTGTTCGCGTCGGTGAGCAGCGCGTCACCGGAGTCGAGCAGGGTGCGCAGGGCGCTCTCGTTGCCCGCGAACGCGGTGCCCAGCTCGTCGACGAGCACCCCGAGCTCCGCCGGGTCGACGGAGGCGACCAGGGCGTCCAGGTTCGACAGCAGTGTCTCCACGGGCAGCGGCACCCCGGTCCGGCTCGCCGGGATCACGTCCCCGTCGGCCAGGTAGGGCCCGGCGTCGGTCTCGGGGCGCAGGTCGACGTACTGCTCGCCGACGGCGGACCGGTGCGCCACCACCGCGCGCAGGTCGGCGGGCACCCGGGTGCCGCCGTCCAGGCGCAGGTCGACGCGCACCCCGTCGCCGTGCAGGCGCACGGCGTCGACCCGGCCCACCGGCACGCCGCGGTACGTGACCGAGGCGTTGGCGAAGATGCCCCCGGCCACCGCGAAGTCGGCGTGCACGGTGTAACGGCCGGTCAGCCCGTCGCCGACGCCTACGTAGCGCACCGCGACGTAGCCGACGCCGAGCACCCCCACCAGCGCGAACACCAGCAGCTGCAACCGGGCGAGCCGAGTGAGGATCATGCTGCGCCTCCCGTCAGCAACTCGGGCAGGCCGCCGCGCACGCGGACCACCTCCCCGGTCGTCGGATCCCAGCGGCCGTCGCGCGTCGCGGTCAGGGGCAGCCCGGGCAGGCCCGGCAGAATGCCGCTGGGCAGGATGCCGCTGGGCACCGGCAGCGGCAGCGCGGGCAGGCTCGGCAACGGCAGCGCGGGCAGGCTGGGCAGCGGCAGGGGCAGCGTAGGCAGCGGCAGGCCGGGCTTGCTCGGGGCACTCGGGGTGGCCGGGCCCGCAGCCAGGGCGTTGGCCAGGATCGAGGCGGCGTCGAGGTCGAGCGTGGCGTGCAGGCGTACGAAGTCGCCCGCGATCGCCTTGCCCGCGTTCGGCGGGAACGGGTAGGACAGCGCGAAGTCCAGCCCGCGCGGCAGCGCGTCGCCCGCCTTGACCAGCTGCTCCAGCAGCGGCTGCAGGGCGCGCAGCGAGCGCAGCGTGTCGTCGCGGCTGGCCTCGATGACACGCTCGCCGACCGCGCCCAGGTCGCGCAGCGCGGTCAGCATCGCGGTGAGCTGGGGCCGCTGGTCGGCCAGCACGGTCAGGCCGGGCTCCAGCGCGTCCACGGCCTGCGCCAGTGTCCCGGTCTGCTCGGCCAGCCGGGCGGAGAAGCGGTCCAGCGCCTCGATGGCCCGGACGATGTCGTCCTTCTGCGCGTCCAGCCCGGCCACGAACCGGTCCAGTTCCCGCAGCGCGCCCTTGGCGTCGCCTTCCCGGCCGGACAGTGCCTTGGTGATCTCCGCGTTGATCGTCTTGAGCTGCCCGAGCCCGCCGCCGTTGAGCAGCAGGCCGAGCGCGCCGAGCACCTCCTCGACCTCCGCGCCGCGCCGGGTGCGGGCCAGCGGGATGGTGTCGCCGTCGGACAGCGTGCCCTGGGCCGCCTCGCCCTGCGGCGCGGCCAGCGCGACGAACTTCTCGCCGAGCAGGCTCGACTGGCGGATCGCGGCGGTCGCGTTGTCGGGCAGCGCGACCGTGTCGGCGACCTTCAGCCGCACCACCGCGGTCCAGCCGTGCAGCTCGATGCCGCTGACGCTGCCCACGGTCACGTCGTTGACCTTCACCGCGGCCTGCGGCACCAGGTCGAGCACGTCGGCGAACTCGACACTCACCCGGTAGGACGGCCCGTCCGGCGCGCCGCCCGGCAATCCGGCGTCGCAGCCCGCCAGCAGCGCCGTCACCAGAACGGCCAGCGCCCGTGCCCCTGGCCTCATTTCTTCACCACCGCCTGGAGCAGCTTCTTCAGTTCGGCGGTGAGCGGCAGCTTCGCCGTCTCCAGGGTCTTGGCCAGGTCCGTGCAGGCGGCGGGCACCTGCGCCACCGGGACACTGCTGACCAGCAGCGAGCAGACGAAGCTGGCGGGCTCGTACGGCCCCAGCGCGTTGTCCCGGGTGTCGATCGTGCCCGAGCGCGGGTTGTACGCCAGGTTCAGGTTGGACAGCGCCAGCGGGGCCATGTCCAGGACCTGGGTCAGCGCCTGCTGCTGGCGCGCCAGCACCCCGGTCAGGTCGGCCAGCGCGGCGACGTTCGCCTTGAGCTCGGCCCGGTTGGCCTTGACGAACGCGGCGACGTCGGCCAGCGCGCGCGACAGCGCCCGCACCGCGGCGGCGAGGTCTTCGCGCTCGGCGGCCAGCTGCTCGGAGACGGCGGCGAGCCGGTCGTCGAACTCGCGCACCGTGCCGTCGCCGGCGGCCAACATGCTGGTGAACTGCTGGAGGTCGGCGACGGAGCCGAACAGGTCGTCACGGCCGGCCGACAGCGTCGACATCGCCTGCGACAGCCCGGACAGGGTCTGGTGTAGCTCGTCGCCGTTGCCGCGCAGGTTGGCCGCGCCGGTGCGCACCAGGCCGCGCAGCGCGCCGTCGGCGTTGGCGCCCTGCGGCCCGAGCGCCGTGCTCAGCTCGTCCAGGGACCGGTAGACCTCGTCCAGCTCGATCGGCACCGAGGTGCGCTCCGCCGGCAGCTCGGCCCCGTCGGGCAGCGCCGGTCCGCCGGTGTAGGCGGGGGTGAGCTGCACGTACCGGTCGCTGACCACGCTCGGCGGGACGATCAGCGCCTTGGCGTCGGCGGGCACCGGCCAGGCGGGGTCGTAGCGCAGTTCCACGCGTACCCCCCGGCCCTGCGGGGTGACCGCGACGACCTCGCCGACCTCGACCCCCAGCACCCGCACCTCGGATCCGGCGTGGATGCCGACCGCGGCCGGGAAGTGCACCGTCAGCCGCAGCCGGGCCGGCTCCTGCCGCACCACCAGCGCCGCGGCCGCCACGGCCACGGCCAGCACGCCCGCGCCCGCGACCCGCCAGGTGCGTTTCCGGTTCATCAGCGACCTCCCGTCGACGGGGTGAAGCCCTGCACGAGTCCGTCCACGTACGAGTCGAACCACCGGCCGTTGCCGGTCACGTTCGCGAACGCGGTGACGAACGGGGCGAGGCTGGTCAGCGTCGCCTCCAGCCGGGTCCGGTTGCGCTGGAGCACGCCGACGACGGTGCGCAGGTTGCGCAGCGCGGGGCCGAGCGTGTCCTTGTTGTCGGCGACCAGCCCGGACAGCTGCTCGGACAGCTCGACGGTCGCGCCGAGCAGGGTGTGGATCGCGTCACGGCGGCGCTGGACCTCGGCCAGCAGCAGGTTCGCGTCGCCGAGCAGCTTGCGGAACTCCTCGTCGCGGTCGGCGAGCACCTTGGTGACGCCGCGGGTGTGCGACAGCAGCTCACGTAGCTGCTGGTCGCGGGAGGCGACGGTCTGCGAGAGCCGGGACAGGCCGGACAGCGACGCCTGCACGCTGGCCGGGGTGTCGGCGAACGTCTCCGACAGCACCGTGAACGCCTGCGCCAGCTGCCCGGTGTCGATCTCCTGCAGGGTGCCGGCCAGCCCTTCCACCGCCTGCATCACGTCGAACGGCGACGAGGTGCGGGCCAGCGGGATCTCGGCGTCCTCCGCCAGCCTCCCGTCACCCTGCGGCGCCAGCGCCAGGTACTTCTGGCCGAGCACTGTCTTGATCCTGATGGTGGCGCCGGTGTGCTCGCCGAGTTCGACGTCGCGGACGCGGAAGGTGACCCGCACGTACGGCCCGGACTCGCCACGGGCCAGCGCCACGCCGGTGACCTTGCCTACCTTGACTCCGGCGATGCGGACCTCGTTGCCCTCGGCCAGGCCGGACGCGTCCCGGAAGGCGGCGTGGAAGGTGTCGCCGCCACCGATCAGCGGCAGGTCGTCGATCCGGAACGCGGCCAGCAGCAGCCCGAGCGCGACGACGATGCCGACCGCGCCGACCAGCGCGGGCCGCGACCGGCGCGGCGGCCGAGCGGTACGTCGCGTGCCGCCGCTGATCGCGCGGGCGGCGGCCGCCCGCAGCCGGGTCAGCGGGCGCGTCGGGACAAGCCGCTTCACCGGCCACCTCCGGAGCACTTGGCGGACGTGCCGTCGAGCGTCGCCGGCTTGAGCGTCTTGCCGGCGGCGACGACGCGGCCGTCGAAGTCGCACAGGTAGAAGTTGAACCACGACCCGTACGAGGCGGTGCGGGTCAGCGCGTCGAGGCGGCCGGGCGCGGTGGCCAGGGTCTTCTCGATCACCGCGGTGTTGTCGATCAGGGTGTCGGCGAGCCTGTTCAGCGCGGTGATGTCGGCGGCGACGCTGGGCCGGGCGTCGCGCAGCAGCGACGAGGTCGCGTCGGCCAGGCCGCTGAGGTTGGTCAGCGCGTCGCCGATCGCGGTCCGGTCCCCGGCCAGCCCCGACACCAGCAGTTGCAGCTGCTTGACGGTCTCCGACAGCCGGGCGTCACGCTCGTCGAGCGTGCCGAGCACGGTGTTCAGGTTGGTGATGACGCGGCCGATGACCTCGTCGCGGTCGGCGAGCGTGCCGGTCAGCGACGCGGTGCGCCGCAGCAGGTCGGCCACGGTGCCGCCCTCGCCCTGCAGCATTTTGACGATCTCGAACGCGAAGCCGTTGACCTCGTCCGGGGACAGCCCGGCGAACAGCGGCCGGAAGCCGTTGAACACCACGGTCAGGTCCAGCGCGGGCGTGGTCTGCGCGAGCGGGATCAGCCCGTGCTCGGGCAGCGGGGCGGCGCCGCCCGGCCCCTCGGCCAGCGCCAGGTAGCGCTGGCCGACCAGGTCCCGGTAACGGATCTTCGCGCGTACGCCCGCAGCGAGACTGACCTGCTCGTCGACGGTGAACTCCAGCTCCGCGATCGTGCGGTCGACCAGCCGGATCGCGGTCACCTCGCCGACCCGCACCCCGGCGATGCGCACGTCGTCGCCGACCAGCACGCCCGTGACGTCGGTGAACCGGGCCCGGTAGGTGTGCCCGCCGCCGAACCCGAACGAGCCCAGCGTCTGCGCCAGCGCGCCGGTCAGCACCAGCGTGACCGCGGCGAACACCAGCAGTTTGAGCAGCGGACCCCGCACGCCCCTCATGACGCGTTCACCACCGTTCCACGCAGCAGCGGGCCCCACAGCAGCACCGCGACATCGGGAACCTGCTCGGGACCGGCCCCTTGGGCCAGCCCGAGCAGGGGCTTGAGCAGCGCCTGCTCCTGCGCGGTGCCGGCCGGGCCCATGTCGGCGAAGGGCAGCGGCGAGCGGTTCGCGCCGTAGTCGTAGCCGTCGTCGATCGGGTGCTGCGCCGCCGGGACCTTCGGATCCGGCAGACCGCGGCACTGCGGGCCGTCATCGGCGCCGTAGACCGGCCGGGCGCCGGCGGTGTACTTGCCGTTGTCCCGGCCCACTTCGAGGGTGATGTGCATGCGGCCGGTGCTGAACACCTTCTCCACCCGCGGCTGCAGTGCCACCAGGCCGCGCAGCAGGCAGGGATACTCCGGGGCGTACGCCGCCAGCAGCTCCAGCACCGGGCGGCTGACCTGGCCGACCTGGACGATCCGCGCGTCGTGCCGGTCCAGGAAGTCCCGCCCGCGCCCGGCCAGGTCGGTGGTGTCGGCGAGGAACCGGCTCAGCTCCGCGCGCTGGTCGACGACGGTCCGCGCGGTGACGGTGACGTCGCGCAGCAACGCCAGCAGATCCGGCAGCGCGCCGTGGTAGACGTCGAGCACCTGCGCCAGCCGCTTGACGTCGGTCGCGATGAGCGGCATCTGCTCGTTCAGCGCGGCCAGGTAGGCGTTGGCGGTGCTCAGGTCGCGGCCGAGCTGGTCCCCGCGCCCCTCCAGGGCGTACGCGAGCGCGCCGAGCGTCGCGGCGAGCTTGTCCGGCTTGATCGACTGCAGCACCGGCAGTGCCCGGTCGAGCACCTGCTCCAGCTCGACGGCGCTGGCCGACCGGTCCTGGTCGATGACCGCGCCAGGGCGCAGCGGCTGCCCGGCCGGCGTGGCCGGCGGGACGAGCTCCACGTAGCGCTCGCCGAACAGCGTCTTGGGCAGCAGCCGGGCCGTGACGTCGGCCGGGACCAGGCCGATCAGCGCCGGGTCCAGTGCCAGCCGCAGCGTGGCGGCCGCGCCGTCGGCGCGGATCTCGCGCACGTCGCCGATGACGACACCGCGCAGCTTCACGTCGGCGCCCTCGGACAGCTGCATGCCGACGTGGTCGGTGCGCAGCGTCACCCACTCCACCGGCGTGAACGCCCGCTGGTACACCAGCACCGACAAAGTCAGCGCACTCACCAGCACCAGCACGAAGCCCGCCCCCAGCAGACGCTGCCTGATCACCTGCGTCACGCCCTCACCCCGCGATCCGCACGGTCGTGCCCGCGCCCCAGATGGCCAGGGAGAGGAAGAAGTCGACGATGTTGACCGCGACGATCGCGGTGCGCACCGCGCGGCCGACCGCGATGCCGACACCCGCCGGGCCGCCGCTCGCGGTGAACCCGTAGTAGCAGTGGATCAGCACCACCAGCACGCTGAACACCAGCACCTTGCCGAACGACCAGAGCACGTCGCCGGGCGGCAGGAACAGGTCGAAGTAGTAGTCGTAGGTGCCCGGCGACTGGCCGAAGTACACGGTGGCGATGCCCCGGGTCGCGACATAGCTGGCCAGCAGGCCGAGCACGTACAGCGGGATCACCGCGACGAAGCCGGCGATCATCCGGGTGGTGACCAGGAACGGCACCGACGGGATCGCCATCACCTCCAGCGCGTCGACCTCCTCGGAGATCCGCATCGCGCCCAGCTGCGCGGTGAACCCGCAGCCCACCGTCGCCGACAGGGCCAGTGCCGCGACCAGCGGCGAGATCTCCCGGGTGTTGAAGTAGGCCGAGATGAATCCGGTGAAGGCACTGCTGCCGAGCTGGTTGAGCGCCTGGTAGCCCTGCAGGCCGACCTCGGTGCCGGTGAAGAAGGTCAGGAAGCAGATCACGCCGATGGTGCCGCCGACCACGGCCAGGCCGCCGGTGCCGAAGCTGATCTCCGCGAGCAGGCGGGCCACCTCGCGCTTGTAGCGGCGCAGCGTACGCGGCGTCCACGCCGCCGCCTTCAGGTAGAAGGCCAGCTGGCCGCCGAGATTGTCCAACAGGCGCCACATGTCAGGACCCCTTCTGCGGCACGACCTGGAAGTACACCGCGGTCAGCACGAAGTTCAGCGCGAACAGCAGCATGAAGGTGATCACCACGGCCTGGTTGACGGCGTCGCCGACGCCCTTGGGCCCGCCCTTGGCGTTCATCCCCAGGTACGTCGCCACCAGCGCGGCGACGAGGCCGAAGACCAGTGCCTTCAGCTCCCCGGAGATCAGGTCGGGCAGCTGCCCGAGCGCCTGGAAGCTCGCCAGGTAGGAACCCGGCGTGCCGCCCTGCATGATCACGTTGAAGAAGTAGCCGCCGGACACGCCGACCACGCTGACCACGCCGTTGAGCAGCACCGCGACCAGCATCGACGCCAGCACCCGCGGCACGACGAGGCGTTGCACCGGGTCGATGCCCAGCACCCGCATCGCGTCCAGCTCCTCGCGGATCTTGCGCGCGCCGAGGTCGGCGCAGATCGCCGAGCCGCCCGCCCCCGCGATGATCAGCGCGGTCACGATCGGGCCCGCCTCGCGCACCACCGCCAGCACCGACGCCGCGCCGGTGAACGACTGCGCGCCGAGCTGGCGCACCAGCGAGCCCAGTTGCAGCGCGATCACGGCGCCGAACGGGATCGACACCAGCGCCGCCGGCATGATCGACACCGACGAGATGAACCACGCCTGCTGCACGAACTCGCGCACCTGCCACGGCCTGCGGAACAGCGCCCGCGCCGTGTCCCCGCAGAAGATCAGGAAACCGCCGACGGCGGCCAGCGCCCTCATGCCTTCTCCTCGCTGGGCGCGCTCATGCCGTCTCCCGTGCTGCGCTCGCTCATGCCCGGTCCTCGTATGCCGGTGGCTCGAACGAGCCCGGTGGCGGGTTCACCCCGTGGGCGGCGCACCACCGGCCCGGCTCTCGCTCGGCGCGGCGGGGGCCGCCGTCGGAGGGGCGCAACTGCACCGGGATCGGCGGCAGCGCGGCCAGACGCCGGCCGGAGGCGGCCTCGGCGGCCAGCTCGTCGGCGTCCTTCTCCTCGGACATCCCGATCGGGCCGACCCGCTGCGCGTTGAGGAACTGCCGCACCACCGGCTCGGTGCTCGACAGGAGCATCTCCCGCGGCCCGAACATGGCCAGGTGCCCGTGATAGATCAGCCCGATGTTGTCCGGCACCGTGCGCGCGGTGTTGATGTCGTGCGTGACGATCAGGAACGTCGCGTCGAGCTGCTGGTTCAGATCCACGATCAGCTGGTTCAGGTATGCCGTGCGCACCGGGTCCAGGCCCGAGTCGGGCTCGTCGAACAGCACGATCTGCGGGTCCAGCACCAGCGCGCGGGCCAGCCCGGCCCGTTTGCGCATACCCCCGGAGATCTCGCCGGGCAGCTTGCGCTCCGCGCCGGTCAGGCCGACCATCTCCAGCTTCTCGCCCACGATCACGCGGATCTGCGCCTCGGTCATGCGGGTGTGCTCACGCAGCGGGAACGCCACGTTGTCGTAGATGTCCATCGACCCGAACAGCGCGCCGTCCTGGAACAGCACCCCGAACAGCTTGCGCACCTCGTAGAGCTCCCGCTCGGGCAGCGCGGGCAGGTCGCGGCCCTCGATCCAGATCGAGCCCCGGTCCGGGCGCAGCAGCCCGACCAGGGTCTTCAGGAACACCGACTTGCCCGTGCCGGAGGGCCCGAGCAGCACCGAGATCTCCCCCGCGGGCAGCGTCAGGGTGACGTCCGACCACACGGGCGTGCGCCCGAACGACTTGGTCAGCCCCTCGACCCGCACCTCGACGCCCACCGCGCTCCCTCCGTAGTCCGCCCTCACATATCGCTGCCGGGGCGCGCGGTGTTACACGAGAATTTCGCGCGATCGTCCGGGCTCGGGTTTCAGTGCCCGGCCGCAGGCCGATAAGGTGCACGTACTCGTACGTGCGGCGCGGCGGTCGGGGACCCGGGAGGAGGTGTCGTCGCCTTGACCTGGTCGGAGACCGAACTCGTGGCACGCGCCTCCCGGGGCGAGGCCGACGCCACCGCCACCCTGCTGGCCGACGTGCGCCCCGGCGTGATCCGCTACTGCCGCGCCCGGCTCGGGCCGGTCGGCGGCGCGTACACCACCGCCGACGACGTCGCCCAGGACGTCTGCATCGCGCTGCTGCAGGCACTGCCCCGCTACCGGCAGCAGGGCGTGCCGTTCTCCGCCTTCGTGTACGGCATCTCCGCCCGCAAGGTCGCCGACGCCCAGCGCGCCGCGATGCGGCACCTGACGGCCGCCGTGCCGTCGCAGCGCGCCGAGGCCGACCCGATCGAGCAGCCCGACGACACCCCCGGGCCCGAGCAGCAGGCCCTGGAGAACGACCAGGCCCGCCGCCTCGCCCGCCTGCTCAGCCTGCTCCCCGACCCGCAACGCGAGATCATCGTGCTGCGGGTCGCGGTCGGCCTCACCGCCGACGAGGTCGGGGTCTCCCTCAACATGTCGGCCGGAGCCGTCCGCGTCGCCCAGTCCCGGGCCTTGGCCCGGCTGCGCGCGCTCGCCGGCGACCTGCGCGAGGACGCGGCGCAGCCGGCCCTGGAGAGGAGGCCTGCATGAGCGAGCACCGCGAGCGAATCAGCGGGCTCGGCGATGCCGCCGACGAGCGAAGCGAGGAGGTGGCATGAGCACGCTCGATCGCGACGACGCGCTGCTGGACGGGCTCGGACTCGGCGGAGCCGCCCATGCCGACGACCCGCTCGCCGGGATGCTGGCCGCCTGGCGCACCGACCTCGCCGAGCCGCCGTTCGCGCCGACCCTTGACCTCGACATCGCCGCGCAGGCCGCCCTGGCCGACCCGATCGACCTGGACGAGGAAGCCCACGAGGAGCCCGCGGCGGCCGTGCTGCGCCCCGCCGCCGGTCGACCGGTCGCCTCATCCGCCCCGGACCACGTGATCACCGCAGGCGAGCCCGCGACGGGACGGCGCGACGCACGGAGATCGTCGCGGCCACCCGGTCGCGGCGGCACCGCACGACCTGTGCGCGGCGGCCGGCTGCGTCCGGGACGGTTGCTGCTCGCCGCCGCGCTGCTCGTGGCTGTCCTCGGCGGCGGAGTCGTCGTCGGGGCCGGGGCCGGGCAGCCCGGCACCCCGCTGTGGCCGGTCACGCAGCTCGTGTACGCCGCGCGTGCCGACTCTCGTGTCGCCGCGCAGGAGACGGAGGAACTGCTGGCCCGGGCCGACCGTGCCCTGCAGGAGCGGCGGCACGACGACGCCGAACAGCTGCTCCGCCAGGCCTGGGACCACCTCGGCCAGGTGCGCGAAAAGTCGGACCACCAGCGGCTGCGCACGGAGCTGATGCGCCTGCTGGCCGCCTTCGCCGCGGTCACCGCGCAGCCGAGCGCGTCGCCGACGCCCGGCAGCTCGCCGCGTCCGGCGGGCGGCACGACCGCACCGACCTCGGCACCGACCGGAGCGCCGACGCCCAGCCCCACGCCGGGTGCCGGCGGCCTCCTGCCGGGCCTGCCGCCGCTGCTGCCCTCGCTCCCGCCGATCCTGCCGTCGCTGCTGCCGGACCTGCCGCTGCTGTGACGCGCCTGCGGTCGGATGCCCTGGGTCAGGGGCAGCTCAGGACCCCGTCGAGCGGATCGGAGCTGCACAGGTCGAAGCCGGGTCCGCCGTCTGCGTTGTCGTTGCCGGACACCTCGTCATCGATCTTGATGAGGTCCCTGCCCGCCTCGCCGTACACCACGTCGTTGCCGGTCCCGCCGCTGAGCAGGTCGTTTCCGGGGCCGCCGTAGATGATGTCGTTGCCGCCCCTGCCGTTGATGATGTCGTTGCCTTCGAGGCCGCAGATGACGTCGTCGTTGAGGGTGCCCTCGATGATGTCGGTGCGCGCGGTGCCGGTGATGGTGCACACCGAACCGGTTGAGCCGACGCCTGTGGTCACGGTGTGGAGGTTGTTCCCGGCGACCGGGTCCGGCGTGTCGGCGGTGATGCGGCTGCTGTTGGAGATCAAGCCGGTGGCCGTCGGGTCGACCTTCACCACCAGCGTGAACACCGCGGTCTCCCCGGAGGCGACGGCGGCCTTGGTCGCGGTCACCTCGCCGGTTCCGCCGACCACCGGCACCGTGCCGAGCGACCAGCCCGCCGCGGGGGTGAAGGACACGAACGTCGTACCCACCGGGATCTCGTCGCGCAGCACCACGGACTGCGCGGCGTCGGGACCGCTGTTGCCGACCGAGATCGTGTAGGTCAGGTCCGCTCCCGGGGCCACCGGGTCCGGTGCGTCGGTCTTCGTGACGGCCAGGTTCGCCGACGGCGGCTGCCCCACCGTGGTCGTCGTCGTGGCGCTGTTGTCGCCGCCGTTCGGGTCGGTCGTGGTGCTGCTCGCGGTGGCGGTGTTCGTGATCTGGCCGGTCACCGCC
Organism: Catellatospora chokoriensis; assembly: GCF_011297315.1. NCBI lineage: Bacteria > Bacillati > Actinomycetota > Actinomycetes > Micromonosporales > Micromonosporaceae > Catellatospora > Catellatospora chokoriensis. The sequence continues at coordinate 208,528 of NZ_JAAOTI010000006.1, forward strand.
GGGTCGACGAACACGGTGACGGTGAACGTGGTCTGCGCGCCGTCGGCGAGGGTGGCCGTGGTCGCGGTCACCGTTCCCCCGCTGCCGACGCCCGGCGTGTCCAGCACCCAGCCGAGGGCGGAAGCGGTGGCCGACACGAACGTGGTGCCGGTCGGCAGGGTGTCGGTCACCTTCACGGCCTGCGCGTCGCCGGGACCGTTGTTGGTCACCGTGACGGCGTAGGTGATCTGCTGCCCCGCCGTGACCGGGTCCGGTGAGTCGTTCTTGGTAATCGCGAGGTCTGCCACGCCGACGACCGGCGGGCTGTTGCGCGGGGTGGGCTCGCCGGCCGTGAAGTCGGCGCTGCTGTCGTCGGTGTCGGAGGCCCCGGCGTCGTCACGCAGCGCGGCAGTGGTGTTGCTCAGGGTGGGCGCGCGCCCGGCGCCCTCGTAGGACGACGCCGCGGTGCCATAGCCGACGAAGTCGCGTACCTCGGCGAGCGCGGCGCAGCCGGTGTCGCAGGTGAGCGCGGCCAGGCTGGTGACCAGGGCGACCTTGCCCGCGGTGGAGCTCATCGGGATGACGTCGGTGGCGTTGGGGGTGGGCAGTGGCTTCGTGCCACCGGCACCCGCCGCCTGCCCGACGAGGTAGTACGTGCCGGGCAGGACGACCCCGGCCAGCGGTGTGGTCCGCCAGCTGCTGCCGCCGACGCTGGCGTACTGGACCGACCACCCGGTCACGTCGACCGCCGCGTCGCCACGGTTGAACAGCTCGATGTAGTCGTTGGTGTAGGTCGCGCCGACGTTGCCGCCGCCGCCGTAGACCTGGCTGATCACGATGTCGGGCGAGGCGGCCAGCGCGGGCACGGGCAGGAACAGTCCCGCGACCCCCGCCGACAGGCTGACCACGGCGGTCGACGCCATCCTGCGGACCCACTGACGCATGCGTACCTCCTCGAGCCCCGGACCGGGGACCTCCTGCTCCTGTCCGATCAACTGGGCATGCCCGAGATGGTTACTTAATGCAATCAGTCGACTACCGAGGGCCAGTCGCCGAGCAGATACCGACGCAGCAGCGCGGCGTGTGACAGCGGGTGCGCAGGTCGGCCGGGTCCCCGTTGAGCGTGTAGTCCAGCAGCACCACCGGGCCGCGTTCGGCCAGTTCACGCAACCGCGCCACCTCAGGCGCGCCCGCACCCTCCAGCACCTGCCGGTACGTCGGCAGGTAGATCTCGCGGCGCGCCTGCTCGTAGCCGAGCAGGACCGTCCCGTGCAGACCGCGCCGGTGGCCGAGCGGCGGCCCGCACGCCACCGCGGTGCGTTTGAGGCCGCGCATCGCGGTCACGGCCAGCTTGGCCGGGTCCACATCGGCGTGCATGAACACCTTGAGCGCCTGCCAGACGCCCTCGACGGACTGACTGGTCACACCGGGTGTGAACGGCACCGGGATGCCGCCGTGCGGGTAGAACGGGCTCAACCGCACCCACGGCTGCGGCCCGCGCGAGGTCACGTCGACCACGACCGCCCCCGGAAAGGCCGCCTCGATCGACGCCGCGGCACGCCGCCTGCTCACCACTCGCACGTCCATGACGCCTCCCCACGCGCCGACCGTCACCGCATGATGCCAATCCGGTACGACACGCGGACCGCTCGAGCAGATCAGGCTGCGCGGGTGTCACCGCGGGCGATCTTCGCCAGGGCGAGGAGGGCGACGGTGATGACGCTGAAGATGCTGATCGTCATCATCGTCTCGTTGAGCGCGGCGAGATCCCAGGTTGCCCCGGCGGCATCGACGACGGTGCCGGGATCCGTGGTGACGAACGTCGAGATCGAGGCCAGCCCGGTCCCCAGGTAGAACAGCACAGGCTGCAGGAGTGATCCGGGCCTGACGGCGGCACCGGGCTTCCCGGCCCGGGTCTGGGGGCGGGCGAGCAGCAGCGCGAAGATCTGGAAGAAGAGGTAGGTGACCAGCCACCAGCCGAGGTAGTTGGTGTACGGAACACCGAAGACACCGCCGCCGTCCTCCCAGATCCAGACATGGTTGACGGTGGAAGCCTGCGAGTCGACCGACACGTCGAACATGGTCATCACGGCGGCCGATAGGGCCGGCAACGCGAAGGTGTTGAACCGCCCGGTGCGTTCACGCCAGTTCAGCCTCTCGTCGGCACGGTCCAGCAGCGTGGACGCGGTCAGCCAGCTGATGTAGCCCAGGCCGAAGTAGATGGGGCCGATCTCGATCGGGACGTGGAACAGCTTGACGCTGCCCGTGTAGTGGTAGTCACCGAACGGGAACCCGGTCATGATGCTGAGGTTCTCGAAGAAGTTGCTGACCACGTAGCTCACGACGAAGAACGTCAGGAACCGCCGCCAGCCGTAGCGGCGGATCCCGTGGATCGCCGCGAACGGGATCGTCAGCAGCAGCAGGCCGACCACGGTGGCGGCGCCGGGTCCGGCGAACGGCATCACCAGAGCCACCGTCAGACCGGCGGCAACCAGCCCCCACTGGGTGACGGCGATGGCGCGGCCACGGTCATCGGGCTGTGGCGCGGGCGGTCCTTGAACCGGAGATCGGGCTGGCCGGGCCGGCGCGCCTCCGGCACCATCAGCGATGAGCTGGGTGTTCTCAGCCATGGCCTCTCCTCCGTCGGCAAAGGTGCGGCCTCAAGACACCGCGCATCCCGCGCTGTGTGACGTTCGGTGAGTCAGGTCACCCCGACGGGCATCGGCGGCTGCCTACCGCTCAGACCTCGGTGACCGTCAGCACTCGGGCGTTCGGGGCGAGGTCGCCGATCTCGGCGCGCAGCTTGGCGCGGTCCGGGTCGGCCAGGTAGTCGTCGAGTCCGGTGCGTGAGGCGAACGAGATCACGTGCACCTCCGCCTCCGCGCCGCGCAGCCGCTGCTCCAGCAGGCCGCCGTGGCGGGGCAGCAGGGCCAGCACGTCGTCCTCATACCGCTGCACGGTCTCCTCGTGACCGGCCGGATAGTCGACGACCGCCACCAGGCGCAGCCGCGGCGCGACCGCCGGCCCGTCGAGCCGCTTCCAGAAATGCACGTCGGAGGCGTCCCCCGGGTAGCCCTCGGTGCGGCCGGATGCGACGTACCCGTGGCGGCGGTAGAACTCCGGCGCCTGGAACGAGAACGACGAGACGCTGATCCGGTCGCAGCCGCGGGCACGGGCCTCGTCCTCGGCGGCGGCCAGCAGCCGGCCGCCCCAGCCGTCGCGGCGGTGGTCGGCGCGCACCCACACCATCGAGATCCCGGCGCTGCCGCCCCAGGTCCAGCCGGTGAGCCCGGCGATCACCGTGCCGTCCGGGCCGGTCACCCGCACCGACAGCGAGCGCTCCTCGTACACGCCGACGGCGGCGTTGTTAAACGCGGTCAGCTCCCGGTCCAGCAGCGCGGTGAGTTCCTCGTCCTTCTCCCCCACCAGCAGCAGCGCGGACGTGTATGCCTCGGTCATGTGCGGAGTATGCCCACCTCGAAGATCACCGGGCAAACCGGTTCTCACACCGGGTTGGGCTCGAAGCTGGCCGTGATCAGGGCGAACTCGTCGAGGTTGTCCTGCCACTGGGACTCCGGCGTCGACCAGTAGATGGCGTGGGCCTGCTTCGGCCCGGTCACGAACCCACGATTGATCACGTGAATCCGCCCGGAGTTGCCGCGGTAGGTGAACTCCCAGTCCGCACAGGCGATGAAGTAGTCGACCTTGACGATGTGCACCTTGCGGTAGTCGTTCCAGTCGCCCGCGGCGACGCGGCGGGCCTCCTGGCGCGTCCAGTCCGCGACCGGGTCCTTCTTCGGGCTGTCGGACTGGTCGATGAGCAGCAGCCGGCCGCCGTCGGGCTCCTCGAAGCGCACGATGGTGCCCTTGCGGACGACCCGCCAGGTGCGCGGCACGGCGACCGCGAACCCGGTGCGGTCGCGATACATGTGCCAACCGTCGGGTAGCACGAGGCCGCTCGGCGACGGCGAGGGCAGCCCGCTCGGCGACGCGTCCGCCGACGGGCTCGCGGATGCCGTCGGCGAACCACCTGCTGCGACGTTGCCACGCGGCTTGCCGCCCAGGCGCGGCACGATCACGACCGCGAGCACCGCCAGCACGACGGCAGCTACCGCAACCAGGGTCATCGCACGGCCCTTGCGGGAACGCGCGACCAGCGCGCCGTCCGATGCGGCCGGCACCGGTGCGGCGCCGACAGCCCGATCCTCCGAGTCGCTTCCGGTCCGCTGCACGGGCGCGACGGAGGCGCCCTTCGGCTTGCCCCCGGCGGCGGCCCCGGACGCCGGCGCGGCAGCCGGTGCCGTGCCCAGCCCTGGCGCCGACGCCACGAGACCGCCGCCGGCAGCGGTGGTCTGCCTCGCCTCGGCGACGGGCTTCGCGTCGACGGCTTGCTTCGGCTCGGCGGGGCGCTGCGGGTCGGGCAGGGTCCGGGCGGGCCGCTCGACGTCGGGCACAGCGGCAGCGGCGGCAGCCCGTGCGGGTGGTGCCGGAGGCGTGGTCTTCCGCCGTTGGCTCGGGACGGCCCCGGGGCGTACGCCACCGAGGAAGCCCGCGGCTCCGCGGCGGCCGACGGCCACCCGCAGCAGCACCTGCTCGGCCTCGGCCGCGGTCATGCGCAGGCGCGGATCCTTGCGCAGCAGTCCTGCCAGCAGCGGCTTGAGCGGCCCGGCCAGACGCGCCGGGGCCGGCTCCTCGGTGGCCAGCGCGGCGAGCGTGGCCATGGCGTTCGGCCGGGCGTACGGCGACTGCCCCTCGACCGCGGCATAGAGCGTCGCGCCCAGCGACCACAGGTCGGCGGCGGGTCCGACCTCGCCGCCCTCGACGCGCTCCGGGGAGATGTACGACGGCGAGCCGAGGATCAGGCCGGTGCGCGTCACGGCGGGGTCGCCGGGCAGCGTGGCCAGGCCGAAGTCGGTGAGCACGACGCGGCCGTCCTCGCCGAGCATGACGTTGCCGGGCTTGACGTCGCGGTGCAGCATGCCCGCGCCGTGCGCCGCCCGCAACGCGGCCAGCACGCCCAGCCCGATGTCGGCGACCTTGGCGGGAGCGAGCCTGCCCTCCTGGACCATCAGCGCCGCGAGGGACCTGCCCGACAGGTACTCCATCACGATCCACGGCCGACCGTCGACGGTGACGACGTCGAAGATGCGCACCACGTTGGGGTGGCTGAGCCGGGCGATGGCGCGGGCCTCCCGCAGCGAGCGGGCGTTCATCTCGGCGCGTTCGTCCTCGGTGAGCCCGGCCGGGGGCACGACCTCCTTGACCGCGACGTCGCGGTGCAGCGTCTCGTCGCGGGCCAGCCAGACCATGCCCATCCCGCCCTGGCCGAGAGGTTCGAGCAACCGGTACCGGTCAGCGAGGACACGTGGTGGCACAGCGGGCATTCGAGGACCCTACCCAACAGTGCCGCGCCCTACACCACGCAGGTGACGCGAGTGTGATCCAGATCCAGTGGACCCTTCAGGCGTACGCCACCAACCGTTCGGCGCACCGAACACGCCGTTCGGCGCGTGTCAGGGCGACGAACGGCAAGTCACCTGGCCGGGCCTGCGTATCCTCCCTCGCACCGTTGATCCGTCCCTTCGTGCGAGGAGGCACGTGCCATGGGTGAACCCGCACCCGACCGGCGACCCGGCGATCGCGATCACAGTCCCTGGAACTGGCTGCTGATCGTTCCGATCGTACTGCCGCTGATCACGACCTTCTACAACTCGTCCAGTCCCGACCTGCTCGGCTTCCCGCGCTTCTACTGGCAGCAGCTGGCATACATCCTGGTCGGTGTGTCCACCACGACGCTGGTCTACCGGATGACCAAGCGCCGCGCCGGTGGACCCCGGATCCCCGCCAGCCGCAGCAGCAGGGAGGGCTGACCATGTGGCGTGACCATCTCACCGAGATCATCGTGTTCGCGGTGCTGTTCGTCGGCGTCAGCGCGCTCGGCTTCGTGGCCGCCAAGTGGCGGCGGCCCGACACCATGGAACACCTCGACGAATGGGGCCTGGGCGGGCGCAACTTCGGCTCGTGGATCACCTGGTTCCTCGTCGGCGGCGACCTCTACACCGCGTACACCTTCGTCGCCGTGCCCGCGCTCGTCTTCGGCGCCGGGGCGATGGGCTTCTTCGCGGTGCCGTACACCGTGATCATCTACCCGCTGTTCTTCCTGGTCCTGGTGCGGCTGTGGTCAGTCTCGCACCGCCACGGCCTGGTCACCCCCGCCGACTTCGTGCGCACCCGGTTCGGCTCGCCGACGCTGGCGCTGCTCGTCGCGATCACCGGCATCGTCGCCACGATGCCCTACATCGCGCTGCAGCTCGTCGGCATCGAAGCGGTGCTCAAGACGATGGGCGTCACCGGCGAGTCCACCATCGCCCGGCACGCGCCGATCATCATCGCGTTCGCGATCCTCGCCGCGTACACCTACCAGTCCGGGCTGCGCGCCCCCGCGCTGATCGCGTTCGTCAAGGACACGCTGATCTACATCGTGATCCTGGTCGCGGTGTTCTGGCTGCCGTCGCAGCTCGGCGGCTGGGGCGCGATCTTCGACGCGGCGCAGGCCAAATACGACGCCAGCCCCGCGGCCAGTGACGGGCTGCTGCTGAACGCCAACAACCAGCTGCAGTACATCACGCTGGCCTTCGGCTCGGCGCTGGCGCTGTTCCTCTACCCGCACTCGGTCACCGGCGTGCTCGCCTCCCGCAACCGCGACGTGATCAAGCGCAACATGTCCGCGCTGCCCGCGTACTCGCTGCTGCTGGGCCTGCTCGCGATGCTCGGCTTCGCCGCGATCGCCGCCGGCGTCAAGCCGCTGCCCGGGGCGAACCCCGGCTCGGTGGACACCAACACCATCGTGCCGGTGCTGTTCGACAAGCAGTTCCCGGACTGGTTCGCGGGCGTCGCCTTCGCCGCGATCGGCATCGGCGCGCTGGTCCCCGCCGCGATCATGTCGATCGCCGCGGCCAACCTGTTCACCCGCAACATCTACAAGGAGTACCTCAACCGCGAGGCCAGCCCCGCCCAGGAGGCCAAGGTCAGCAAGGTCGCCTCGCTGGTGGTCAAGGTCGGCGCGCTGCTCTGCATCGTGCTGCTGGACCCGCAGTTCTCCATCGACCTGCAGCTCATCGGCGGCGTGATCATCCTGCAGACGCTGCCCTCGGTGGCATTGGGCCTGTTCACCCGCTGGTTCCACAAGGGCGCGCTGATCGCCGGCTGGGCGGCCGGCATGGGCCTGGGCATGTGGATGCTGTACCAGATCGCCAACCCGGCGACCGGCCGGATGCACTTCGCCGGCTCGGCGTTCCCGCTGGAGAAGTTCGGCTTCGACACCAAGGCGACCATCTACGTCGGGTTCGTCGCGGTGCTGGTCAACCTCGTCGTGGCGGCGCTGGCGACGCTGGTGCTGCGGGCCGGCAAGGTCACCGACGGGCCCGACGGGACCGCCCACGACGACTACTTCGTCGACGAGGACTCGCCCCGGCGTGGCACCGACTCCGAAGGGGAGCCGGTGGCCGTCGCCTGAGCAGTGCCCGGCCGCCGCGGGCATCGTACGCGGCGGCCGGGCACGGCCAAGGGTGGGCGCGGAGGTCCCCCGCGCCCACCCTCACCTCGCCTCTACTGCAGGTAGCCCTCGACCTGCTTGACGTCGCCGGCCTTCGCGTCGTCCGGGTTCTCCCCCGCGTCCTTGAGCGCACGGCGCCGGCGCAGCAGGTCCCAGCACTGGTCGAGCGTCTCCTCCAGCGACCGCAGCCGGGCGGACTCGGTCTCGGGGTCGATCGCCCCCTGCACGCGCTTGGTCCGCAGGTCGTGCTCCTCGGCGACCAGCGAGTCGATCCGCGCGAAGATCTGCTTCTCGTCCATACCCCCCAGCCTGGCACGCCTCGGGCGACCGCGCCCGGCGATCCGGCGCGTCGAGCGGGGTCCCAGGCCCCCATTTGCCATAGACGCTGGCCTATCCCGTCGAGTTTGATCTACGAATTTTCGACCAGATAGGCCAGCGTCTATCATTAGCGGGGTGTCCGGGCGCCGCGGGCCGCGGTTCGGCGGGGTGGGCGGGGTGGGGCGGGTCAGCCGAGCCAGCCGTAGAGGCGGTCGACGTGGATGCGGACGACCAGACGGGCGTCGGCGACCATCACGGCGCGGTACTCGGTCCAGTCGGGGTGCTCGCCGCGGATGTCCCGGTACAGCCCGACCAGTTCCTCCACGGCCGCGTCGTACGGGTCGGCCGCGGTGGCGGACAGCTCCGCGAGCCCTTCGGCGACCGCGTACGTGCCGCCGCCCGGGGTGGTCACGTAGAAACTGGCCCGGGGGTCGCGGCGCAGGTTGCGCACCTTGGCCCGGCCGGAAGTGCTGGAGAACCGGATCACGCCGCCGGTGGCGAGGTAGTCGACGTTGGACAGCTGGGGTCGCCCGTCGCGCTTGACGGTGGCCAGCACACCCCGGCCGCTGCGCCCGATGACCTGCCACAGCCGGTCCTGCTCGCTCATGCCCGCACCTCGTTCCGCGTGGGCGGTGTCGGCCGCCCGATCAGTTCCGCCATGGCCCGGCCCCGGTCAGGCCGCGACACGGGCGGCGGTCATCAGCTCGGCCATCAGCCGCAACTCGTCCAGCATGCCCTGGGCGGCGGCGGCCATGGCCGGGTTCGGCACGAACGTGCCTTCGGCGTCGACGACCTGGCGCAGGTGGATGTTGACCGACTCGGCCAGCGGCACCATGCGCAGCGCGCCGAGCACCGGCTTGAGCTGCTCGACCGCACGCATGCCGGCCGACGACATGCCGTAGCTGACGAAGCCGGCGGGCTTGTGGTGCCACTCGCGGTACAGGTAGTCCAGCGCGTTCTTCAGGGGCGCGCTGTAGCCGCGGTTGTACTCCGGCGTCACGAACACGAACGCGTCGGCGGCGGCGGTGGTCTCGCTCCAGCGCCGGGTGTGCTCGTGGGCGTACGGCCCGCCGTCCACCGGCTGGCCGGGCTCGTCGTGGAACGGCAGGTCGAGCTCGGCGAGATCGACCACGCGCACGTCGAAGCCGCCGTGGGCGGCCGCGACGCCGGCGAACCAGTCGCCGATGACGTGGCCGATCCGGCCGGGGCGGGTCGAGGCGACGACGACGTTGAGGCGGGGCATGTCGGGCTCCTGACGTTCGTTTGTTGACGTGTCACCAAGCTAGCCGCAGTGTTGGTGACATGTCAACAAGAGGGTATGGTGACCCTGTGACCGAACCCCGCTGGCTGGACGAGAAGCAGGCCCGCGCCTGGCGCGGCTACCGGCGCATGCGCGCCCTGCTCGACCTGCAGATCACCCGCGACCTGGCCGCGGACAGCGGGCTGTCCGACGCCGACTACGACGTGCTGTCCAACCTGTCGGAGGCCTCCCCGCACCGGCTGCGTCTCACCGAACTGGCCACGACGATGCTCTGGTCCAAGAGCCGGCTGTCGCACCACCTGACCCGCATGCAGCAACGCGGCCTGGTCGACCGGGAGGAGTGCGCGGGCGACGCCCGGGGTTCGATCATCGTGCTCACCGAGGCCGGGCTGCGGGCCATCGAGGAGGCGGCCCCGCACCACGTCGCCTCGGTACGCCGCCACATGATCGATCTGCTCACCGACGAGGAGATCGCCGCCCTCGACGCGCTCACCCACCGCGTCGTCGCCCACCTGACCGACACCGCCTGACCGCGAGGCGCCCTTCCTTCGATCGGCGTGCTCTAACCTGGACCGGCGAGTCGGGTGTGAGGCGTGAGGATGGGCGAGGTATGGGCGGGACGGCGCTGGTCACGGGCGGCACGGGTGGGTTGGGGTCGGCGGTGACGGCGACGTTGCTGGAACGCGGGTGGCGCGTGGTCGTGCCGTGGCACGACGAGCGGGAGCTGGCGCGGCTGCCCACCGGGGCCGACGGGCTCGTGCTGGTGCGGGCGGACCTGACCGACGCCGCCGCGGTGGGCGCGTGTGCGGCGCAGGCGGCAGCCGATCCGGACCGGCCGCTGCGGGCCGTGGTGAACCTGGTGGGCGGGTTCGCGATGGGCAAGCGGGTGCACGAGACGCCCGTCGAGGAGTTCGAGCGGCTGCTGCGACTGAACCTGCGCCCGTCGTATCTGGTCTGCCAGGCGACGCTGCCGCACCTGGTCGGGGCGGGCGGCGGCGCGGTGGTGCTGGTGTCGAGCCAATCCGTGCGCAAGCCGTTCAGCGGCGCGGCCGGTTACCTGACCGCGAAGACCGCCGTGCTGGGCCTGGCCGGGGCACTGCACGCCGAGTACGCCAAGGACGGCGTGCGCGTCAACACGATCCTGCCCGGCGTCATCGACACCCCCGCCAACCGGGCCGACATGCCCGACTCCGACCGCAAGGGCTGGACGGCCCCCGCCGACATCGCCGACACCATCGCCTACCTGTGCTCCGACGCCTCCCGGGCGGTACGCAACTCCCAGCTCGACGTCTGACCGCATGGCGGGAACCGCGATGTAGCCGCGCTAGCCCAGGTCCGGGTGGGGCAGGTAGCGGTCCAGCGCCAGCGGATCGGCGCCGCTGGACAGGAAGACGTCCATGTCGGCGATGGTGAACCCCGCCTCCAGCAGCACGGGCAGCAGCGGGTTCGGCCCGAACAGGCACAGCGTCGCGGTGCCCGCCGCGCGGTGCCGGGCCAGCGCCACGAGCACGGCGTCGGCGCAGTGCCGGGTGGTCTGCCCACCGGCCGGGCCGACCTGCACCCCGTCGCGGGTGTCCCGCACCATGGCGTAGCCGGTGCCGGTGTGCACCGTGGTCACCCCGGGCAGTGCGGCGTACCAGCCCAGGTCGGCGTCCCGGTGGCCGCCCGAGGCGTCCGCGTCCAGCGCCGCCACGGCGGCTCGGTCCCAGGACTCGTCGCCCCGGTCAGCGGACGCGGCGGACCGGTCTCGCGGCCCGACACTCCGATCCGCCGGAGCAGCAGCCCGGCCCTGCTCAACGGCGGCCCAGCCCGGCCCGGGGGTCGAGGCGGCCGCCATGGCGGGCAGGGCCGAGAGCGGGCCGCGCAGGTAGAGCAGCGGGCAGATGGGGCGCATGCCCTGGCGGATGTAGAGGGCCACAGCGCGGGGGTCCGACGAGGCGAACGTGACCCGCGGCGCGTCCACGGGCAGCGGCCTGGTCAGCAGGGTGCGGCCCAGGCCGGAGGACTGGTGTCCGGGCAGCACGAACAGGTCTGCCAGGTGGGTCAGCCCGCCGCGGGCGAACGTCGCGCCGAAGCCGGCGACGTCACCGTCGGCGAGACCGACCGTCAGGCGGCCGTTGTCGAGTTCGCGGTCTAGGTAGTCGGGGCGGTGCGGCCACTGCCCGAGGTTGCCGAACCGCCGCGCGACGGCGCGTACCCCGGCGAGATCGTCCGGGCCCGCCTGCCGCACGGTGTACACGCAGCGCAGCGTAACCGACCGCAGGCCGCCGGCTGGGCTCGACAACCCTCGCGAGCTGCGCGGACACGGGTGGCGGCGACGGTCTGCACCGTCGCCGCCACCCGTGCCGTCAGCGGTCGCCGGTCGCCGGGACGTCCTCGTCGGTGAACTCGGCGCGCGCGATCAGATCGTAGAACCGCAGCTTCGGGGTCTTCCCGGGCTTCGCGCCCGAGCCCAGATCCCAGACTTCCTCGGCCAGGGCCTGTCCGGTCGCCGGGTCGATGATCAGCCGGGTCTGGTACCAGCGGCCCCCGTCATCGCGGCGGACGAACGCGACCGCCTGGCCCACGCGGCCCTGCTGGTCGGTGACCTCACCGAGGGACTGCGTCCCCTTGATCTCGGCCAGCACCCGGTATGCGGCGGCCCGCACCTCCGGCGGCGCCGGCAGATACGCGACGAGATCCTTGGCCGCCTGGAACAGCGAGTGGTTACCGGGCACCTCGATCCCACCGGCCTGGATCATGCCGCCCAGCTGGCGGGCCAGCTTCCGCGGATCCGTCGACAGCGCCGCCAGCTGTGCCACGGTGTACGCCCTGCCCCCCAGGTAGTACTGGATCGCGCCCGGCACATCCGGCCGCGAGCCGGTGTTCGGCCGCCGCATCCAGGGACCGGCGGCCGCGCCGATGACGACCGGGTCCGTTCCCGGCGACGAGGGCGGCACGGTCCACTGGGTCGGACTGCCGTCGGCCTCCCAGGCGGCCCGGTCGGCGTCCGTGGCCGGCCCCGCGCCCGCGTCGCGCTGGATCAAAAGGAAGCTCGGGTCGACCGGGCCGGTGGCGTTCCACTCCTCCATGATCCGCCGATCGTTGATCGTGTACCGCCGGCCGGGCGGGCCGACCTCGACGGGGTTGCCATTGACCTTCCGGACCACCCAGTAGCGGCCGCTTCCCGCCGGGTGCGCGGCGCTCTGCTCCGCCGCTGCCAGCAGCATCTGCCGAGCGGTCAGCGGCGTCGCGGCGCGGGTCGGGCTCGGCACGGCGCTGGCCTGCGGCGACGCGGAGCCGGTCGTGGGCGCCAGGCCGTTGGTGTGCGGCACCGGATCGCTCGTGGTGCTGCTCAGGAAGACCGCTCCGGCCGCGGCGACCGCGACCGCGGGCAGCGCCCCGGCCAGCAGCAGGCGGCGGGCCGGGCGGGCAGGCGTCGCGCGGACCGCCCCGTTTCGGCTCGGCGGGGCCGCGATCACGCCGTCCAGCACCCGCTGCCCCGCTTCGCTGCGGGCCCAGCCGGGCGCGGTGCGCGGCCGGGCGGCCCGCACCAGTTCGTCGATGTCCATGCTCTCTCCTCACACAGCCAGCGGGTCGGCGACGGTCGGCCGGACGTCCGCCTCGGCCTTGGTGATCAGCAGGTATGCCGCCCGGAAGCGGTTGCGTGCCCGGTGCAGCCGCACCAGGTACGTCGGCCGGGACACGCCCAGCACCCGGGCCGCCTCGGCCGGGCTCAGGTCGAACCACGACGCGGTGACCAGGACCTCCCGGTCCCGCTCGGTCAGCGCGTCGAGGGCGCGGCGCACCTGGTCGCGCAGGGCGACGTCGTCGGCGAGCCGGTCCGGCCCGTCCTCGGGCACGGCCAGGGTGGCCAGCCGTTCCCGCAGGTCCGCCGACGCCGCCCCGTGACGGCGTCGGGCCAGCACCACGTTGCGGGCGACGCCGAACAGCCAGGCCCGCTCCTGCCCGGCCCGGACCCGGCCCAGCGAGCGCCAGGCGACCAGGAACACCTCCCCGACCACGTCGGACGCCTCCTGGTGTCCGACGCGCCAGGCCGCGTACGCGTGGATGTCGTCGGCATGTCGGCGGAACAGTTCCGCCAGCCGATCTTCGGGTTCTCCCATGGGCACCTCCGTTACCACTCTGTCGACGGGTACTTGTCGGTCCGGGCGCACCCGATTACAGGCCCGCCGATTCTGGTCGACGGAGTCTCTTGACGTCGACTATTCACTCGGTGAATAGTTACCGCCATGACAGCGTCCTATGTGCTCCTGGGGCTGCTGGCGCGGGGGCCGAGACACGGCTACGAGCTCAAACACGCCTATGACCAGCGACTGCCCCGCGCCAAGCCGCTCGCGTTCGGACAGGTCTACAGCACGCTGGGCCGGCTCGAACGCGACGGCCTGGTCACCCAGGCCGGGCAGGACCAGGCAGGCGGGCCGGAGCGCACCGCGTTCGCCATCACCGACGACGGCCGCGCCGCGCTGGAGGCGTGGCTCGCCGAGATCGAGGCGCCCGCGCCGTACGTCGCCGCCGCCCTGCTCAGCAAGGTCGTCGTCGCGCTGCTCGTCGCCGACCCCGCCCGCGCCACCGCATACCTCAGCGCCCAGCAGCAGGCACACACCAGCCGGATGCGCGAACTGACCCGGCTCAAGTCCGAACAGGACCTCACCGTGGGCGACCTCATCGCCGTGGACTACGCCCTCACCCACCTCGACGCCGACCTGCGCTGGCTGCAGACCGCGCTGCACCGCGTCGCCGATCTGCACCGGGAGGTGCAATCATGAGCCCGATCCTGACCGCCCGTGACCTGACCAAAACCTACGGCGTCCAGCCCGCCCTGCGCGGGGTCGACCTCGACCTGCACGAAGGCGAGATCGTCGCCGTACGCGGCCGCAGCGGCTGCGGCAAGTCCACCCTGCTGCACTGCTTGTCGGGCATCCTCGCGCCCGACAGCGGCGAAGTCCGCTTCCGGGGCGACCGCATCGACGACACCGCGGAGCCCTACCGCAGCGAGTTGCGGCGTACGCAGTTCGGCGTGCTGCTGCAGCACGGGCACCTGATATCGGAGCTCACCTCCGCCGAGAACGTCGCACTGCCGCTGATGCTCGGCGGCGGCTCGCGCCGCGCGGCGATGGCCGCGGCGGCCACCTGGCTGGCTCGGCTCGGCGTCGCGGAGGCCGCCGAGCAGGTCCCCGGCCGCCTCTCCGGCGGGCAGTTGCAGCGGGTCGCGCTGGCCCGCGCCATGGTCACCCAACCCGTCGTGCTGTTCGCCGACGAGCCCACCGGAGCTCTCGACTCCCTGGCCGGCGAGCTGGTGATGAAGCTGCTCACCCGGGTCGCCCGGGAGCAGGGCACGGCCGTCGTGGTGGTCACCCACGACGCGACCGTCGCCGCGTACGCCGAGCGTGAGCTGGTGCTGCGTGACGGCGAGGTCGACCCGACCGGGCTGGGCGTCGCGATCGGAGTGCCCGCATGAGGCCGTCGGTGCTGCTGCGGCTGGCGCTGGCCGGTACGCGCACCGACCGGCTCCGGGTCGTGCTGACCGTGCTCACCGCCGCGCTGGCCGCGACGGTGCTGCTGGTCGCGGCGACGGTGCTGGCGATCGACGCGGCCCAGCCGCAGTACCAGGTGCTCCTGCTCAACCACCTGGACCTGCGGCAGATGACCGGGGCGATCCTGGCGGTGGTGTGCATGCCGGTGCTCGCACTGGCGGCGCAGGCGGGGCGCATCGGCGCACCCGGCCGGGCCCGGCGGCTCGCCGCATTACGCCTGGCCGGAGCCTCGCCGCGGCAGGTCACGACGATCACCGCAGCGGAGACCGGGGTCGCCTCGGCGCTGGGCGGTGTCATCGGCCTGGCCGTCTACCTGGCCTCCCGGGTCGCGTTGCACCGGCAGGACAACGACCGCCTATGGCTGCCGACCGACGTCCTGCCGTCACCGGGGGTGCTCGCGCTCATCGTGCTCGGCCTGCCGGTGGCCGCCGCGCTGGTCGCCGCAGTGCTGCTGCGCCGGGTCCACGAGTCACCCCTGGACGTGGCCCGGGCGGTCGAGCCCGCTCGGCCCAAGCCTTGGCCGCTGGTACTCATCGTGGCGGGCCTCGCAGCCTATGTGTGTGTCGGCGTGAGTTTCGGCGGATCGTGGCCGGAACCGGCCCCGCTGTTCGCCGGCGGCATCGCGGCCGCTGCCGGGCTGGTCTTCAGCATGGCGTGGCTCAGCGATCGCGGTGGCCGGCTGCTGCACCGGCTCGGGCAGGGACCCGCCGCACTGCTGGCCGCCCGACGGCTGCAGGCCGATCCGTGGACCGGCAGCCGGACCGTCGGTGTGCTCGTGGTCTGCGCCTGGGTGGCCGGGGCGGCGGGTGCCTTGCGCGCCTTCGCCCAGGCGAAGCTCGCGGCGGAGGGCGAGCCGCAATCGTGGGTCCACGAGTTCACCGGCAACGTGATCATCGTGCCCAATGCGAGCGACGACTTCTTCAACAGCACCGTGAAACTGGTTGATGTGGCGGTCGGCGGTGCGGCGCTCATCGCGGCGGCGGGCGTGCTGCTCGGGCTGCTGGAGGCCGTCGCGGCCAGGCGGCGTGTGTTCGCCTCGCTCACCGCGACCGGCGTGAGCCGCGGGGTGCTGGTGCGGGCCGTGCTGTGGCAGGCGCTGGTCCCGGTCGCGGTGACGCTGCCCGGTGCCGTCGTGCTCGGCGCGGCCATGGCGTGGCTGGCCCTGCCCGACATCACGGAGGGGAAGGTGACGATGTGCATACCCGCGGATTGTTCGGATGGGATGGTGTCCGAGCCTGTCGGCTCGATCGCCTGGTTCGCGGACTGGACCGAGGTGGCGGCCGTCAGCGGTGCCGGGCTGATCGTCGTGGCGTTGCTGGCCGTGGTGGCCGGGGCGACGCTGCGGGCCCGCACCGACTTGGAGGCCTTGCGCGTCGGCTGAAGGGCCTGCACGTCACGGGCGCGGCATGAACGCACCCACCGCGGCCCGCAGGTTGTCGCGGGCTGCCTCCGGAGCACCGAGGTAGCCCGCGACCATCGCCCCGTCGCGCAGCATGACCAGGGTGTCCGCGCCGCGCTGCGGGTCGGCGTACGCCATGGCGGTCAGCAGCTGGACCAGCGCGGCCCGGAACCAGGCGCGGTGCGCGACCACGGCCCGGTGCACGGGATGGGACGGATCGGGGAACTCGGCGGCGGCGTTGATGAACGGGCAGCCCCGGAAGCCGGGTGCGCAGATCTCCTCGCCGATGCCCTCGACGAGCAGACCCAGCAGTTGGTACGGGTCGGGCGTGTGCGCCAGGGCGGCGTCGAGGCGGGCGCGGATCGCCGCGTCGGCGTGCTCGACGTACGCGCGGACCAGGTCGTCCTTGCCGGGGAAGTGGCGGTAGAAGGTGGCGCGGGTGACCTGCGCGCGCTCGATCACCCGGTCCACGCCGACCGCGTGGATGCCCTCGGCGTAGAAGACCTGCGCCGCGGCCGCGAGCAGGCGCTCGCGGGCCGCGGAAGGCCGTACGGTCATGTCGGTCACCCGATCAGGGTAGGGACCTCGGCTCAGCGCGCGTTGCGCACGGCCCAGGTCAGCGCGTAGTCGGCCACCTGCTGCCAGCCGTCCTGCCCGACCGTGTAGTGGCTACGGCCGGGGAACTCCTGGTATTCGGTGATCGCGGACGAGTGCCGGTACAGGCGGTGGTTGGCCCGGTTCACCGAGGCGGGCACGATGTGGTCGGCCCCGCCCGCGACGAACAGCAGCGGCGCGCGGTCGTCGCGGCGCACGTCGACGGCCAGCGGCGACTTCGCGTCGAGGTTGGCGAACGCGCCCTGGAACAGCGCCCGCGCGGCGGCGGGCACGTGGTAGCGGTCGTACACCTCGCGGGACTGCGCGGCGGTGAGCGTGTTGGTGAACGCGTAGTGGAACTGCTCGGGCGTGAGCGGCACGGCCTTGTTGCGGTTGGCCGGGTTGCCCAGCACCGGCGAGGCGGCCTTGAGCTGCGTGAACGGCAGCCGGTAGACGCCCTTGACCTGGCCGGAGTTGATGGCGACGCCCGCCGCGCCCAGGCCCCGGCCGAGCAGGATCTGCGTCAGCGCGCCGCCGAACGAGTGGCCCATGATGATCGGCCGCGTGCCCAGGTCGGCGATGATCCGCTCGTAGTGGTCGGCCACCTCGCCGACACCGAGGCCGGCCAGCGGCGACGGGTCCCGGCGCAGTGCCTCGACGCCGCCCTCCAGGCCGGGCCAGGACGGGGCGAGCACCCGGTAGCCCGCCTTCGTGTAGTGCTCGACCCAGTGCTCCCAGCTCAGCGGGGTCATCCACAGTCCGTGGATCAGCACGATCGTGTCGGGGGCGGTCATGGCCGGCCAACTCCTCGTCTAGTAGACAGAACGTTCTATCTAGAAGGGAACTTACGCCTGACGCGGCTCGCCTTCAAGAGGAGGGAGAACGCTCGTTCTATGAGCTGGGTCACAGTGGCGGCACGCGGGATAGGGTGCGAGACATGACCGGTACGGCACTCGACGCGCTCGCCTCCGCAGGACTCGACCACCGCGTGATCCGGCACGGACCGGTGCGCAGCCTCGCCGAGGCCGCCGCCGCCCGCGGGGTGGAGATCCCCGACGTGGTCAAGACCATCGTGGTCCGGCGCGGGGACGACGATTTCCTGTTCGTGCTGGTCCCGGGCGATCGGGTGATCTCGTGGCCGAAGCTGCGGGCGCTGCTCGGCGTGTCCCGGCTGTCCATGCCGGACGCGAGCGAGGCCAAGGCCGCCACCGGGTACGAGCGCGGGACGATCACGCCATACGGGTCGCTCAAGCCGTGGCCGGTGATCGCCGACGAGCGGCTGCGCGGACGGGAGATCACGCTGGGCGCGGGCGAGCACGGGGTGGCCGTCGCGGTCGACGCCGACGCGTCGGTGGCCGGGCTGTCCGGCACGTTCGCCGACGTCACCGACCCGGAACCGATTAAGTGACCCCTGGCGGCCCGCCCGATCCGGGGCCGCGCTCCCGGGCGCGCTTTCGATAGACGCTGGCCTATTACATCGAGTTTGATCTACGAATACTCGACGTAATAGGCCAGCGTCTATGAGAGGTGGATGGTCGGGGCGCGTCCGTGCCCCAGGGCGCGGGCGAGGCGGGTGACGGCTTCGTCGTGGTGGGCGGGTGGGGCGGCGGCGAAGGTGAGGCGCAGGTGGGGGGCCGGGGGTTCGGCGGCGTACCAGGGGCGGCCGGGGAAGACGATGACGCCTTCGGCCGCCGCGGCGGTGGCCAGGGCGACGTCGTCGGTGCCGTCGGGTAGCGGGGCCCATAGGTGCAGGCCGCCGCGCGGGACGGCGTGCGGGACCAGTTCGGGCAGGTGGCGGCGCAGGGCCGCGAGCAGGGCTTCGCGGCGTTCGCGCAGGGCCGTGCGCAGGGCGCGGCGGTGGCGGGTCCAGGCCGGGGACGTGACGAAGTCCAGGGCGGCCAGTTGCATGGGGCCGGCCACGAAGAAGTCGTCGAGCAGGCGTGCCGCCCGCAGGCGCGCACCGGCCGGGCCGCGCGCGCCGATGGCGGCCACGCGCAGGCCGGGAGCGGCCGATTTGGTCAGTGAGCGCAGGTAGACGACGTGGCCGTCGGGGTCGTCGGCGGCCAGGGGCGGCGGGGCCTCGCCGTCGATGGTGAGGTCGCGGGCGTAGTCGTCCTCCAGCAGGAACGCCCCGGCGGCGCGGACCGCCTCGGTGACCTCGGCGCGACGATGTCCGGCCAGGGTCGCGCCGTGCGGGTTGGCGTACAGCGGCTGGCAGTAGAACAGCCGCGCGCCCGTGCGGGCGAACGCGGCGGCGAGCTGGTCGGGGCGTACGCCGTCGGCGTCGGCGGGCACCGGCACCACCCGCAGCCCGGCGGTCCGCGCCGCGGCCAGCGCGCCGAGGTAGGTGGGCGACTCGACGAGCACGGTGTCGCCGGGGCCGGTGAGCGCGCGCAGCGCGGTGGCCAGGCCGGCCTGGCCGCCGGGGCAGATCACCATGTCGTCGGCGCGCAGCCCGGCCCCGGCCTCGCGGGCGAACCAGGCGCGCAGGTCCTCGCGTCCCTCGACAGGTCCGCGCTGCCACGACGCGGGCTGGCGGGCGGCGCGGGTCAGCGCGGCCCCGAGCGCGGCCGCGGGCTGCAGGTCGGGGTCGAGGTATCCGCCGGACAGCGGGATCGCGCCCGGTGGCGGTAACGCCATCAGCGCCTGCATCTCGTCGTCGCCGGGCGGGCGCATGCCGAGCGCGACGGTCTGCCAGGACAGGTCGGGCACGCCGGGGTCGTCGGGCGGGACGGCCACGAAGGTGCCCTTGCCGGGCCGCGCCTCGATGACGCCCTGCGCCGCCAGCTGCCGGATCGCCTCGGCGACGGTGACCGGTGAGGCCTGGTGCCGGGCGGTCAGCTCGCGCACCGAAGGCAGCCGCGCGCCGGGAGCCGCGACGGCGGCGAGCCCGCGCAGATCTTGGATAACGCGGGCCACTGCGTTACCGTTACTCATGACGGACAAGAGTAGCGCTACTGTGCCCCGCACGGTAACAGCGGACCGGGTGACGGGGCTGGCCCTGGGCGCGGTGGGGGTGCTGGCGTTCAGCCTGTCGCTGCCGCTGACCCGGATCGCCGTGCAGCAGCTCGACCCCTGGTTCGTCGCCTTCGGCCGGGCCGTCGGCGCGGCCCTGCTGGCCTTCGCGTACCTGCGGCTCACCCGCGCTCCCCGGCCCACCGCGGCGCAGTGGCGGCGGCTGGCCGTCGTCGCCGCGGGTGTGGTGGTCGGCTTCCCGATGTTCACCTCACTGGCGCTGACCACGCAGACCTCGGCACACGGGGCGGTCGTCGTCGCGGTGCTGCCCGCGATGACCGCGGTCTTCGCGGTGCTGCGCGCCGGCGAGCGGCCGTCGCCCGCGTTCTGGGCCGCCGCCGCGGCGGGGCTGCTGGCGGTGCTGACCTTCCTGGTCACCAGCGGCGGGGTCGGCGGCACGCTGACCGTCGCGGACCTGTTCCTGCTGGCCGCCGTCGTGCTGTGCGGGCTCGGCTACGCCGAGGGCGGCGCGCTGTCGCGGGAGCTGGGCGGCGCCCGCACCATCTGCTGGGCGCTGCTGGTCGCGCTGCCGGTCACCGTGCCCGTCACCGCCGCCGCGGCGCTGGCCGACCCGCCGCACGCCGACACCACCGCCTGGGCCGCGTTCGGCTACCTCACCGCGGTCTCCATGTTCCTGGGCTTCTTCGCCTGGTACGCGGGCCTGGCCAGAGGCGGCATCGCCCAGGTCGGCCAGATCCAGCTCGCCCAGCCCGTGCTCACCCTGGCCTGGTCGGCCCTGCTGCTGAGTGAGACCGTGACTCCGGCCTCGATCTCGGCCGCGCTGGTGGTGCTCGGCTGCGTCGTGCTGATCCAGCGCACCCGCGCGAGCGCGCCCGCACCCGCCGTCGGAAAGGTCTGACCGTGTACACACCCGCCCACTTCGCCGCCGACGAGACCGCCGTCCGCGAGCTGCTGACCGAGCACGGTGCCGCCGATCTGGTCACCGCCACCGCGGACGGCCTCGTCGCGACGACACTGCCGTTCGTGTACGACCCGGACACCGGCCCGCACGGCGCGCTGCTCGGCCACCTGGCCCGCAACAACGACCAGTGGCGCCGCCCCGCGCTCGGCGAGGCCCTGGCCATCCTGCGCGGCCCCGACGCCTACGTCTCCCCCTCCTGGTACGCCACCAAGGCCGAGCACGGCCGCGTCGTGCCGACCTGGAACTACGCCGTCGTGCACGCGTACGGCGAGCTGGTCGTGCACGACGACCCGGCCTGGACCGGGGCGCTGGTGCGCCGGCTGACCGACAAGCACGAGGGCCGCCGCCCGGCGCCGTGGTCGGTCGACGACGCCCCGGCGGCGTTCGTCAGCGGGCAGCTGCGCGCGATCGTCGGCGTGGAGCTGCGCATCTCGCGCCTGGAAGCCAAGTGGAAGCTCAGCCAGAACCGCTCGGCGGCCGATGTGGACGGTGTCGTGGCCGGTCTGCACGCCGACGGCGCGCACGCCGCCGCCGACGCCGTCGAACGCGCCCGCTGACCGCTCGTCGAGCACTGCCGCCGGGGTCCGGCACGGACTACAGTTCAAGTCCCCCGACAGCGCCACACCCCCGGAGCGCACCCCATGACGCGGTCAACTCGGCTGTTCATCGTCCTCGGCCTGGCGCTGGCGTTGGTGGGCGGCGCGGCCTACGCGGCGGTCCAGGCCACCTTGGACCGGGTGGATTCCGCGATCCCGCAGGTCGACCTGTTCGGCCCGAGCGAGGAGCCGTCGCCGTCACCGTCGCCGAGCGCCAGCCCGACTCCCCCGGCGGGTGCGGACCTCAAGGGGCCGTTGAACATGCTCATCCTCGGCCGCGACACGCGCGAGGAGCAGAAAGGCTCGCCCGCGCACGGCGACGTGGTGATGATCCTGCACGTCAACAAGGACCTGACCAGCGCGTATCTCACCTCGCTGCCGCGGGACCTGCTCGTCGACATCCCGGCGTTCGCCCCGTCGCGCTTTCGCGGGGAGCGCAGCAAGCTCACCCACGCCCTGACCTACGGCGCCCGGATGCCCGGCGGGAAGTACGACATCGCGCAGGGCTTCCAGCTGCTGGCCAAGACGGTGAGCAAGTACACCGGGATCGCGCGCTTCGACGCCGGGGCCGTCATCTCGTTCAACGGTTACATCCGGCTCATCAACGCCATCGGCGGCGTCGACATCTACGTCGACCAGAAGGTCGTGTCCATCCACCGCCGCCCCGACGGCGTGCACCGGGCGGTCTGCCGCGGCTGCGAGCACGGCTATTCCGGGCCGCGGATGACCTACAACGTCGGCAACCGGCACATGAACGGGTGGCAGGCGCTGGACTACGCGCGGCAGCGCTACATCACCGGCAGCGACTACGCGCGCCAGCGCCACCAGCGTCAGCTGATCAAGGCGATGCTGACCAAGGCGCTCAGCATGGACCTGCTGGCCGACCCCACGAAGCTGGACGACGTGCTCACCGCGCTGGGCGAGACCTTCACCTTCGACGGCCGCGGCCGCAAACCCAGCGAGTTCGTGTACGCGCTGCGCAACATCCGCCCCGCGAACCTGACCCTGGTCGGCCTGCCCGGCGGCGGCGTGTTCAGCGGCGGCGCCTACCGCGGCGAGCGCCTCGGCGGCGACCAGACCACCTACTTCGCCGCCCTGCGCGCCGACAAGCTCGACGCCTGGGTCAAGTCCCACCCGAAACTCGTCAACACCCGCTAGCCTGACGGGCGATCATGCCCGGCACGGAAGGATCGGCAACATGGCGGAGCAGGCGATGACCGTGCGCGCGGCGGGGCCGCGGGACGTGCCCGCGATCGTTGCGCTGGTGGAGTCGGCATACCGCGGCGACAGCAGCCGGGCCGGGTGGACCACCGAGGCCGACATCCTGCAGGGCCAGCGCACCGATGCCGAGGCGGTCGCGGCGCAGGTCGCCGACCCTGACAGCGTGGTGCTGCTGGCCGAGCGCGGCGGGGAGCTGCAGGCCTGCTGCCATCTGGAGCGCCACGACGGCCACGCCTACTTCGGCATGTTCGCGGTGCGCCCGCTGCTGCAGGGCGGCGGCCTGGGCAAGGCGGTGATCGCCGAGGCGGAGCGTTACGCCGCCGACGAGTGGGGCGTGCCCGAGATGCACATGACCGTGATCTCGGTGCGGGCGGAGCTCATCGCCTGGTACGAGCGCCGTGGTTACGCGCGCACCGGGCAGACGAGCCCCTTCCCGTACGGTGACGAGCGCTTCGGCCTGCCGCAGCGCGACGACCTGGAGTTCGAGCTGCTCGTCAAGAAACTCGCCTAGCCGACGAAGAACTCCTTGAGCACCGGCGCGACCGCCTCCGGCTTGAGCAGGTGCGTCTGGCCGGGCAGCGTGCGGTAGCCGGCGCTCGGCAGCGCCTGTGACAGGGCCTTGGCGCCGTTGCGCATGTAGACCGGGCTCTTGCCGCCGTCCATGACCAGCGCGGGCAGCTGTGCCCCGGCCCAGCGGGCGGCGTTCAGCGGCTGTCCGCGACCGGTGTCGCCGAGCACCCGGAAGTCGTACGGCAGCGTGTGCGCGACGGCCTTCAGCTTCTTGAAGTTGGGCGTCAGCTTCATGATCGCGACCACGACCCCGGGCACCCCGACGGTCTTCATGAACGTCGTCACGGCGTCGCCGCGGCGGTCCTGCGCGATCATCGCGTCCATCTTGTCCAGGTAGTCGGCGGGCCGCGCCTCGTGCGTGCCGTCCACGACGAACGGCGGCTCGTACACGGCGAGCTTGCGGACCCCGCCCAGCCGCGCGGCGGCGTCGCAGGCCAGCACCGCGCCGGAGGAGATGCCGTACAGGTAGGCGCTGCCCCCGGCCTCCTTGATCAGCGCGTCGAGGTCCTCGACCTCGCGCTCGACGGCATACGGCGCGGTGTCGCCGCTGCCGCCCCGGCCGCGCCGGTCGTAGGTGTAGACGGTGTAGGAGTCGGCCAGCAGCTTCGCCAGCGGCTCGGCCGGGCCCATGGCGCGGAAGCACATGGCCCCGTCCACCAGGATGACCGCCGGGCCATGCCCGACCTTGCTGTAGGCGATCGCGGTGCCGTCCGCGGAGACGACGGTGTTCATGAACTGCTCCTTGTCTGCCGTCACGCCCGGCCCTGCGCGTACAGGGTGTCCAACAAGGACTGCCAGGCGGCGGATTCGTCGGTGGGGGTGAACAGGTGGTGCATCGCGACCATCGAGCCGGTGAAACCGCGCACGAACCGGTACAGCGCGTCCGGGGTGCGCAGGGCCAGGGTCTGGGCGCTGACGTGGAAGACCTCGCCGGTGCGGGCGACGCCGTCGACCGTGAACGCGGCCCGGTCGCCGGGCTTCGGCACGCCGGGCAGGCCGAGCGCGCCGTGCAGCAGGCGCCAGGCGTGCGGCCAGTCGCCGACCGGCGGGCCGAACACGGTCGCCGGGACGGCGGTGCGGCCGCGGAACCAGGTGAGGTATTCGGCGAGGGTCCGGTGGAACAGGGCCAGGCCCAGGCCCATCGCCTCGAACTCGTCGGCCCAGTCGTCGCCGGGCAGGAAGCCGCTGGTCACCGTGCGCACCACGGCGCTGCCGCCGGCACGGCCCTCGATGAGGAACTCGTACGCCACGAACCTGCCGTCCGGGCCGGGCGCCTCGCCGTACGCCAGGCGGTGTCCGGGCTCCCACGCGGTGATCGGCAGCGTCGGGGCGTACCCCCCGAAGGCCGTGCGCACCGCGCCACCCCGACCGGGCGTCACCTCGTTGCGGCCCATGAACCAGGAGTCGATGCCGGGACCGGTCGCGATGGCGTCCCAGACCTGTTCCGGCGTGGTATCGACCGGCAGCTCCTCGGTGATCTCGAAGTCCCTGCCCATGTCAGCCCTCCTCGACCTGGCGCGTCACGCTGGGGTGCACGGCGATGATGATCCGGTGCTCGCGCCCGCCCTCGGCCTGCTCGTCGTGATACTTGCTCACCAGCGCGGTCACCGCGCCGGCCAGCTCCTCGGCGAACGCGGACCGCTGCGCCGGGCTCGCGAACCGCACCGTCCCGTCCATGGCGAACGTGGCCAGCCGCTTGTTCGCCCTGGCCGCGCCGGTGAGCAGCTCGCCGATGTCGCGCACGAGCCGCGCGGCCAGCGCCAGCAGCCAGCGCGCGGACAACCGGTCGGGCGCGCGGCCCGGATCGGGCTGCACCGCCGACAGCGCGATCGGCGAGATGACGTAGGACGCGGCGGTGGCCTGGAGCACGCGCTCGGTGACGTTGCCCTTGCGCCGCTCCTCGACCAGCTCGATCAGCCCGTGCCGCTCCAGCTCCCGCAGGTGGTAGTTGACCTTCTGCCGGGGCTGGCCGACCTTGGCCGCCAGCGAGGTCGCCGAGCCGGGCTCGACCAGGGCGGCCAGCAGCCGGGCCCGGATCGGATCCAGCGAGGCCTCGGCCGCCGCCGGGTCGTCGATCACCGCTACATCGAACATGCCCCGCATCCTCCTACCGACAAATTTTTTTGTCAAGCCGCCACCTGGCCGCACACCACTGCCGCAACTCTCAAGACTCGCGGCCCCACACATGGTTTGAGGCCGCGAGTCTTTAAGGGTTGCGGCGAGGGGGAATCGGGCAGACGTGACTTTTGGTGGGGGCGCGGACCGGTCGAAAGTCAGAAACCACACAAAAGATCAGCAGTACGTAGAACTCTCGAACACGCAGCGTTAGCGTCGAGCTCATGACGAACCCGATCGCCGATATCAGCGTGCCGGAACTCAGCCGGCAGATCGCGCTGCTGGAGCATCAGGAGATCGCCCGCGGCGCGCTGGACGTGTGCACCCTCACCATGGACCTGCGCCACAAGTACCGCCGCGCCCTCGTCGCCCGCGACCAGGCCGCGCTGTCCCTGGTACACCGCGAGCACTGGACCGCCGCCGACGTCGCCGAGGTCATCTGCGGCCACCGCGCCTGCGCCCCGCGCGCCGCGGTCATTCTGGAGTGGACCGGCCTGACTCCCGACGGCGGCACCGAACACGACCTCGCCGAACGCCAGCAGGTGGCGGCGCAGCTGCGCGAGCTGCTGTCCCTGGCGTACGACCAGGCGCTGCGCCTGCTCCCGGCCGCGCCGGTCGAGCTGAACCTGCCCGACGAGCCCACCGAGCGGCTCGCCCACTGCGCGCACTG
This sequence comes from Catellatospora chokoriensis, assembly GCF_011297315.1. NCBI lineage: Bacteria > Bacillati > Actinomycetota > Actinomycetes > Micromonosporales > Micromonosporaceae > Catellatospora > Catellatospora chokoriensis. Next base: position 234,280 of record NZ_JAAOTI010000006.1, read on the forward strand.
GCTGCGTTTCGTGGACGGCTACCGCGCCGCCAACGAGGCCTCGCGCATCCTGTTCGCCGCGATCCTCGTGCACCACCACGGCTGGGACCTGCGCGACGTGGCCGCGCTGGGCGGGGTGACCGCCGACGAGGTCTGTTCGGCGCTGGCCGCCGCGGCGGCGAGCCCGCCGTCCGATGCCGACAGCGGCCTGCTGGCCCAGCTCGCCCTGCTCGACCGCGTCCTGGAGCACAACACCGAACGACTGCTCGCCGTACGCGACCGCGCCCTGTCCGACAGCCTCGCCGACGGCGTCCCCGAACGCGTCGTAGCCGCCCACATCGGCCTACCCGCCCAGGAACGCTCCGCCGGCCACGCCCCGGAACCCTGCCCGGCTTGAGAAAGGAAGGGCACCTTCACATCGCTATGCGTAGTGGAAGGTGCCCTTCTTAACGCCTCGTATCCGCCGATCAGGGCAGCAGCGGCTTGGCGTAGCAGACGCTCATCTCCCACCGGTCGTACGGCGGGTAGTTGGGGATGCGAGTGAACCCGGCCCGCTCGTACACGGCGATCGCCTCGGGCTGGCGGACGCCCGTCTCCAGCTTGAACCGGCTCGCGCCGGCCCGGACCGCCAGCGCCTCGGCCTCCGGCATCAACCGCCGGGCGATGCCCCGGCCGCGCCAGGCCGGGTCGACGTACATGCGCTTGAGCTCCGCCTCGCCGCCGTCCAGCGGCTGCACCGCGCAGCACCCGACCGCCGCGCCGCCCGCGAGCACGAGCAGGAACCGGGCCGCCTCCTTGACGGTCGGGTGCTCGAAGTCGATCTCCTCGGGGTAGAGCGCGTCCAACTCGACCCGCATCGCGCCGACCAGCGGCGCCAGCCGCGGATCCGCCGGCGACACCTCGATGATCTCCATGATGGCGGCCTCCGTGCTCATTCTTTCGCTCCCAGCAGCAGGTCGAGATGGTTGTCGACGGCCCGGACCAGCAGGTCGGGCGGATACAGCTCAGGCGTGGCCACCCCGCACAGCGCCAACCCCTCCAGCAGCGCGACCAGGTTGCGGGCCCGCAGTTCCAGATCGTCCGGGGGTACGGCGTACGCGTCGCGCAGCAGCCCGGTCACCCGCCGGATCCACGACTCGTGCCGGACCACGTGCTCGGCCAGCAGCGCCGGGTCGGTGCGCGCCGCCATCAGGAAGTAGGCCCAGACGGTCGAGGTCAGCCGCCGCTCCTCGTCGAGCGGCACACCCTCCTGCAGCACGGCCCGCAAGCGCTCGCGCGGGCCGGCGAAGTCGCCGAGCGCGTCGATCCGCGCGACCATGCGCCGGTGCATGACGTCGCGGGCATGGGTGAGCAGCGCGTTCTTGTCACGGAAGTAGTGCGCCACGCGGCCCGTGGTGCAGCCGGCGGCGTCGCCGACCGCGCGCAGGGTGAGCCCGTCGAGCCCGTGCTCGCTGACCACCTGCCACACGGCGGCGGACAGCTGCTCGCGACGCTCGTCGTGATCCACCTGCCGGGGCATCCGCACCTCTTTTGCATCACAGCCGTTACGTAACGCGCGTTACGCTACCAGCCTCGCCTCCGGCCTGTCCAGGGGTTACGATGCCTGCGGCGTGCCCGTACGCCATACCTCCAGACCGGCGCCCCACGCGCGCCGGCGACGCGGGGGCGAAGGTGACCATCTCATCGCGGGCGGGACCGCCTGTGCAGCTGGAAAACCTCTTCAGCGACGGACGCGTCACCGGCGTGGGAGGGGCGCAGCGCCGTCGCGGAGGACGCTGTCATGACTGCACGCAGGAACTTCAAGAAGCTCGTCCGGGAGCGCATGGAGCGGTTCGGCGAGAGCTACACCACCGCCGCCCGCCACCTCGCCGGGCCCGTCGTCACCACCGCCGGACAGCACCGCGAGTCTGTGCTGGTCGGACGTTTGCTCGCCGCCGCCGGGCAGCCGCTGTCCGAAGCCATGGTCTGCGGACTGGGCGGCGGCATCGGCTTCCTGTACGCGGTCTTCGAGTACGACGCCGTGCCGCACCCGCTGCTCACCATCGTCGCCCAGCACCACCCGCAGGCCTGGGCGCCCGCTGTGCTCGACCGGCTCGGCCTGGCCCACCGGCAGACCAACGGCACCGCGACGAAGGCCGCACTGGACCGGCTGCGCACCGCGCTCGACACCGGTGTGCCCGCGTTGTGCCTGGTCGATCGAGGGAAGCTGCCGTGGCAGCAGAGCCCGCCGTTCTCGGCCGCCGAGCCGTACACCGTGCTGGTCACCGCACGCGACGGGGACGTGCTCACCGTCCTCGACCCGCCACACGACATCGCCACGATGCCCGTCCCGGACTTCGGCACAGCCTGGGCCGCCCACCGCCAGGGCCGCCACGCTCTGCTCACGGTGGAGCCCGCCGCCGAAGCCGCGCCCGGTTCCCGTGGTCTGTCCGGCGTGGACCTGCCCGCCGCCGTCCGCGACGCGCTGGCCACGACGGTGGCGCATCTGACCGGGCCGGTGCTGGGCAACAGCTTCGACGTCAACTTCGGCTTCTCCGGCATGGCCAAGCTCGCCGCCGAACTGCGCGACGGGCGCACCCGCAAGGGCTGGGCCAGGCGGTTCGGCGACCCGGCCGGACACGAGCACGCCATGCGCCGGCTGGCCGAATGCCTGGAACGGGAGTACACCGCTCCCGGCGCGACCCGCCCGCTCTACGCCGACTTCCTCGACGAGGCCGCGACAGTGCTCGCCGCCCCGGCGCTCACCGAGGCGGCACGGCTGTTCCGCGAATCCGGCCAGACCTGGTCGACGCTCGCCGCCCACGCCACGGCCGCCGCCCCCGACGACGACCTGCGCGCCTGGTGCGACCACGCCGCCGACCTCGTCGACACCGCTTTCACCACCGAACGCGCCGCCACCGCCCACCTCACCCCGGCCTGACCCACCACGGCCCCTCGATCATCCGACTTGCCTGGCACCTGGGCGTATCTTGAGCCCGCTTTCGCCCAGGTGCCAGGCAAGTCCGGTGACCTTGACGGATTAGCGGTGGGTGGCGAAGCGGTCGAGGGCGGCTAGGACGAGGTCGCCGATGCCGCCGCGGGAGCCGTGGCCGGCCCGGTCGACCAGGGTCAGTTCGGCGTCGGGCCAGGCCTGGGCGAGGTGCCAGGCGATGTCGGCCGGGCCGCTGATGTCCAGCCGTCCGTGTACGAGCACGCCGGGGATGCCGGCCAGCTTGCCCGCGTTGGCCTGCAACTCGCCGTCCTCAAGGAACGCCGCGTTGGCCCAGTAGTGGGTGGTCAGCCGGGTGAAGACCATCCGGAACTCGGGGTCGTCGAAGCGCGGGTCGGCCTGGAACCCGGTGGCGATGGCGACGTGCTGGTCCTCCCAGGTGCACCAGTCCCGCGACGCCCGGTCGCGCACGGCCGGGTCGGGGTCGGCCAGCAGCCGGGCGTACGCCGCGGCGAGATCGCCGTCGCGCTCGGACTCGGGCACGCCGTCGCGGAACCGGGCCCACTCCTCCGGCAGGATGCGCCCCATCTGCCGGGTCACCCAGTCGACCTCGCGGTGCGTGGTGCTGGTGAGGCTGAACAGCACCATCTCGGAGACGGAAGCGGGGTGGCGCTGCGCGTACGCCAGGGCCAGCGTGCAGCCCCAGGAGGCGCCGAGCACCAGCCAGCGGTCGATGCCGAGGTGGGCGCGCAGCTGTTCGAGGTCGCGGATCAGGTGGTGGGTGGTGTTGACGCCCAGGTCGGTGGTCGGGTCGCCGGCGCTGGGCGTGCTGCGGCCGCAGCCCCGCTGGTCGACGAGCACCACCCGGTATGCGGCCGGGTCGAAGTAACGCCGCCAGCCCGCGGTCGCCCCGGAGCCCGGGCCGCCGTGCAGCACGACCGCGGGCTTGCCGTCGGGGTTGCCGCAGACCTCCCAGTACACGAGGTTGCCGTCGCCGACGTCGAGCAGGCCGTTGTCGTAGGGCTCGAACTGCGGGTACACGACCACCTCCAGGAAGATATGACAGCGCTGTTATATTTCTAGCATGGCCCACCTCCCTGAGCGCGAAGCGGTCGGCACGCTGCTTCGCCACGTGCTGGAACTGCTCGACGGAGACGTGGCGAAGGTCTACGCCGAGCTCGACCTGGCCGACTACCGCCCCCGCTACTCCCCCGTGGTGCGCGCGCTGCTGGCACAGGGCCCGCTGCCGATCCGCGACCTGGCCCGGGCCGTCGGCGTGACCCACTCCGCGGCGAGCCAGACGGTCGCCCAGATGAACCGGGCCGGCCTGGTCGACCTGACCCCGGGCGCGGACGCCCGCCAGCGGCTGGTCGGGCTGACCCCGAAGGCACACGAACTGCTCCCCGTGATCACCGCCGAGTGGTCGGCCACCACCGCCGCGATGCGCACATTGGACTCCGAACTGTCGATCCCTCTGGTCGACCTCCTGACCGAACTCGCCACCGCCCTCACCCGCCGTCCCTTCCGCCAGCGCATCGCCGACGCGGGCCTCCCCGCCCCACCCCCAAGATCGTGACGATCTTGCGTGAACTGCTGCCGATTCGCCCGAAGAGTGCGTGCCGTACCCACAGTTCACGCAAGATCGTCCCCGCGGGAGGGGGCGGGCGGGTGATAGTGGGGTGGTGACTATCGTGGCGGTGCTGGTTTATCCGGGGTTTACGGCGCTGGATGCGGTGGGGCCGTATGAGGTGCTGGTGCGGGTGCCTGATACGCGGGTGGTGTTCGTGGGCAGGCAGGCTGGGCCGGTGGTCGCCGACACCGGGGCGCTGACCATGCTCGCCGAGCAGGCGATGGACGATCTGCCGGAGCCGGATGTGCTGCTGATCCCGGGCGGGCTGGAGGGCTCGTTCACGGCCGCTGCCGACGAAGGGTACGTCGACTGGGTCCGTACCGCCCACGTGACCTCGACCTGGACGACGTCGGTCTGCACCGGGGCGCTGATGCTGGGCGCCGCGGGCATCCTGCGCGGGCAGAGCGCGACCACGCACTGGGCCGCCAAGGACTACCTGGCCCGCTACGGCGCGACCTACGTGCCCGAGCGGGTGGTCGAGCACGAGCGCGTGATCACCGCGGCGGGCGTGTCCGCGGGCATCGACATGGGGCTGCGGCTGGCCGCGCACCTGGCCGGTCCGGCCGTCGCCGAGGCGATCCAGCTGGCGATCGAGTACGACCCGCAGCCGCCGTACGCCGCCGGCTCGCTGCGCACCGCCTCGCCGGAGGCGGTACAGCTCGCCGTCGACCTGATGCGGGCCGAGACGCTGCCCTGACCGGTTGCCACGGGTCCCGACCCGCCGGGTGCCGGCGCCCGCGCGAGTGAGGACGCCGGCGTACGGGTGTCAGTCCGTCAGGGCGGGCTCTGCCTGCGCCGACCGGGTGGGCCGGACCAGGTAGCCGAAGGCGGCGGCGGTGAAGAACATGATGATGCTGTACACCGCGGCCGGCACCGCCAGCGCCGTGCTCGCCAGCAGCGTGGTGGCGATGAAGATGGCCAGCGTGCCGTTGTGGATGCCGATCTCCATCGCGGCGGCGACCGAGTCCCCGCGGTCGAGCCCGGCCAGGCGCGGCAGGAAGTAGCCCACGCCGAGGCTGATCACGTTGAACAGCAGCGCGACCAGGCCCGCGTCGGCGAAGTAGGTGGCGATGTTGTCCTTCTCCGACACCAGCGTGCCGATGATGACCAGCACCAGCACCACCACGGACAGGATGCGCACCGGCCGCTGCATCCGGTCGGCGAAGTCGACCGAGCGGTTGCGGATGAACATGCCGATCGCCACCGGGATCAGCACGATCGCGAACACCTGCAGCGACTTGCCGAACTGCAGCCCGATCTGGTCGGTGCCGGACAGGAAGTGGTTCAGCGCGAAGTTCACCACCAGCGGCAGGGTGAAGATGGCCAGCACCGAGTTCACCGCGGTCAGCGTGACGTTGAGCGCCACGTTGCCGCCGAACAGGTGGCTGTACAGGTTCGCGGTGGTGCCGCCGGGCGACGCGGCCAGCAGCATCATGCCCGCCGCCAGCGTCGGATCCAGGTCGAGGAGCAGGACCAGGCCGAAGCACACCGCGGGCAGCAGCAGCACCTGGCAGACCAGGGCCACCAGCACCGCTTTCGGGAACACCACGATCCGCTTGAAGTCGGCGACGGTGAGCCCGAGGCCGAGGCCGAGCATCACGATGCCGAGGGCGACGGGCAGGAACACCTGGGTCAGCACTGAATCCATAGCCGAGGATTCTTCATGGCCTGTGACCGGGACCACATCAGCCGGACAGCCGACCTCGCCCAACGCCACCCCGCCGCCGGCCTCGCACCGCATCTGTCGCAACTCTTGAAGACTCGTGGCCTGTGGGGCCCACGGACGCCGCAAGTCTTCAAGAGTTGCGCCAACAGGGCGGACGGGGCGGGCGGGGAACGGTCAGAGGGCTCGGCGGAGCCATTCTTCGACGCCGGCTACGTGGATGAGGGCCCAGGACTGGGCCACCTCGGGGCGGCGGGCGGTGATGGCGTCGAGGATGGCCAGGTGTTGTTCGCGGGTGCGTTCGACGGCGCGGTCCTGGGTGAGGCCGCGCCAGATGCGGGCGCGGGTGGTCGGGCCGGACATGCCGTCGATGATCGAGCACAGCACCGCGTTGCCGGTGCCCGCCGCGATCAGCCGGTGGAACTCCAGGTCGTTGGCGACCAGTTCCTCCATGGACGCGTCGGGGCCGATCTCCTCGACGACCGAGGCGAGCTTGGCGATGTCCTCCTCGGTCATCCGCTGCGCGGCCAGCGCCGCGGCCGCGGGTTCGAGGATGCGGCGCATCTCCAGGAACTGCAGCACCGTGTCGTCGCGGTGGAAGTCGACGACGAACGTCAGCGCCTCCAGCAGCAGCCCGGGTTCGAGGCTGGTCACGTACGTGCCGTCGCCCTGGCGGACGTCGAGGACCCGGATCAGCGACAGGGCGCGTACGGCCTCGCGCAGCGAGTTGCGGGACAGGCCCAGCCGCTCGGCGAGGTCGGCCTCCTTGGGCAGCTTGTCGCCGGGGCGCAGCGCCCCGGAGAGGATCATCTCTTTGATCTTCTCGATGGCCTCGTCGGTCAGTGCCATGGTGTGCTCCCTGGTGCGCTGGGCGGGGCGGTGGGGAGTTTCTCGCGGACCGGCAGCCCGAACCCGTGCGCGTTGACGTTGTCGAGGCGCCCGGCGGCGCCGACGGCCGAGCCGGACGGCTCGGCCAGCGAGGCGAAGTTCGCGCGGATGCCGAACAGGCCCGCGATCACCGTCTCGGCGGCCGCGACAGCAGCGTTGCTGTCTCTATTGGACACCCCCCGCTCGGCGGTGCGATAGCGCCCTCCCCCGATCGTCTCGGTCGCCTGTCCCCACAGCGCCCCTCCCCGGGCCCGGTGGATACGTCCGAGCAGGTCACGGGCCAGGTCGGGGCGGCCGAGCCGGCACAGGCCGTACGCGGTCGCGCCGGGCCAGGCCGCGAACGCCCCGGCGGCCCCGTGATCGGGCCGGTCGGAGCGCGGCGCGATCGGGTCGTCGGGCGACAGCGCCCGCATCCAGTCCCCGTCGAGCAGGTGCCCGGTCACGAACTCCACCATCTCGGCCCGCACCGTGTCGCTCAGATCCTCGGCCATGTCCGCGGCGACCAGCCCGAAGTCCAGCACGTGCCCGATGGTCTCGTCACCTTCCGGGTGGGCGATGTTCCACCGCCCCGCACCGGCGTACTGGCGCAGCACCGCCGCGGCCAGCCGGGCGGCCCCGGCCTCGGCGTGCTCGGCCTCGACCGGCTCGCCGAGCAGGCGCAGCAGGTCGGCGAGATCGCGCTGCATGCCGACGTACCCGGCGTTGAAGGAGACCACCGCGTCGCGGTAGTTCGGCACGCACTCCAGCAGCTCCCACGGGTCGCGGCCGAGGTCGACCAGCTCGCCGCCGCCGAACGCGGCCCGCCGCGCGCGCGGCCGGTAGGCCATCTCGCGCAGGTGGTCGAGCACGGTGCGCCCGGACGCGGTCTCGTGCAGCAGCTCGACATCGCCGGTGACGCCGACGTAGCCCTGCACGACGCGGAACAGCGCGTGGTCGTTGGAGGCGTAATGGTTGCCGACGGGCAGCAGGTGCCGGGTGTCGAAGGCGAACGACCGGTCGTAGGGCCCGTTCAGCGCGGCGAGGATCCAGGCGCGCTGGGCGACGGGTTCCAGCAGCGCGGCGACCCGCGCCCACTCCGAGACGTCCCAGTAGAAGGTGGTCGTCGGGCCGAGGCGCGGGCCGCCGGTGAGGAACACCGGGCCGAGCGGGCTGACTCCCGTGTTGCGCAGGTACACCGCGAGCAGCGCGGCCAGGTAGTAGCCCTTGGCCAGCCCGGGTTCGGCGTCGGTCAGCGTGGGCAGGTGCCCGCTGAACACGTCGTTGCCGGGCGTGAACGCGGCCAGCCAGGTGCGCCGCCACCGGTCGGCGACCCCGTCGAAGACGGCCGCGAAGTCCGCCGCAGCCGCCCTCGCCGCGACAGATACCGGGCTGTCACCGGTGTCGTGAGGGCCGAGGTGGTGGTTGGCACCTCCGGCATCGGTCGCGGACCCGGCCCGGGGGACGCGGGCATCGGCAGCTGCGCTGAGGGACAGCACGGTGCCGAGAACCAGCGTCTGGCCGGGGGCCAGGTCGAGGTCCCAGCGGGCCAGGCCGCGCGAGCCGGTCACGGTGAGGGCGTCGGGAGGCGTCGCGAAGGTGTACGCCGCCCGCGCCGCCGAAGCACCGTCGGTGACCGCCATCGCGTCGCCGCCGACCGCCGTCGCCTGCCAGCGCTGCCCGTCCCACCAGGGGCGGGTGGCCGCGACGGGTTCGCCGTCGACGTCGAGGTACGCGGCCTCGGCGGTGATCCGCACCGCGAGCCGGTGCCACCGGCCGGGAGCGAGTGGCTGCGCGTGGTCGAGCCGCTCACCCGCCACGCGCAGCCACGGCCGGCCCTCGGACAGACCGAACTGCACCGAGTCGGGGTGGTTGCCGTGCGTCAGCAGCACCCCGTCGGCAGACTCCGCATCGAGGCGCACCTCGAACGACAGCGTCGCGCCCTCCCCGAGCGCGACCGGGACCAGCCGCTGCTCGGCGGCCGGGTGGTCGAGCCGGAACTCGCCGTCGACCCGGACCGCCTCGCCGGAAGCGGCGGTCGCCGTGACGGCACGGATCGCGGCGCGCGCGGCGGGCGCCCGGAACCGGCCGGAGTCGGGGGTCGAGTGGTCGGGCAGCTCGGTCTCCAACAGCATCGGCGCGGTGTCCTCGTCGCGCTGGATGCCGGGGATGCGAGGGCTGCCCAGGCGCAGGAAACGCTGGTCGGCGGCGAGCAGCTGCACCTGCCGGGGCGCGGCGGACAGCACCTCGGCCCGGATCCGCTCGGTGGTGTAGAAGTCGTGGTGGTGGCCGCTGTTCCAGGGCGTGCCGTAGAGCCAGCCCCAGTCCACCTCGGACACCGCGACCATGGCCAGCAGCTCCTGCTCGACCACGGCCCGCACCGGCACATCGCTCGCGTTGGTCACCGCGATGCGCCAGTACACGTCGGTGCTCTCGTAGCCGAGTCGGGTGTCCGTGCGTACCACCAGGTTGCCGGTGGCGGCCTCGCGCTGGACGCCCCACGGTGACCAGCGCAAACGCTCCGCGGCCGGCACCGTGCCGTTCACGCGCAGCGTGCCGGTGTGGTAGCCGCCGGACAGCGGCGGGATCGCCAGCCAGGACAGCGAGGTCAGGTCGGCGTTGGCGTGCGCCTGGCCCCACTGGTTGCGCAGCGAGGGCAGGTGGGCCAGGTCGGCGGCGGGCAGCCAGTCGCCGGCCAGCACGTCGAGGTGCGGGACGGTCACTTGGACGCTCCCGACATCAGGCCGTGGATGAACTCGCGCTGGCTGACCAGGTAGCCGACCACGGGGATGACCGCGGACAGGAACATGATGCCGAACAGCTGGCCGTAGTCGGTGGAGTAGCCGCCGACCGACAGGTACACGCCGGTGGTGATGGTCTGGCCCTGCAGCGGGCCGAGGATGAGCAGCGGGTTGAGGAAGTCGTTCCACACCCACAGGCCCAGGAAGATGCTGACGGTCGCGGTCGCGGGACGCACCACAGGCATGATGACCTGCCACCACAGCCGCACGTCGCCCGCGCCGTCGACCCGCGCCGCCTCGATGATCTCCGGGGGTACGGTGCGCAGGAAGCCGACGTACACGAACACCGCGAACGACAGGTAGCCGCCGCCGATGTTGGACAGGATCAGCCCGGGGTAGGTGTGGTCGAGCCCGATCACGGTCAGCAGCTCGACGATGGGCAGCAGCACGACCTGCGGCGGCACCATCAGCCCGAGCGCGAAGAAGGCCAGCAGCGCGGCCTTGACCTTCGGGGTGCGCTGGCTGATGTAGAAGCTGACCGCCGAGGCCAGCGGCACCAGCAGCACCACGGTGGCGGCGGTGACGAACACCGAGTTGCCCAGGCCGCCCTGGACCAGGTTGTCCGGCCGGGACAGCGCTTTGATGATGTTGTCGAAGGTGAACGGGGCGGGCGGCGCGGCCGGGTTGGCCAGGATCTGGTCCTGCGTCTTGAACGCGCTGACCAGCGCGACGTATACGGGCAGGATGTAGGCGGCCGTCACCAGCATCGCCGAGGCGAGGTGCCCCCGCCGCCGCAGGGGGATACGCAGCGTGCTCACAGCCGGGCCTCTCTCTTGCGCAGCACGTTCGTGACCAGGTACGCGATGCCGGCGGTCAGCGCCAGCAGCAGCATCGCCACGGCCGAGGAGTAGCCGAACAGGTTGTTCGTGAACGCGAGCTGGATCAGGTAGTACGCGGTGGACTGGGTGGTGTTGGCGGGGCCGCCGCCGGTGAGCACCGCGATGACGTCGTACAGCTTGAACGTGGTGATCAGGCACAGGACAACGGTGATGGTGGTGCCGGGGGCGATCATCGGGAAGGTGACGTTGCGGAAGCGGCTGACCGCCCCGGCGCCGTCCATCTTGGCCGCCTCGTACAGCGACGGCGGGACCGAGCGCAGCGACGCGGAGTAGACGACGGTGGCGAAGGCGATGGTGATCCAGCTGACCACCGCGCACAGCGACAGCGTCGCCATCTCGGTGCTGCCCAGCCAGGAGACCGGCGTGCTGGTCACGCCGATGCGCTGGAGCACCGCGTTGAGCAGTCCGTTCTCGGTGAGGATGCTGCGCCAGATGATGGCGACGATGACCCCGGACAGGACCTGCGGGATGAAGATCAGGGTGCGCATCACCCGGTAGCCGACGCTCTGCCGGTTGAGCAGCAGCGCGAAACCGAGGCCGATCGCGTTGGCGATCAGGGTGACCACGACGACGACCACGACGGTGAACAGCAGGCTGGCCCGCAGCCGCTCGTCGGTCAGCATCTCGCTGTAGTTGTCGAACCCGACGAAGCTGCTCTCCGCCCGCAGCGGGTTCTTGTCGGTGAAGCTCGTCCACAGGCTGTTCAGCACCGGGTAGACGAGGAAGGCGACGTAGAGCAGCAGGGCCACCCAGAGGAAGGGAGCCAGCCCCAGCGGTCGCCTGCGGGAGGCGGTTCGGGCGGACGGCACGGAGGGGTCCTTTCGAGCGGTGGGGTTCCGCGCGGCGGCCGAAGTTCGGGACCGGCCGCCGCGCGGGGAGGAGCACTGCTACTTGCCGGCGGCCTTGTCCCAGGCCGCGTCGAGGGCAGCGAGCTGCGCCTTGACGTCGCCGTTGGTGAACAGCTGCTGCGACAGGGCGTAGAACAGGTCGGCCACGCCCGGGGGCATCGCGTCGTCGTTGTTCACCCAGCCGACCGAGGAGACCTTGGTGTTCTCCGAGGTGACGTACGTGTACGCCTCGGTGAAGACCGGGGTGACCTTCGCCCCGAAGTCCTCCAGCTTGAGCTTCTTCATCATCGGGAACGCGCCGTCGGTCTCGATCAGGGTGCGCAGGTTGTTCGGCGACAGCGACCACGCCTTGGCGAACTCGGTCGCCTTGGCGACGTCGGCGGCCTTGGCGCTGACGGCGGTGGTGCCGCCGACGTTGAACGGCACGACCAGCGAGCCGTCCTCGGTGGGCAGCAGGAACGAGCCGAAGCTCGCGGCCTGCTCGGGCTTGATCTGGCCGATGAACCAGCTGCCCATCAGGTACATGCCGGACTTGCCCTCAAGGAACTGCTTGTTGGCGTCGGCGTAGTTGACACCCAGCGCGCCCTTGCCGAACGCGCCGGCCTGGATCAGGTCGCGCTGCTTGCTGACGGCGGCGACCACGTCGGCGTCGGTGAACTTGGCGGTGCCCGCGTACCGGTCGGCGACCCAGGTCGGGCGCTTGCCCAGCACGTGCGCGCTCATCAGGCCGACCAGCGGCATGCTCGCCGACCACGGCTCGGCCCCGGCCAGCTCGATCGGGGTGACCCCGGCGGCCTTGAGCTTTCCGACGACGGTCATGAACTCGGCCCAGGTCTTCGGGACCGTGATGTTGTTCTTGGCGAAGACGTCCTTGTTGTAGAACACCATCGGCAGGATCTGCGAGTTCGTGGGCGGGATGTAGGTGCTGCCCTTGATGTTGTTCGCGCCGGGCAGCAGGAAGTTCTCCTCCAGCCACGCCTTGTCGAACGGGGTGAGCAGGCTGGCCTCGATGAAGTCCTTGGGGTTGATCGAGGACAGGATGTCCGGGAACTGGCCCGAGGCCTGCAGCTGCTTGGCGTACGCGTTGCGGTCGCTATTCGGGGACACGATCTTGTTGATCTTCGTGTCCGGAACCGACTTCAGCGCGTCGGTGATCGAGTCGTCCCAGAACTTGGCCGTCAGGGCCGGGGTTTCGAAGGTCAGGAAGGTCAGGCTGGTGCCGGAGCCGGTGCCGTTTTCGGTGTTGGCGCTGGTGGAGCAGGCTGCCACGGCGAACAGCGCCGACGCGGCGATCACGGAGGTCAGTGCGCGACGCAGGCGGTACAAGGCGGTTCCTCCTATACATCCATGCCGGCCGCCGGTGGTCCGGTGGTGCTGGCGGCGGCTGACAACGTTGCCAATCGGGATCAGTCGCAGGACTGTAGAACCGCCAGACATCCGATGTCAACACTCAGGAAACAGACCGAATTGTCAGGATCATCGGGTCTTCCCCTGCTCAGCTCCACATTGAAACGTCGGGTCGATCATCCGATCGGTTCTGCGTACTGGCCGGTCGTGGGATCCGTTGCGACCGTTGCGGTGCTGGATAGGCGGCATACATCCGATGTTCACGGCGATCGACGTGTTGACGGGCTCGTAACGCGGGGCTAATCTCCCCGCCATCTGTCCCGTACCGCTCGGATGTCTATCCCGGGACAGCTCGGATGTTTCTGTTTCGACGCGCCACGACCGTCTCCCCCACCTCATCGCGAGGAGAGCATCCAGTGACCACGAGACGCCGAACACTCGGCCGTACCCTCGCCGGGGCGGTGGCCGCCAGCCTGCTGGCCGCGACCGCCACGACGCTGGCGGCGCCCGCCGCGCACGCCGCCCCCACCCCCGACCAGCAGTGGAGCCAGATCCAGGGCCTGCTGGGCAACATCAAGGGCGTCTGGACCAACCAGGCGTACACCAACTCCGTCACCCGCTCGATGCCCGACACCGCGCTGCTCGGCAACGGCGACATCGGCATCACCTCCGGCGGCGGGGAGGGCTACAAGTCCTTCTACGTCTCCAAGGGCAACTTCTGGCAGGGCAACCCCAACCCGTCGTTCGTCGCCCTCGGCGGCGTCACCATCTCGCCGACGTCCTCCGGCGGCGGTTCCGGCAACCTGGCCGCGGGCGCGACCGCCACCGCGTCCAGCTCCCACCCGAGCTTCCCCGCCTCCCGGGCGGTCAACGGCCAGTGGGGCAGCGGCTACGAGGGCTGGGTGTCCGAGGTGGGCAAACCCCAGACGCTGACGCTCGACCTGGGCACGGCCAAGACCTTCACCCGCTACGTCGTACGCCACGACAGCGCGGCACGACCGGCCGAGACCGCCAACAACACCAGGAACTTCACGCTGCAGACCAGCACGAACGGCAGCACGTGGAACACGGTCGACACGGTCGCGAACAACACGGCGGCCACGACCGACCGCACGATCGCCGCGCAGAACGTGCGCTACGTGCGGCTCAACATCACCGAGCCGACGCAGGGCACCACGGCGGATTCGCTCAACAACCCGCGCGCCCGCATCGGGCAGTTCGAGCTGTGGACCGGCACCGGCACGCCGCAGCAGCCGGCGGGGCCGTTCCGGGAGGAGCAGAACATCCTGCGCGGGGAGGTCGACACGACGATGACCATCGGGGGCGTGCCGGTCACCATGAAGACGTGGACTGCCGCGAATGACAACGTTGTCGTCACTCGGGTGACGTCCACGGGCACGGCATCGGTGCAGCTCAAGGCCGAGACCTGGTCCGGCGCGATGGACCAGCGCTCCGGGTTCACCAACACCGCGGGCGTCGCCGGGAACACCACCTGGGCCACCCGGCGCACCGCGACCGGCAGCCGCTGGGTCTCCGAGGCATCCCTGGCCACCCGGCTCATCGGAGGATCGCTCGTCGGCACCCCGACGGCTTCCGGCTCCCGGGCCGCGATGACGTTCGACCTGGCCCCGGGCCAGACGGTGCGGCTGCTGACCGCGGTCGCGGGCGGCGGGCAGAACCCGACCGGCACCGCGGGCACGGCGCAGAACCTGGCGAACGCCCAGTCCGGCACGACCCTGGACACCCTCTACAACCAGCACGTCGACTGGTGGAAGCAGTACTGGCTCAAGTCCTACGTCGACCTCGACGACGACGTGCTGGAGCGCTACTACTACGCCCACCTGTACTTCCTCGGCTCGTCGATCCGGGCCGGCAAGACCGCGCCGGGGCTGTACGGCATCTGGGCGACCAGCGACTCGCCCCAGTTCAGCGGGGACATGCACCTGAACTACAACTTCATGGCCAACTTCTACGCCGTCTACTCCAGCAACCGGGCCGACCTGTCCCGGCCCTACCACGACCTGGTCCTGGCGTACGTGCCCGAGGCGAGGCGGCGGGCCCAGCAGGACCTCACCCGGGTCAAGTCCGACTACGTGTCCAGCCGCTTCCCCAGCGGCGGCGTGCCCGGCGGCCTGCTGTTCCCCGTCGGCATCGGCCCGTTCGGCGCCACCGCCGACGACAACTACCACCAGCAGGTCGTGAACTCGCTGTTCGCGGCGACCCAGTTCATCGCCTACTACGACTACACCAAGGACAACACCTACCTGGCGAACACGGCATACCCGTTCCTCAAGGAGGTGGCGCTGTTCTTCCAGCACTACCTGGAGTGGGACGCCGCCGCGCAGCGCTACCACGTACGCGGCGGGCCGCACGAGGGCCAGTGGGCGCGCAACCCCAGCCCTGACGTGGGCCTGCTGAAGTACCTGCTGAACTCGCTGATCAGCGCCAGCGTCACGCTCAACACCGACGCCTCGCTGCGCAGCACCTGGCAGAACATCGTCACCAAGCTCGCCCCGAGCCCGACGGTCACCTACAACGGCCAGACCGTGTACGCCCTGGCCGACCCCGGCACCATCACCGGCGGCGACACCCGCGACATCCACCCCGGCGACAACACCGTCAACCTGGAGTTCATCCACCCCGGCGAGGTACTGGGCATCAACTCCCCCGCCAACGAGCGCCAGATCGCGATCAACACGCTCAACGCGATGAACTCCTGGGGCCAGGACAACTCCTTCCCCAAGGTCTTCACCCAGGCCGCGCGCGTCGGCTACCCCGCCCAGTCCCTGATCGACCAGCTCAAGAACCAGATCAGCACGAAGTCCACGGCCAACCTGCGCATCGGCGACCCGTTCCACGGCCTGGAGAAGTCCGGTGCCATCGAAGCGATCAACAACATGCTCCTGCAGAGCGACGACGGCGTCATCCGCGTCTTCCCCGTCTGGCCGACCGGCAAGAACGCCTCCTTCGTGAACCTCCGCGAGAAGGGCGCCTTCCTCGTCTCCAGCCAGCTCGCCTCCGGCCGGGTCTCCTACGTCGACATCACCGCCCAGGCCGGCGGCACCGTCAGCATCCAGCACCCTTGGCCCGGCCAGGCCGTCACGGTCACCCGCGCCGGCTCCGGCCCGATCACCCCCACCATCGCCAACAACGTCATCACCTTCCCCACCACCGCTGGCAGCACGTACACCCTCACGTCCTGAGGAAAGGAAGGGCACCTTCACCACGCTCCGCGTTGCAGAAGGTGCCCTTCCCCACTTCACAGCCGCGCCGGCTGGGGTTGCGCGGGTGAAAACCCGGCGACGGGCGCGTCACGCGTCGGTAGGGTCCGCGGCGTGGGACGAGTCGTGACGCTGGTGCTGGTGGACCCGACCGGAACCGTGCTGGGGGCGCTACCGCCGTACGAGGTGGACCTGCCCTGGTGGCAGGAGGTCGCCGACGTCGTCGCCGGAGCCCGCGCACACCACGGCGTCGACGTCACCGTGCTGCGCCTGCTCTTCGCGGACCAGCCCGCCCCGCCCGGCGGCAAGGTCACCTACCTGGCCGAGGTCGCCGGGGACCCTGGCCCGGTCCGCCCCGCGGCCGCCGCCCTCGTGCCGCACCCCCGCCGCGCCCCGTACGCCGAGATCGGCGGCCCCGCGGCCAGTCTCGCCTGGGCCGAAACCGCCCTCGCCGACCGCGGACGGACGGTCACCGCGGCCTCGCAGCAGCGCACCTGGAACCTGTCCGCGATCTGGCGGCTGGAGACCGACACCGACCCGGTATGGCTCAAGCAGGTCCCCGCGTTCTTCGCCCACGAGGCCGCGGTGCTGGGCTGGCTGGGCGAGCACTGTCCCGGCACCGCGCCCGTCCCGCTCGCCGCCGACGGCGGCCGGGTGCTGCTCGACGACCTGCCCGGCACCGACCGCTACGGCGCCCCCGCCGCCGAGCGCCTGCTCATGCTGTCCAGCCTGCACACCGTCCAACTCGTCGCCGCCGGGCGGGTCGACGAACTGCTCGCGCTGGGCGTGCCCGACCAGCGGCCGCCCCGCCTGGCCGAGCGCCTGCGCGCGGTCGTGGCCCGCAACGCCGCGCCCCGGTCCGCCGCTGACACGACCGAGCCGGCACGGGCCACGTCCGCCGACCTCCCCGAGGCACCGGCCGCCAGGCCCGACGGCCGGCTCGCGGTGCTGCTCGACGGGCTCGACGATCGGCTGGCCGAGCTGGCCGCGTGCGGGCTGCCGGACACGCTCGTGCACGGGGACTTCCACCCCGGCAACGTGCGCGGCACCGCCGACCGGCACGCCGTCATCGACTGGGGTGACTGCGTGATCGGGCATCCGGCGATCGACCTGCTGCGTATGTGCGAGCAGCTGGCCGACCCCGAGCCGCTGCGGCTGGCCTGGGCGCGCAGCTGGCGCGCGGCCGTGCCGGGCGGTGACCCCGAACGGGCCGTCGCGCTGATCGAGCCGCTGGTCGCGTTGCGCAACGCCGCCGCGTACGCCGGTTTCCTCGACGCCATCGAGCCGTCGGAGTGGCCGTATCACGCCGACGACGTGCCGTACTGGCTGGCGCAGGCAGCGGCCTGACCCGCCCGCCCAGGACCGCCGACGGGTGCGGTCGCTCGTCACGACCCTCGCGGAAGGCGCCTCGGACGACCCGCGCCAATGTCATGATCCGAGAAGATAGGCGAGCATTACCCCATCCGGCTGGTGCCGAAGGAACCGAACAGGGCTCACGGAGCGTTCGGGCGATGCGGCAGGATGTTCCGCGATGTGTGGATCTGGGGAGCGGGGTAGGCGGCGATGAGCCTGAGGACGACGGCGCGCAGGGGCGCTATGGCACTGGTGCTGGCGGTGGTGGCACCACTCGCGCTGACCGCGTGTTCGGCGGATGAGGGCCCGCCCTCCTTCGTGGCGCCCACCCAGTCGGCGCCCGAGCCGGCCCCGGCCAGCACGGAGCCGCTGGCGCTGGCCGTGACGCCCGCCGAGGCGGCGAAGAACCAGCCGGTGAGCACGGAGATCGGCACCCAGGTCAGCGGCGGCAAGGTGCAGTCGGTGACGATGACCGACGCGGCCGGGGCCGCGGTCGCGGGCGCCATGCGCGCCGACGGCACCTCGTTCGTGCCGACCAAGCCGCTCAAGTACGGCAAGAAGTACTCGGCGACGGTCGTCGCGGTCGGCCCGGACGGGCAGACCACCGAGAAGAAGACGTCGTTCACGACGATGGGCAAGCCGAGCAAGAAGACCGGGGCGGGGCTCTACCTGTTCTCGGACCGCACGTACGGCGTGGCGATGCCGGTGGTCCTGGAGTTCACCAGCCCGGTGCCGGAGTCGGCGCGGGCAGCCGTGGAGCGCCGCCTGTTCGTCACGGTGGAGCCGCCGCAGCCGGGCATCTGGCACTGGTCCAGCCCGCTGCAGGTGATGTACCGCGGCCCGCAGTACTGGCAGACCGGCACGAAGATCACCGTGCGGGCGGCGCTGGAGGGCGTGCCGATGGGCAACGGCCGCTACGGTGACCAGGACCGGCTCGGCGTCGGCAACATCGCCAAGGAGAAGATCGAGCTGATCGTCGACAACGCGACCAAGCGCATGCAGGTGCTCAAGAACGACGCGGTGGTCAAGACGATGCCGGTCAGCCTGGGCAAGACGAAGACGCCGTCGTCCTCCGGCACCATGGTGATCATGGACAAGCAGCAGAAGACGGTCTTCGACACCACCGACGACCCCGGCAACGTCGACCGCTACGTCGTCAACATCGAGTACGCCCAGCGCCTGACCTGGGGTGGCGAGTACATCCACGCCGCGCCGTGGTCGGTGAAGGACCAGGGCGTGCGCAACGTGTCGCACGGCTGCGTGAACGTGTCCATGGCCAACGCGGTGTACCTGTTCAACCTGACCAGCATCGGCACGCCGGTCACCGTGAAGGGCACCGAGCGCAAGGTCAAACCCGCCAACGGCTGGACGGCGTGGAGCGTGGGCTGGGCCGACTACGTCAAGGGCAGCGCCCTGCCGGTGCCGCCGGAGCTGGCGGCGCTGGGCGACCCGCAGCCGTCCGCGTCGGCGCTGCCGTCGCCGAGCGTGACGCCGACGCCGTGACCCGGCTCACCTGACTTTCGTCAGCCACAGGTCCCGACCGACGACAGGTGCGGTCGGGACCTGCTTTTCCGCAGACTGGTAGGCGTCGGCCCGGGTTCGCCGCAACGGCGCGGCGGACCGGGGCCACCCCACCCGACACCCATCCCCTCCCCCGCCCTCGGGCCGCCTCCGGCACCGAGGGCGGCCCCGTCTCCGGGTCCGGTCAGGGTCGCGCCCCTGATGCGGGACCCCGCAGCAGCGGCCAGGCTGGCCCGCATGGCACGCAGAAGTGGGCAGTGGGGGCGGCAGACGCTGGTATGGCTGCACGCCGTCACCTCGATCGGCTGGATGAGCCTGGCGCTGTGCCTGTGCGTGCTGCTGCTCGCCGGGCCGCCGTCGGGCTACGAGGCCGCCCGCACCCTCGACAAGCAACTGCTGGCGCACCTGGGCACGTCGTCGGCGTTCACCGGGCTGATGCTGTCCGCGCTGACGGCCTGGGGCTACCTGCGCTACTGGTGGGTGCTGGCGAAGTTCGCGGTCACCCTGACGCAGCTCTACGTCGGCATCGCCATCCTCAGCCCACGCCTGGACGCGCTGGCCGACGTGGGCGCGGCCGCCGACGCGGGCCCCATGATCGTTGCTTCGGCGCTGATGGCCTCGGCGATCGCCGGGCAGGCCTGGCTGTCGGTCGCCAAACCCTGGCGGCACACCCCGTGGGCCGACCCGCGGTGGCGCACGCCGCACTTCCCGACCTGGCTGTACTGGGCCGCGGTCGCCGTCCCGATGCTGGACTTCGTGGTCTGGCGGGCGGTGTTCGGCGCACCCGCCCCGCTGCTCTCCCTGATCATCGTGCTGGTCTTCCCGCTCTACCGACGCCGCCACCTGCGCCTGGCCACGGCTTGACCGACGATCCGGCGCTACGAGGCCATGCCGTACGCCGTCAGCAGCACGCGGTTGCCCAGCGGCCGGGCCAGCCGGACCGTGTACTCCGCGGTGCGCAGCATCGCGTCCTGGATGCAGTCGCCACTGCCGCCCGGGGAGGCCGCAGGTGAGGTGGCGACGATCCGCAGCCGCACGGCGACCGCCTTGGCCGACTCCACCGCCTCGGCGGCGTACTCGTGCACCGGCTGCCCGGCACACGGCTCGGGCGACGTCGGCAGGCGGACCGTCAGTGTCACCCCGTCGGCGGCCAGCCCCGCCGAGCTCATCACCCCGTCCGCATGGTCCACCGGCCAGAACGCGGTGTCGTCCGGTGCGGCGACGGCCAGCGGTTGCACCGACCCCGGCGTGGTGAACAGCCACGCGGGCAGCATGCGCGGGCCGCGGTCGGTCACGAACTCGGCTTCGCCGAACTCCACCTTCGTCACCAGCAGCGGGGGCGGCGTGGCGGTGGGCACCGACGCGGGGTCGCCGAGGGCGACGAGCAGGTCGTACGCCTGCCGGGCGCTGATCGCGGGCAGGTCGAAGGCCCCGTCCGCCAGCGTGGCACGGACCGTCGCCGGACCGTCCGGCAGCGCCGCCCGCAACGTCAGCCGCCCCTGCGACATGGCGATCTTCGCCTCGTCGGAGGTGTAGCCGTACTCCTTCACCCGCCCGCTGAGCAGCACGATCGGCCGCGGTGTGCGTTCGACCGGGAAGTCGGCGAACCGCGCCAGCAGCGCCGCGGCGTCCGCCGGAGGTGCGGCTTCGCCCACGAGCGGCACCGCACCGCCGCCGCGCTCGGGCACCGGTGCGCAGCCGGCGAGCATGAGCAGCGGCACGGCGAGCAGCCGGGCCGTGAGCCGGGTCAGCTGGCGCATGGGAACTCCCCCGAGACGGCGACGTTTGTCACTAAACCGACGCAGCGCGCCCGCCTCCGGTTGCACACGCCACCGTGGACGATCCGGACGCTTGGACCGGTGGGCGGAACCTAAACGGCTCGGTCCCCCGGGGCGGGCGGGGTGGCCAGCCGCCAGTACTGGCGGCGCTGCTCCTCGCGTACCAGCACGCCCAGCCGCCGCAGCTCCTCGCGCAGCACCGCGGACTCGACCTCCTCGCGCTTGGACAGTGCCTTGGCGCGGGCGGCCAGCAGCGCGTTCGCACCGTCCGGCAGGCCCGGCAGGTCAGGCACCCAGAGCCGGAACAGGTCGCGGTGCGGGTCCCCGTCGTCACGCCACGGGTAGCCGTGTGCGGTGAACGCGGCCCGCAGCTCGGCGGGCCGCAGGTCGGAACTCTCCCGGGCGTGCTCCCAGCCGTCCGCGCCCTGCAGCACCAGCTGCTTGCCGTCGACGAACACCGCGGCCAGACGCTCCCGGGCGACCGTGTGGGACGGCCCGTCGACGCGGGTCAGCACGGCCGCGTCGTCGCGCACGGTCACGGTGAGCCGCTCGCCGATCGCGGTGAGCACCAGCAGCAGCCCCGCGACCAGGCCCAGGGCGAGCGCGCCGATGGTCGCCCACGGTTCGGGGATCTGCGCGATCAGCTTGAACGGGCCCTGCAACGGCGCCCAGGACAGCCCGGCGATCCAGCCCGCGGCCGCCTTGAGCAGCCAGCCGAGGGCCATGCCCGCGATCGGGAACCCCCAGGCGATCAGCGCCCGCTCGCCGGCGGGCACCGCCACCACGGTCTCCGCATCGCCGTGTGCCATCGCCGTCCCCTCCGTCGCTTCCCGATCGCAGCCGAGGGTAACCGACGGAAATGGCGTGCCCGCCCGGGAGAGGTGTGGGCTCCCGGGTGGACACGCCGTCGCGGGGCCGGTGCCCCGCCGCCTGTTCCGCGTGCCGTGCCTGCCGTCAGTTCGGCGTGCTGTGCTTGTCGAAACCGATGTACAGGCGGGCCTCGGCGTTGCCGCCGAGCGCGGTCATCGTCTCCAGCTCGCGCAGCCGCAGCAGCGCCGGGTGCTCGGCGTACACGGCCGCGGCCTCGGCGAGCCGGCGCAGCGCGTCGACCTCGGCCTCGACCCGGATGCGCTGGGCCGCGGCGTCGGCCTCGGCCGCGAGCCGGGTCGCGTCACGGCGGCCCGCCGCGGTGACCTGGTCGGCCTCGGCGCGGGCACGGGCCTCCAGCACGTCCTTCTCCGCCTTGGTGCGCGCGTCGACCAGCTGCGCCTCGGCGAGCCGCTGCGCGGCCAGCACCCGGTTCATGACCTCCTGCAGGTTGCCGGGGAAGACGATGTCCTTCACGTCGGCCCGCAGGATCTCCACGCCGTATCCGGCCGCGGCGCCCTGCACGTCCCGCAGGATGTCCTCGGACAGCTGGTTGCGGTTGGTGAGGATGTCCTCGAGCGTCATCGAGGCCAGCGACCGGCGGGCCGCGAGCTGGACGTCGCTGTACACGCGGTCGGTGTAGCTGTCCACCCGCTCCACCGCGGCCACCGGGTCGACCACCTTGAAGTGGGTCAGGATGCTCACCCGCAACGCGACCTTGTCGGAGGTCAGGATCTCCTGGCCCTTCAGGGTCAGCTCGCGCTCGCGCATGTCCACCAGGGTCACCTCGACGACCGGGCCGCGCTTGCCGAAGCGGCCGCCCGCGGCGGGCAGCTCGTAGCGGCCGGCTTCGAGCACGTCGGTGAGCCTGCCGTCCACGTAACGCAGGCCGCGGTGGGTGTTCTTGATGACGATCTCTGTAGTGGTGCCCATGGCGATTCCTCGGGAGAAGGGAAAGAGGGTCGCCCCGGAGCGGGTCCGATGGCTAGGACGGGTATCAGGCTAAAGAGGCCTGTCAGCATGGAATGACGGATTCCAGTGCACTTTGTCTGGCAGACACCCGCTATGAGCCCGCCGGGGCGAGATCACTTCATCACGGACGTCGTTGCGCGGCAACGGATTTTCGCATCCCGTGGCGGCGCGTGCGGGGATGGTCGATGCTGGAGGCGTGTACGACGTCGCGATCGTCGGGGCCGGGCCGGCCGGGTCCGCCGCCGCGCTCGCCGCGGCACGGGCCGGTGCGCAGGTGCTGCTCGTCGACCGCGACGTGTTCCCGCGCGACAAGGCCTGCGGCGACGGCATCGCGCAGCAGGGCCTGAACGTGCTGGCCGGGCTCGGGGTCGGTGGGCTGACCGACGGGTTCGCCCCGATCCGGTCACTGCACCTGACCGGGCCCGGCGGCACGCAGGCGGCCGGTGAGCTGCCGGAACCGGCCTACGTCATCCCGCGCGCGGTGTTCGACGCCCGCCTGGTCGCCGCCGCGGTGCGGGCCGGTGCGACGTTCCGGCAGCACACGGTACGCGGCCTCGCGGTGCGCTCGGACGGCGTCGACCTCGGCGACGGCCTCGCCGCTCGCGTCGTGATCGGAGCCGACGGCGCGAACTCGACCGTGCGCCGCGCCCTGGGCCTGCCCCGCAATCCGCCCGACCGGCTGGCCGTGGCCATCCGCGCCTACGCCCCGGACCCGGTGTCGCGGCCGCGTGCCACGAGCCCGGCCGCCGTGGTGCGGCGCGGCTCGCGGGATCCGGTCGAGCCCGGATCGGCGCAGCGCATCGTGATGACCGGGCAGCGGTGGCCCGCCTATGCCTGGTCGTTCCCGATCGGCGACGGGCGGCGCAACGTCGGCTACGGCGAGCTGATGTCCGGCGGCCCGCTCAGCCGGGCGCACCTGCTGGAGCGGATGCACACGCTGCTCGGCGACACCGTGGCGGGCGAGCTGTCCGACGCGCGGGCGCATCACCTGCCGCTGTCGACCTGGCGGCCCCGGCCGGGGCACGGGCGGCTGCTGCTGGCCGGTGACGCGCTGTCGCTGATCAACCCGTTCACCGGGGAGGGCATCTTCTACGCGGTGCTGTCCGGCGCACTGGCGGGCCAGGCCGCGGTGACGGCCGGCGGTCCCGCGGCGGGACGGGCCTACACGGTCGCGCTGCGCCGCCGGCTGGCCCGCCACCTGCGGCATACCAGCCTGGTCGCCCGGCTCACCGCGCGGCCCTGGGTGGTCGACGCGGGCATGCGCGCCGCCGCCCGCCACCGGCACGTCTTCGACGGCTTCGTAGCCCTGGGCCTGGGCGACGGCCTGCTCACCCCCCGCCTGCTCGCATCAGTCACCGCCGCCGCCCTACACCGCCCCTGACACCTCCCCACGCCCACGGCAGTTTCGGGGAAACTGCGGGTTTGGCGCCGCGGATTCGTGCAGTTTCCCCGAAACTGCGGGCGGACCGCCGCGGGGTCGGGCGCCGGTGTGCCGGATCGGGTGCTTCATTCAAACGTTGCATTGGCGGGCGTCACTCAGTGGATGCGGACGACTACATTGGACCGGCGCCGTCCACCTACCTGAGGACCGCCGATGATTGAGACTCCTGGCCGGCCGCGCTGGCGGCCGCTGCTGACCGCCACCGCGGTGACGCTGACGATGCTGTTGGCGGGCGCTGCGGCCTGCGGACCCGAGGGCACCGCGCCGAAGACCGTGGACGACCTGTTCAAGAAGACCGACGTGTACGGCCAGCCGAAAATCAAGATCGGGGTCGCCGAGGACCAGCCGCTCATGGGCCAGATCGTGAACGGCCGGTTCGAGGGCTTCGACATCGAGATCGCGCGCTACCTCGCCGAGTCGCTGGGTTTCAAGGGCGACAGCCGGATCGAGTGGGTGCCCCTGCAGACCGAGGACCGCGAGAACGCGCTCGTCTCCGGCCAGGTGCACCTGGTGGTGGCCAGCTACTCGATGACGCCAGACCGGGAGAAGGAGATCGACTTCGCCGGGCCGTACTTCGCCACCAAGCAGGAACTGCTGATCCGCACCCTGGACCGTGACAAGATCCGCAACCTGAACGACCTGGCCCAGCCCGGCCGGGAGAGCTGCGTGGTGGGCGGCTCGACCGGCGAGCGCCAGTTCACCGACCGCGCGCTGAAGGTGTACCCGGCGGCGACCAACCGCGAGTGCCTGGAACGCCTGCTGTCGGGCAAGTCGCACGCGTACTCCACCGACGAGACGATCCTCGCCGGCTACCTGTCCGAGCATCCGAAGGACCTGTTCATCGTCGACGTGCCGATCGGCGCGAACGAGCGGCTCGGCGTCGGGGTGTCCAAGCAGGATCCCGAGCTGCGCGATCTCGTGGCGTTCTTCCTGCGCAAGAGCTACGACAACGGCCGCTCGACGGGCACCAGCCCGTGGCTGGCGGCGTACCGGCGCACGCTGGGGCCGTGGCTCGGCGACGACACCACCCAGCCGCCCATCGACGCGCCGGACCTGGTGGACTACGACGAGAAGGCACAGCAGCCATGACCGAGGCCGGCGGGCCGGGGCTGCCACCGCCCCGCAAGCGTTACGCGTGGCGCGCCGGCCAGGGCTTCTGGACGTTGGCGGTCGGTGTGCCCGCCGTCTTCTCGGTGATGCGGCTGTGGGTCGAGGCGGGCGGGGAGTTGCAGACGACGCTGCTGCTGGTCGCCAACGTCGGGCCGATCAACCTGATGGCCGCGCTGTTCACCACCGCGACCCGCCTGGTGACCACGGGGCTGGTCGCGGTGTTCGCGCTCGGCGCGGTGCTGGCGGTGAGCACCGGCGACCGGCCGCGGCGACCGCCGCTGTTCGCGCGGTGGTACGTGATGGCTCCGCCGTGGTTCCTGGCCGGACTGTTCGCCATCGCGCTGGCCACCTGGCAGATCATCTACCTGCCGCTGCTGGTGGTGGCCGCCGTCGCGGTGTTCCAGCGGGAGCTGGCCATGCTGGAGTGGCCGCGCCGGCGCTGGGCGGCGACGGTCGGGGTCGCGCTGGCCGGATACGGCTGGCTGGTCGCGCCGACGGTGCAACAGGCCTGGCGGACCGGGGAGCTGTTCGCGGTGGCGCTGCTCGTCGTGCCACCCGTGCTGGCGCTCGGGGTGAGCGGGCCGCTGCCAGGGTGGCTGGTGCGGCCCGCGGCGGCGCTGGCGCAGCTCGGCATCGCGGTCGTGCTGCTGGTCGCGGCCGTGCCCGTGGTGCTGACGCCGGTGCTGCCGATGACGGTCACCACCGTGGCCACCCCGGCCGGGGTGCCGGAGGAGGTGCGCGGGCACGTGATCAGCACCGACGACGTCAACACGGTGATCCTGCAGGAGCGCGGCGGCGTGCGGTACATCGACAACGACGCGATCGAGGCGCGCGTGCTGTGCCCCACCGCGGAGGAGCTGGTGCGCTACCGGTTGTGGGTGCGCGAGTTCCACGTCGAGGACTCGCTGCTGGGCGCGCTGGGCCGCCGGGTGCGCCCGATGGCCCCGGTCAGCGCGGTCTGCCGCATCCCGACCTGAGCCTCAGGCCGCGCTGCGGTCAGCCGGTCACCTGCCAGACGAGGCAGAAGGGGTGACCGACCGGGTCCGCGTACACCCGGAAGGTCTTGCCGCCGCCGGGCAGCGGGCTGGCGCCCAGCGCCAGCACCCGCGGCTCGGCCTGCTCGATGTCGTCGACCCGCACGTCGAGGTGCATCTGCTGCGGGTGGGCCGGGTCGGGCCAGTGCGGCGGCGTGAACTCGGCGACGCGCTGGAACGCCACGCCCGGCCGGTCGGGCGCGTCGCCGATGACGACCCAGTCGCCCTCCTCGTACACCCGATCCATGCCGAGCAGCTCCTGGTAGAAACCGGCCAGCGCGCCGGGGTCCGGGCAGTCGATGATGAGGCCGTGCCAGCGTCCGATCACGGCCACCATCCTGCCGCACGGGACCGACAGATCGGCGTGCAACACCAAGCGCCCGGCCGGCCATAGGTAGGCGTGACGACCATCATGCAGCGCAGCGACGGGCAGTTGTGGGCCGACGCCGCAGACGGCGACCAGGCGGCGTTCGGGCTGCTCTTCGACCGGCACGTGAGGGCGGTGTACAACCACTGCTTCCGGCTGTGCGCCTCGTGGAGCACGGCCGAGGACGCGACCCAGGCCGTGTTCCTGACGGCGTGGCGCAGGCGATCCGACATCCGGCTGGTCGACGGTTCGGCGCTGCCGTGGCTGCTGACCGTCGCGACCAACGTGGTACGCGACGAGCGGCGTTCCGCGCGGCGCTGGCTGGCCGCGATGTTGCGGCTGCCGCCCGACCGCGACGCCGTCGACCCGGCCGACCACGTGGCCGGACGGGTCGACGACGAGCGGCGCATGCGCGCGGTGCTGCGGGCGGCGCGCCGCCTGCCCCGGGCCGAACGCGAGGCGCTGGCGCTGTGCGTGTGGTCGTCCGTGTCCTATGCCGACGCGGCACTGCTGCTCGGCATTACCGAGGCGTCGGTCCGCGCGCGGGTCAGCCGCGCCCGGGCCCGCCTGACCCGGTTGCTCGGCGACGCCGCGGCACCGGCGCCCCACGAGACGCAGGAGGCGTGATGACCTACCTCGACCAGCTGCCGCCGGAGCGGGAACTGCCCGCGGCCAGGCAGGCCCGGATGCGGCACCGGGTCCTCGCCGCGCTCCCCGCACCGGGCCGTCCCGTGCGCCGCCGCCGCACCCTGGCGGTGCTGGGCGCGGGCCTGGCCACCGCCGCCTGCGCCGTGGCGGTGGTGGTGTGGACGGGCGGGCCGGGCGGCGGCGAGCGGCCGGAACCCCAGGTCGTCGCGCTGGGCACCGGCGTGCTGTCGCCGATGGTGCGCCGCACCGGTGACCGGTGCCTGACCAATGCCTGGCAGATGCTGCACGATATGGATCACCCGCCGGAGTACACGTTCCACTGGCCCGAGGGGGCCCGGCCGAGCCTGGTCAACTATGCCGAACGGGAGAACCGGGCGGTCACCGTGTACCGCCTGGACCAGACGATCATCTGGTGCAGTATGGAGCCGACGATCCCGCCGGGGGACGAGTGGAGCAGCGGCCTGGGCTACGGTCCGGCGCCGAGCTGGCTGCCGGGGCCGATGGCGGGCCAGTCGGCCAGCCATCGCGACGAGGACGGCGGCGAGGCCCAGGTCGCCGGGTACATCAGCTCGCGGGTCGCCAAGGTGGTCCTGGACGACGGGCAGGGGCACCGCAGCACGGCACGGCTCGCCGACGGCACGTTCGCGGTGCTGAGCGACGGCCCCCTCGCACCGGGCAAGGGCCAGTTGATCAGCTACGACGAGCAGGGCCGCGAGATCGACCGGCGATCCGCGTTCGACCTCGGCCCGGTCGGCACGAGTTGCTGGATCGACCCGGCGGGCAAGGTCGTCGTGTACGGCATGGATCGCAAGAACGCGCCGACCCCGTCCCCTGCGGGCTGTGGAAAGGCCGAGCCGTGGGCACCGTCGAAGGGCTGGACACCGGCGTAGTGCCGGGCTCGACGTGAGCGGGTGTCCGGTGACGGGCGTTAGATGGGGAGCGGACGCACCGCTCCCCATCTTCGTAGGCAAGGAGACCGTGATGCAGAAGATCACCCCGTACCTGTGGTTCGACACCCAGGCCGAGGAGGCCGCCGCGCACTACACCTCGATCTTCAAGAACTCGCGGATCGTCGGCGTCGTGCCCGGACCCGAGGGGCGGGCGATGCTGGTGAACTTCGAGCTGGAGGGCCAGCCGTTCGTCGGCCTCAACGGCGGCCCGGCGTTCCGGTTCACCGAGGCGATCTCGTTCTTCGTGGACTGCGCCGACCAGGCCGAGGTCGACGAGATGTGGGCGCGGCTGTCCGAGGGCGGCGAGGAGGGCCAGTGCGGCTGGCTCAAGGACCGCTACGGCGTGTCCTGGCAGATCGTGCCGAAGGCGCTCGCCGAGCTGATGGGCGATCCCGACCCGGCGAAGGCCAGCCGGGTCATGCACGCCATGCTCGGCATGACGAAGCTCGACGTCCAGGGCCTGCAAGACGCCTACGACGGCAGGGCCTGACCGCTCCGGATGTTCGGAAGGGCACCTTCCACAACGCATGGCGATGTGAAGGTGCCCTTCCTTTGCGCGGGTCAGCTGGCGACGGGTGCGGTGGTGGTGGGCGTTGAGGGGGTGGTGGCGGTGGACGGGGCGCGCCACAGGGTCGCGGCCAGCCAGACGCAGCCGGCGGCGACGAGCAGGCCGTGGCCGACGCGCATGGCCGCCGGGGTGAAGAACTGCGGCAGGAAGGTCGCGAAGCCCACCGCGAACAGGACGCCGGACAGGCGCGGCAGGACGCCGGAGCGGGCGATCGCCACGGCGGCCAGCACCGCACCGACGCCGAGCAGGATCAGCCCGACGCCGAAGGTGGTGATCGCGGCCGGCTGGTAGCGGATGCCCTCGACCAGGCCGAGCAGGTCGAGCGGTGCGCCGCCGGTGCTCTCCGCGGCCAGCACGTGCAGCGCGAAGTCCTCCGCGCCGTAGTAGGGCAGGGTCAGCCCGGCGCCGATCCAGGCGGTCACCGCGGCGGTCAGCGCGAGCGGCTCGGCGCGGGTGCCGTCGACGACGCGGCGCACCGCCAGCAGGGCCAGCGGCACGAGGATGAATCCGATCATCGCGAACAGGTGGGTGGCCACCCACCACGGCGAGGACATGGCCTCCTGCGCGCCCCGCAGCGTGGCCTCGTCACGCCACGGGCGCAGGCCCGGGTACAGGGCGAACAGGACTCCGGCGGCAGCCAGGGCGACGGCGGCGAGGCGGATGCGGGCAAGGGGTGCGGACACGGGTCGTCTCCTCAGGGGTGGGCCGGCAGGGAATCGAAGAAGGTGTCGATGAGCTGCCGGTAGGTCTCGTCGAGGTCGGTCGGCAGGCCGAAGCCGCCGGCGGACTCCAGCGAGGTGAAGCCGTGCGCGATGACGCGCAGCCGGCGGATGGTGTGGACCTGCGCGGCGGCGTCGAGCCGCCAGGGCCGCAGCGCGGCCTGGATGACCTCCAGCTGCCGGATGCCGGCGGCGGCCAGCTCGGGGTGGTGCAGCGGATCGACGGGCATCGCGGCGTAGCGGGCCGGATGTGCGGTGACGTAGGCGCGGTAGGCGTGCATCAGCGCGGTGATCGCGTCCCGGCCGCTGCGGCCCATCGCGGCGGCGGCGAAGCGGTCGGCGAGCTCGTTGAGCACGCGGACGCCGACCTGTGTCCTCAGCTCGGCGAGGCCGCCGACGTGTTTGTAGAGCGAGGGGGCAGCCACGCCGCAGCGTGTGGCGACCGCGGCGAGGGTGAGCGCGGCGACCCCGTGCTCGTCGATGACGTCGACGGCCGCCTGGACGACGGCCTGAGTGGACAGTCCGGCTCTGGGCACTCCGTCACCTCCCCGCTCGGCTATGTTCCATAGCTTTAAAGCTAATGCTGTTAGCCAATGCCGTCAAGTGCTGCTTCGTTACCCGGTCAGGCGCGCTGGCGAAACCGCGCAATCATGGACATAGGGGACTAAATCCGATACAAAGGGCATACCTGATCGAGCGCGTGGCGGGATGCGCTCCAGGTGTGCCGGCCACGGCTCCCCCTGACACCTGTGCCTGCCGCTACGCCTCCACAGGACTATGTCCATGGTCTACGAGTCGGCTCGGTCGATTCGGGTTCGGAGGCTGGCATGTCGATTCGAAGGTCCCTGGCGGCAGGGGCGGCGGTGGCGACCGCGTTCCTGCCGTCGCTGCTGAGCGCCGTGCCGGCGCAGGCGGCGGTGATCCCCGGCGTGGGCTCGGCCCCGCTCGTCGCGTACGCCGACCGCAACTTCACCGGCGCCAAGCAGTCCTACGGCGCGGGCGTGTTCGACGCCGCCAAGAAGGAACTCGGCGTCGTCGGCAACGACGCCATCACCTCGCTCTACGTCGCCTCCGGATACCGGGCTCTGGCCTGCGACAACGGCGGCTCCGAGGGCAACGTGAACAAGGGTTCGCTGGGCACCTGCCGCTACTACGACGCCGGGCTGCACGAGTTCGTCGGCGGCGAGCTCAACGACAAGATCTCGCTGCTGGCGGTCATGGGCAAGCCGGTCAAGGGCGCCGCCGTCACCGCGTTCCAGGACACCAAGTTCACCGGCACCTCCCTGCCGCTGGGCTCGGGCGGATTCGGGCAGGTCGCCGGCAACCTGTCCACCCTCGCCGACTCGGTGAAGTCACTGAAGATCACCGACGGATACCGCGTCGTCACCTGCGACCACGACGCCAAGCCGGGCACCGCCAGCCTCGACCTCGGCAAGTGCCGGCTGTTCCGCGGCGGCGAGCACGCCACCGTCGGCAGCGACATGGAGAAGAAGATCTCGCTGGTCGCCGTGGGCGCGCCGCCGCTGATCGCCACCAGCGACGCCAACATGGGCGGCCTGCGCCAGACGTTCAACCCGGGCGTGCACACCGGACTCGCCAACGAGCTGGCCACCGTCGGCAACGACAAGATCAGCTCGCTGCGGGTCGGCGACGGCTGGCGCGTCGTCGGCTGCCGCAACGACAGCACCGGCCCGACCGGGCAGGGCGACCTGGGCCTGTGCCGGATGTTCGGCGCGGGCGAGTACAACCTGGGCGGCAACGCGCTCAACGACGGCATCTCCACGCTCGTCGTGCAGGCCGGCCCGGCGTCGGGCAACCTGCTCAACGTGTACGCCGACCGCGACTTCAAGGGCGCCGCGGCCACCTTCGGCCCCGGCATCTACACGGCCGGCGACCTGGCCCCGGTCGGCAACGACGCGGTCAGCTCGCTGCGCGTGCCCGGCGTGGGCCGCGCGGTGCTCTGCGACAACGACTCCGGTCAGAACCTGGGCACCTGCCGGCTGTTCGTCAAGAGCGACCACCTGTTCGTCGGCGGCGACCTCAACGACAAGACCTCGCTGATCGCCCTCGCTCCGTAATCGGTGACGTCGACGGCCCGTGCCACGGTTCGTGGCACGGGCCGTCCGCGTTGCGCCGTCAGGCTCCGGTCACGCCGTCGACTCCTTCGCGCAGGAAGTCGGCGTGGCCGTTGTGGCGGGCGTACTCGTGGATCAGGTGCAGCATCACGAACCGCAGCGAGACGTCCTGGCCCCAGCGGGGATTGTGCGCGACCACGTCCAGCGACGCGGCCTCGGCCTCGATGCGGCGCGAGTGCTCGACCTCGGCCTGCCAGGCGGTGAATGCCTCGGCGCGGGTGGCGCCGGTCGGGTCGTACGCCACCTGGTAGTCGTTGTCCGGCGACCAGACCAGGGTGATGTCCTCGCCCGCGATGACCTTGCGGAACCAGGTGCGCTCGACCTCGCACATGTGCCGGACCAGGCCGAGCAGGGTCAGCGTCGACGGGGACATGGATTGCTCGCGCAGCTGCTCGTCGGTCAGCCCGTCGCACTTCCAGGCCAGGGTGGACCGGTGGTAGTCGAGGAACTGCCGCAGCATCTCCCGCTCACCGCCGATCAGGGGCACATCGGGCCGCTCGGTCGTCATCGCGAAGATCCTTCCGTCAGAACTGACAGTTGTACCAGGCCGCCGAGGCGGGTTCCGGGGCGAGATCGCGGTTTCGTGCCAGAAGGCGCGGTCCGAACGCAGATCATGACACCCGACAGCGATCTCGCCCAACGAGCCGGTCCACGACGGACAGCCGGAGTTACCGGGGTGGTCACCGGGTTTTCGCGGCGCGTTACGCCCCATTTCGTATGGTCCGCGCCATGGTCACCACCTCACCGCGTACCCCCTCGTGGCGCTTGCGGACCACGGCGGCGCTGGCCGCCCTCGCCCTGTGCGGCACCGTGGCGGCAGCCGCACCCGCCGCCGCCGCACCCGGCGACGTCGTTGTCTCCGCCGACTTCTCCTCCGGCACGCTGCCCGCCGGGTGGCGGGCCGTCGACGGCTCCTGGACCGTGCAGAACGGCCGCCTCGTCGGCACCTCCACCAGCTCGTCCGCCAACAACAAGATCACCTTCGGTGGCCACCTGACCCACTTCCGGCTGGAGGCGACGGCACGGTTCGAGTCGGTCACGGCGGGCACCCGCTGGGCCGCGCTCGGCCTGGACGTGCCCGCCGACGGCGCGACGCCGTGGTGGATCGCCACGATCCGCAGCGGCACCACGGCGAGCAACGGCGTCGAGTTCGCGCAGCGCACCACCGGCAACGCGTGGAACGTCACGAACACCGCCGCCGCCCCGTACGCGGCCGGGACCGGCCGGGACGTGCG
Source organism: Catellatospora chokoriensis (assembly GCF_011297315.1). Classification (NCBI taxonomy): domain Bacteria; kingdom Bacillati; phylum Actinomycetota; class Actinomycetes; order Micromonosporales; family Micromonosporaceae; genus Catellatospora; species Catellatospora chokoriensis. The sequence goes on from NZ_JAAOTI010000006.1 coordinate 267,099, forward strand.
CATCGCCGTCGAGGTGCACGGCGGCCAGGCCCGCTGGCTGTTCGACGGGGTCGAGGTGCTGCGCACCACCAGCCTGCAGCGCTCGACCGGCGGCGGGCAGGCGCTGTTCGTCAACGGCGCGACGGTGTCCTTCGACGACGTACGCGTGACCGAGCTGGCCCCGGCCAACGCCTACCTGCGCGCGCCCGGCAGCCCGGCCGCGGTCGTCGCGCACCGTGGCGCGTCCTCGGCCGCTCCGGAGAACACCCTGGTGGCGCAGGAGATCGCGCGCCGCGCGGGCGCGGACTGGATCGAGAACGACGTGCAGCCGTCGGCCGACGGAGTGCCGTTCATCCTGCACGACAGCACCGTCGACCGGACCACCGACGGGACCGGCTCCATCCGCAGCCTGACCTCCGCTCAGCTCAAGACACTGGACGCCGGTTCGTGGTTCGCGCCGCACTACGCGGGCACACGCATCCCCACGCTGGCCGAGCAGCTGGCCGATCTGCGCACGCGCGGCGGCAACCTGCTGCTGGAGATCAAGGGTGCGCACACCCGCGACCAGGTCGCGAAGATCGTGGCGGTGATCCGCGAGCAGCAGATGACGGGCCGGGTGTTCATCCAGAGCTTCGACGTGCCCTCGCTGCAGTACAGCTACGAACTGGCCCCGGAGCTGCCCATCGGCCTGCTGCGCAGCACGCTGGACGCGGACCCGGCGGCACTGGCCGGGCAGCTGCACCTGACCGCGTACAACCCGGCGGGGTCGGCGCTGCTGACCCGGCCTGCCCTCGTCGGCGACCTGCACCGGGCGGGCGTGGCGGTGATGGCGTGGACGATCGACAGCGCGGCGCAGTGGCGCTCGCTGGACCAGCTCGGCGTCGACGGGATCATCACCAACCGCCCGGCGGAGCTGGCCGGCTGGATCTCCGCGGGCTGACGCGGCGGGGTTCCCTCCACGCCGGAGGCAACCCCGTTCAGCGGTCGGTGCGCAGGAACGTCAGTGACTTGAGATGGTCGATCAGGGCATCCATCTCGGCGAGCTTGTATCCGGCCTGCTCGCGCAGCTCGATGTCCATGGAGTGGTCGACCACGGAGCGCAGCGAGAAGCTGATCCGCGTCATCCGGCTGAGGAAACGCTCCCGCAGACCCTCGGCGAAGGCCAGGTGCTGGTCGGTGAGCTCGTCGTCGTCGAGGTCGACCGCACCGGCCAGTTCGAGTGCCAGACTCGCCTGGCCCGCGAAGACCGAGGCCATCTCGACGTCGACCGCGTCGAACGGTCCCTCGCTCGGCTTCTTCGACAGGATCATCGCGCCGAGCATGGTCTCCTGCCCGGTCAGCGGAGCGATCAGGATGTGCCCGGGATGTGCCGTGCCGAACAGTTCCCTCAGCCGAGGGTCGGCGCACGGTTCGACGACCAGCACCCGGCGCTCGGCCATGACCAGGGCGCACACGGACAGCAGCGCTTCGGGGGCGTCGAGGAGCGGTTTCAGCGTGCCCATCGCCTGCACGCCGGTCAGGGCCAGCCCGTCGGGCGAGAGCAGCGCGACGCAGGCCCCGTCGGCCCGGTCGGCCCGCTCCGCCTGGCCGATCAGCTCGGCCATCAGCGCGTCGGGGCCCACGCCGCCGAGCACCCGCTCGGTGATCGCGACCATCGCCTCCTGCCAGGCGTGGCGGCGGAAGGCCTCGGTGAAGATGCTCGCGTTGCTGATCGCGGCCGCGGCCACCCGGGCGAAGTCGATGATCAGCTCTTCGTCGGCGGCGCTGAACTCGTCCGCCCCCTGCTTCTCGGTCAGGTAGAAGTTGCCGAGCAGGCGGCCGCCCGAGAGGATCGGCACCCCGAGGAACGACTTCATCGGCGGATGGTGCTCAGGGAAGCCGACCGAGCACGGGTGCCGGGCGATGTCGGCCACCCGGACCGGGCGCGGGTCGGTGAGCAGGAGCCCGAGCAGCCCGCGCCCCTCGGGCTCGTGCGCCATGCGATCGGCGGTCGCGGCGTCCATGCCGTCGAACAGGAACTCGGTGATGTGACCGTCCTCGACCACGCCCAGCGCGGCGTACCGGGCCCGCACCAGGTGCCGTGCGGTGACCACCAGCCGGTGCAGCACCTGGGACAGGTCCACGCCGCGGGCCATCTCCAGGTTCGCCCGCAGCAGCGCCCGAATGCGCTCGTCGCCCGCGTCGAGAGCGCGGGCGCGCTCAAGGAGCCGTTGCAGGGCCAGGTCCAGCTCCAGCCTGCCGGCATGGGTGTAGCGCACCGCGGAGCCGAGACTGCCCGCGTCGAGTTCTCGCCAACCTGTCGACTTCGCCGCGAACGGCTCAGCACTGGCCATACTTCACAGCCTTCCTGCCGGAGGGCTTGTTCAGGAGCCTTGGCGGGGCCTCCTAGAAAGCATATTCCCTGATCAGGGCGCTGCGTCGATCCGAAAGTGCCGATTTCGCCGATGACGCGAGCCCGCCCTCACCGACAGCGGTCATCGGCGAGCACCGCCGGCAGCCTCTCGCAGGGCGGTGCGGGCGTCCGTGTAGTCGGCGAGGACAGCGGACGCCGGCGCCTCGACGAGCTGCTTGACCACGCCCTGCACCGAGCTGCGCAACCGTTTCGTCGCGCGGCGGCGGCGGGCGCGGGCGGCCAGCCGGACCACCGGGCGCACCAGCACCGCGATGAGCAAACCGGCCAGCAGGCCGCCCGCCAGCAGCGCCGTCGGCATCGGCAGCCAGCCGTCCACCATGGGCGTACGCAGCGGCGGCAGCGCCAGCGCCTGCAAGCCCAGCCGCACACCCAGCCACAGCAGGCCGATCAGGGCCGCCGCGGTCACCAGCCACTGCAGCAGCCCCACCGCCCGCCACCACCAGCGCTTGCGGGCGACCCCGAGGTCGGTCTGCGCGACGGCGCGGTCGAGCGCGTCGGGCAGTTCGTCGCGGTGCGCGCGCACCGCCGCGAGCATGGCGTCCTGCCAGGGCGCGGGCAGCGGCGCGCTCGCCCGGTCGGCGGCCTCGCGCAGCGCCTTGGTCACGGCGGCCGTCGCGGCGGGCGACGCCGGGGCCAGTGACGTGGCGGCGGGAACGGCGGCCCGGTGGTCGCCGAGGTGCAGCCGTTCGAGGGGATCGGGGCGGGTGCGGCGGATCCAGCGCAGCAGCGGCCAGCCGGTCATCTTGCGGGCCCGGTGCACGTACGCGGCCTCGACCGCGGCGGCCACCGTCGGCACCGCGGCGGCCTGCGACAGCGCCGCGGTGAGCGCCCGGCTCGCCTCGCCGTCCAGGGCGGCCTTCGGCGGTTCGGCGGCGACGGTCGGGGCCAGCGCGGCGGTGACCCCGTCGAGGTCGGCGGCGAGCCTGCGCACCGCGGCCTGGCGGGCGACGACCGCCTGCCGGATCGCCTCGACCAGCGGGTCCAGCCCGGGTGGGCCGACCGTGGAGGTGGTCAGCACGGGCAGCCCGTCGAGGCCGTCGGCGGCCAGCAGGCGGCGCAGGTCGGTGGTGCAGTCGGCCAGGTCGGGACCGGACAGCAGGTCGACGGCGTTGAGCGCGACCACGGTGATGTCGCGGTGGCGGTGGAACTGGGCCAGGTAGCCGGCGTGCACGATCTTGTCGGCGTACTTCTGGGGGTGCAGCACCCAGACGATGAGGTCCACCACGGACAGCAGCCGGTCGGCCTCGGCCCGGTGCGCGGACTGCACCGAGTCGTAGTCGGGCAGGTCCAGCAGCACCAGCCCGGACAGATCGGGCCCCGTCCCGCCGTCGCGGGTGTAGCGGCGGTCCACGCCGAGCCAGTCCAGCAGCGGGTCGGCGCTGTCGGGGCCCCATACGCAGGCGTGCGCCTCGCCGGTGGTGGGCCGGCGGACGCCGGTCTGCGACAGCGGCACCCCGGCCAGTGCGTTGAAGATGCTGGACTTGCCCGTGCCGGTCGCCCCGGCCAGCGCCACCACGGTGTGCAGCTGCGACAGGGCCAGCCGCTCCCCCGCCCGCCCGATCAGGGCCCGGGCCGGGGCGAGGTCGCGTTCGGGCAGCCGGTCGGCGGTGGCCGCGGTGAACCGTTCGAGCGCCGCCATCCGCTCGACCACCGTCGGCGCGCTCACCCGGCGGCCCCGTCCCGCGAGATCGGGTCGGCGCGGCGGGCGGCGTCGACGGCCGCCGCCGCGGCGCGCAGACGCTCGCCGTCCTGCGCGGACACCCCCGTGCCGTCGAGCACCGCGTGGAAGCGGGCCGCCTCCTGCTGGAGCAGACCGTCCACCTTGGTCAGGAAGTCCTGCCGGGCCCGTTCGGCCAGGCGGCGCACGGCGTCGTCGCCGAAGATGGCCTCGAGCACCTTCTGCGCGGCGACGGTGGCGCCCGCCCCGACGGCGATCTCCGCGCCGGTCGGGATGAACGCCGTGGCCGCGAAGACCAGGATCATCAGGCACAGGCCGAGCGCGTTGACGGCGTACGCGCTGAACTTCGCGGCGAACAGCTTGCCGCCGGACTCGTCGCGGACCAGGTCGAGCACGCCGCGCTGCCAGTCGCGGACCACCCGGTCGGCGCGGGCGTCGATGTCGGGACCGACCCGGGCCAGGCCCGGCTGGGCGGCCAGCAGCTCACCGCCCGCGGGGTGGGCGCGCCAGGCGGCGGCCGCGTGCTCGGCGGCGTCGGCGGCCGCGCCGTGCACGAACACCACCAGCTGCGACTCGATCGCGGTGATCAGCTGGTCGGCGGGGCGGGGGCGACCGGTGACCGCGCTGACCAGCTGGTCGCGCCACCGGCCGACCTTGGCCTGCAGGCTGCGCATGAACTCGCCGGTGCCGACGAGCTCCTGCCAGCGGGCGAGCACCTCGCCGCGGAACATGGTCCCGTCGCGGATGCCCTGGTCGACGGCAGTGGTCGCCTCGCGGTAGGCGCTGTCGACGGACACGCCGAGGGCCTTGGCGGCTTCGGTCTGGGCGTCGGCCTCGGCGGCGAGCCGGGCGGTGGCGGGCGACAGCGCGGCGACGGCCCCGTCGACGGTCTGGCGCACCACGGCCGCGCGGGCCGCGGCGGAGCGGGCGAGTTCGTCCAGCCACTCGCGCAGCGGCGCGACGGCCTGTTCGGACAGCAGCCCGTGCTGGTCGAGGCGCTGCTCGTCGATGACGAACATGGGCACCCCGCCGAGCCCGTGCTCGGCCAGCATCTCGGTCAGGTGCGGGGTCACCTCGGCGTCGGCGCTGGGCGGCACCCGGTTCAGGACGATCGACACGGCGGTGCCCCGGTCGCGGGCGGCGTGCAGCAGCTCCCACGGCACGGCGTCGGCGTAGCGGACCGCGGTGGTGACGAACAGCCACAGGTCGGCCGCGGCGAGCAGCTGCTCGGCCAGCGCCCGGTTGTCCTCCTCGACGGAGTCGATGTCGGGCGAGTCGAGCAGCGCCACGCCGGGGCTGAGCACGGCGACCGGCATGACCAGCAGGCCGATGCCGTCACCGCCGGCGGTGCCGGTGCGGCCCAGCCGCGGCAGCAGGTTGGCCTCGCTGAACCAGGCGGCGTCGGACGGGTGGCAGACCAGCACCGGCGCGCGAGTGGTGGGCCGGCGCGCGCCCGCGACGCTGACCGGGGCGCGCACGATGCTGTTGACCAGTGTGGACTTGCCCGCGCCGGTGGACCCGCCCGCGACGGCCAGCAGTGGCGCGTCCAGCCGCGCCAGCCGCGGGATGAGGTAGTCGTCGAGCTGCCCGGCGGTGGCCTTGGCCAGGCTGGTGGCGGCGGCCGCGCCCGGCAGGGCCAGCGGGTAGCGCACCGCGGTCAGCGCGTCGCGCAGCCGTGCCAGTGCCCCGCCCAGCCCCGCGTCCGTCATGGCCACCACATATCCAGCATGGCGGAAACTATGCGCCGCGGCGTCCGGGTGCCGGAAACACGATCATCGGGCGACCGGTCGCGGACGCTGCCATGGTCCGTGTCTGCCGACGGCTCCGGCACCCGACGGCCGCTTCAGAGCCGGGTCGCGGCGGCGGACGCGCCGGCGGCGGCCAGGCAGGCGCCGTAGCCCTCGGCGCGGGCGACGATCCGTCCGGACACGACCCGGACCGCGGCCTCGGTGGCGTCGCTGACGGCGTCCACACCGGCCGCCGCGGCCAGCTCGCCGCTCTCGTCGTACACGATGCGCAGGCGCGGCCAGGCCGGGCGCGGGAACGCCGCGGTCAGGCCGCGGCGGAACTCGGCGAGCATCAGCCGGGCCAGCGGCATCAGCTCGCCGGGCGTGCCGCTGACCAGCACTGCGGTGACCTGCGCGCCGGGCGGCGCGGCGCGCACCGCCTCCTCGACCGCGGCCAGCCGGTGCAGGCCGAGCACGGCCACCACGCCGTCGGCGGCGAGGTCGACCGGCTCGCCGTGGACCGCGTCCGGGCGAGTTGCGGTCTCGTCGGCGGGGGCGGGCGGCGTCCACGGCTCGTCCGCGGGGCGCGGCGGCGGGACGTGCGCGGCGTACACCGGCTGCCAGCTGTCGCTCAGGTCGAGCTCACCCAGGTGCTCGCAGGTGGCGACGATGTGGAACGGCTCGACGAAGCCCGGCGAGGTCTGCGCGAGCACGCTCGCGCCCTGCAGCGTGGTCAGCGCGGCCTCGGCGACCCGCACCCGCCGCCCGCCCGGCTGCGGCGCGCCGGGGGCGGGACGGAGCCCCTCCAGGGCCAGCCCGAGCAGTATCGCCTGGAGCTTGAGCAGCTGGGCGAAGGGCCGCCGGACCCGGTCGTCGTCGAGCGCCTCGGGCACCAGGTCCAGGGCGGGCGGTGCCGCGTCGGGCAGGCGGGTGGTCACCGGCAGCCGGGTCAGGGTCGCCCGCGCGTACGCCCCCAGCGCCTCCCGCTGCGTGCGGCCCGGCGCGGGCGGCCGCGGGCCGTCGGCGCGCTCGGCGTCGTCGGCCAGCACCGCGAAGTAGAGGGCCCGCTTGCCGGGGAAGTTGGAGTAGACCGCGCCGCGGGTCAGCCCGGCGCGCCCGGCGATGCCGTCGACGGTGGCCTCGCGGTAGCCGCGTGCGGCGAACTCGGCGCGGGCCGCCGACAGCACGCCGGCGCGGTTGCGCTGCTGGGCCTGGGCCCTGGTGAGGCGGCTCATCCCTGCTCCCCGTGTCCGTCCGGTAAGCAAGATAACGCGGCACTCGGATGTTGTCATCATCTGCCGGTATCATCTGAAGGTCGTCGACCCCCGAGGAGCGCCCGTGACCCGCAGCGACGTGCTGGCCTGCTCCTTCTGCGCGAAGACGCAGCGCCAGGTGCGCAAGCTCATCTCCGGCCCCGGGCAGGTCTGCATCTGCGACGAGTGCGTCGGCCTGTGCAACGAGTTGATCGAGGAAGAGGCCACCGAGCAGGCGGCGGCCGCCCTGCTGCACCCGCCGACCCCGCGCGACATCCACGCGGCCCTGGAGCAGTACGTCGTCGGCCAGGAGGCCGCCAAGACCTCGCTGTCGGTGGCGGTCTACAACCACTACAAGCGGGTCGCCGCCCGCGGCGCGACCCCGACCGGGGAACCGCCGGTCGAGCTGGGCAAGTCCAACATCCTGCTGATCGGCCCCACCGGCTGCGGCAAGACCTACCTGGCCCAGACACTGGCCCGGACCCTGGGCGTGCCGTTCGCGATCGCCGACGCCACCGCGCTCACCCAGGCCGGATACGTCGGCGAGGACGTCGACAGCATCCTGCTCAAGCTGATCCAGGCCGCCGACGGCGACGTCCGGCGGGCCGAGACCGGCATCGTCTACATCGACGAGATCGACAAGATCGCCCGAGGCGCGGCCGACCGCACCGCCGTGCGCGACGTCTCCGGCGAGGGCGTCCAGCAGGCACTGCTCAAGATCCTCGAAGGCAGCACGGTACGCGTGCCGCAGCCGAACTCGCGCAAGCAGCCCGCCGAGGAGTTCCTGCAGATCGACACCACCGACGTGCTGTTCATCCTCGGCGGGGCGTTCGCCGGCCTGGAGGAGATCATCGAGACGCGCTCGCGACGCCGCGGCATCGGCTTCGGGGCCAACATCCGCGCCGCCGAGCCCTCGCTCGACGAGGTCATGCCCGCCGACCTGGTGACGTTCGGGATGATCCCGGAGTTCGTCGGGCGGCTGCCGATCGTCACCACGGTGCGCCCGTTCGACCGGGGCACACTGATGCGCATCCTCACCGAGCCGCGCAACGCGCTGATCAAGCAGTACCAGCTGCTGTTCGAGCTGGACGGCGTGGAGCTGGAGGTGACTCCCGACGCGGTGGGGGCGATCGCCGAGCAGGCCCTGCTGCGCCGCACCGGCGCCCGCGCGACCCGGGCCATCCTCGAGGAGATCCTGCTCAACGTCATGTACGAGGTGCCCAGCCGCGACGACGTGGCCCGCGTCGTGATCGACCGGGCCACGGTGCTGGACAACGTCAACCCGACGCTGATCCCCCGCGACCACCCCGCCCGCCGCCGCGCCCACCGCGCCGACACGGCCTGACCAGCGGGCCTCAGCCGAGCAGGTCGATGACCGTGGCGTCGGCGCGCGAGACCCTGCCGTAGACCGCCCACAGCAGGGCCAGATCCTGCCAGGGCAGGCCGACGGGGGCGTACACGGTCGGACGGTCGGTGCCGTCCCGGGCGGGCAGGTCGCCGCGCAGCACGTCGCCGAGCGTGCCCGCGGCCACCCCGGCCTCCAGCCCGACATTGCCCAGCGCTCCCCCGGCCGCGGCCAGCATCCGGTCGTCGACGACCACCCGGCTCGCCAGCAGCAGGTCCGCGGGCAGCTCGACCTTGCCCGGCTCGTCCGCGCCGAGTGTGGTCAGGTGCTGGCGGGGACGCACCTCGTCGGCGCGCAGCAGCGGGCGGCGCGACCAGGTCGCCAGCACCACCACGTCGGCGGCGCGGGCTACCGCCGACGCGCTCTCCAGCGGCAGCGCGGCCAGGTCCGCGGCACGGGCCGGCTCCAGATCGGCGGCCACCACCTCCCGCCAGGGCCGCAGCCTGCGCAGTCCGGCGGCCACGACGCGGGCCTGCGCGCCGGCGCCGACGAAGCCGAGCGTGCCGGCGCCCGGGTCGGCCAGCAGGTGCGTGCCGAGCGCCGCGGCCAGCCCGGTGCGCCAGGAGGTGACGCTCGCCGAGTCGGCCAGCGCCAGCAGCTCGCCCGAGTCCAGATCGTGCAGGCAGACCACGCCGCGCAGCGCGGGCGAGGCGTCCGGGAACTTCGCGTTGACCTTCACCGTGTACGCCGGCACGCCCGGCAGCAGCCCCGGCATGAGGCAGGTCGCGGTCCCCGGGCCGGGCAGCTCGGTGCGCACCCGCAGCGGCGGCTGCGCCGGGGCGGGCGCGCGGAAGCCCTCGCCGAGCAGCTCCAGCACCTCGTCCACATCGACCGCGCGGTCGACATCGGATCGGGTCAGCAACACGGTCACGTGTGGAAGGTTAGCCCCGCCGTCCGGCGGTCCGGGTCGAAGCCGTTAACAAACTGATCACCTTGTGAACGGGCGTTTCAGCCGGCCATCGGATGACCTTGGTGACAGTTTGTCCTGATGCGATATCTGATGCGCCGTGTCCGGCGGCTGACCGCGGTCCTGGCCACAGCCCTCGCCGCGGCCGTGTTTCCGGTCACCGGCCCGGTCCACGCCCACGGCGACCGGGATCGCCCGGCCGGTCCGGAGGCGAACGCCGCGGACCCGGCCGACAACGGCGTCGCGGGCCACGGCACGGCGCGCGGCTCGTCGCCGCGACAGACGCGGCCGAACGTGCTGATGGTGGTCCTCGACGACGCCCGGCCCGAGACCATGGCCGCGCTGCCGCAGACCATGGCGTGGCTCGGCGACGGCACCGTCTACCCGAACGCCGTCGCCGCCACCCCGAGCTGCGGACCCAGCCGGGCCACCCTGCTGTCCGGCCGGTACGCGCACAACCACGGCGTGCTCCACCAGGCCGATGTCGGCAATCTCGACCACACCCGCACGCTCGAGCACGCGTTGCACACCGCCGGGTACGCCACGGCCGCCGTCGGCAAGTTCACCAACAACTGGGCGCTGGAGCAGACCCCGCCCGGCTTCGACCACTCGGCCCTGGTCGGCGGCGGGTACACCAACGCCAGGTTCATGGTCGACGGGAAGCAGCGGCGCGTGCCGTACTCGACGACGTTCATCGGCCAGCAGGTCAACACGTACCTCGACGGCTTCGAGGCCGATGACGACAAGCCGTGGTTCGTGTACGCGGGCTTCACCGCCCCGCACGCTCCGTGGATCCCCGAGCCGCAGTACGCGGCCCGCACGTTCGCCTGGAATCCCAGCCCCGCCGTCGGCGAGGCCGACCGCTCCGACAAGCCCGAGTACGTGCGCCACCACGTCGCGGGCCGGGCCGAGGGCGACGTGATCCGCCTCGGCCAGCTGCGCACGCTGCTCTCGGTCGACGACGCGCTGGCCCGGGTCCGCGAGCACCTGGACCGCCTCGGCGAGCGGCAGGACACGCTCGTCGTGCTGGTGTCCGACAACGCCAAGTTCTGGGGCGAGCACGGCCTCGACGAGAAGTTCATGCCGTACGCCGCCGCGTACCGGGTGCCGCTGTTCCTGTCCTGGCCGGGACGGATCCGGCCGGGTGTCGACGAGCGGCTGGCGTCGACCGTCGACGTCACCCCGACCGTGCTGGCCGCGGCCGGGCTGACCGCGGGCTACCTGCTCGACGGCCACGACCTGCGCGGCGGCGTACGCCGTGCCGCGACGCTGCTGGAGTACTGGCAGGACTCGCACAACGGCGGCTTCTCCACCTGGGCTTCCCGCGTCGCGCCAGGCGAGCGCCAGTTCACCCGGTACGTCGACCTCGCCGGCAAGCTGATCTCGCAGGAGTACTACGACCTCGCGGCCGACCCTTGGGAGCTGGTCAACCTGCTCGGCGACGCCGACCCGGGCAACGACCCCGACGTCACCGCCGACGCCGCGAGCCTCGCGGACTGGCAGCGGTGCGCGGGCCAGACCTGCCCGTGAGCGGTCACCCGTGCTGCGAGCGCCAGGCCTGGTAGCGGTGCCAGGCCTGCAGGCCGTCGGGCACCCAGTCCCACTCGCCGAACCGCGCGGCGATCTCGTCCTCGGTGAGGAAGGCGTGCCAGGCGACCTCCTCGACCTGCGGGTCCACCGGCCCGTCGCAGCGGACCTCGTACAGGGCCGAGAACCAGGAGTGCTCCGGCGTCTCGTACAGGAAGGTGAACAGCGGCTGCGGGGCGGGCAGCCCGGACACGCCGAGTTCCTCCTCGGCCTCGCGCAGCGCGGCGTCGTGGTAGGTCTCCCCGGCGCCGACTACGCCGCCGACGAACATGTCGTAGCAGGACGGGAAGACCAGCTTCTGCGCGGTGCGCCGGTGCACGAACAGCCGGCCGTCACCGGTGCGGGCCAGCACGAACACGCAGCGGTGGGTGAGCCGCCGGGCGTACGCCTCGGCTCGGGTCGCCTGCCCCACCACCCGGTCCTGCCCGTCGACGATGTCCAGCAACTCCCCCGCCGACCGCGGCTCCTGCTCACCCATGCCGCCATTCAACACGCCACCAGTTGATCATGGATGGGCGGCGGGGTGCACAGGGGCGAGAATGGGGGCATGTCCGATATCGACGGCGACCTCGCCGCGTGTGCCGAGGCGCACGCCCGGTTGCACCAGACCCTGCAGAAGATCGATGACCAGACGGTACGCGAGCCGAGCCGGTTGCCCGGGTGGACCGTCGGGCACGTGCTCACCCACCTGGCCCGCAACGCCGACAGTGTCGTACGGCGGCTCGACGGCGCCGCTCGGGGCGAACTCGTCGACCAGTACCCGGGCGGCGCGACCGGCCGGGCCGCCGAGATCGAGGCGGGGCAGGGCCGGCCCGCCGCGGAGATCATCGCCGACCTGACCGCGGCCGACGCGGCCGTCGACGCCGCCTTCGCCCGCGCCACCCCGGACGTGTGGCAGCGCACGGTGCGCGCCGGTGGCGGTGACCTGATCCCCGCCACCCAGCTGCTGTTCGCCCGGTGGCGCGAGGTCGAGGTGCACCACGTCGACCTCGGCCTCGGCTACGGCTGGGAGCAGTGGCCCGACGGCCTGGTCGCCCGGTGGCTGCCCGGACTGCTCGGCGAGCTGCGTGAGCGCGCCGACGAGCGGGCGCTGATGGCCTGGGCGCTGGGCCGCGCGCCCGTCCCCGAACTGCGGCCCTGGGGCTGACCTGTCACACCCGCCGGATACCGTCACGGTGATCTTCAGAGAGCGGGTGGGTGGCATGTCGGTCCCGGTGTTCCGTGTCGGCCAGGGGGACGCGTCGTCGCCGGTCGTCCTGCACGTGCCGCACTCGTCCCGGCAGATCAGCGGTCCGGCGCGGGCCTCGATCGCGCTCGACGACACGGCCCTGGTCGCCGAGCTGGACCACATGACCGACGCGCACACCGACCTGATCGCCGCACGGGCGGCCGGGGCGGCGCGGGCCCGGCCCTGGACGTTCGTCAACGAGTGGTCCCGGCTGGTCGTGGACCCGGAGCGGTTCCCCGACGAGCGGGAGGAGATGGCCGCGGTCGGCATGGGCGCGGTGTACACGCGCACCTCGCACGGGCAGCGGCTGCGCCCCGACGACCCCGCCTTCGCGCAGCGGCTGCTCGACGCGCACTTCCATCCGTACGCCCAGGCCATGACCGACCTGGTCGACGAGCGCCTGGCCGCGACCGGCCGGGCGATCGTCGTCGACGTGCACTCCTACCCCGCGCTCGCGCTGCCGTACGAGCTGCACGGCGACGGCCCCCGCCCGGAGATCTGCCTCGGCACGGACGGCACGCACACCCCGCCGTGGCTGCGCGACGCCGCGGCGAAGGCGTTCGCGGGCTACGAGGTCGGCTTCGACAGCCCGTTCGCCGGCTGTTACGTGCCGCTCAAGCACCACGGGACCGACGAGCGGGTGTCGGCGCTGATGGTCGAGATCCGCCGCGACCTGTACCAGGCCGAGCCCGGCGGTGACCCGCACTCCGGCCTGGACCGGCTGGCGGCGGCACTGGCCACGCTGGTCGACGCCCTCGACGGCGCCTGAGCGGCGATAACCGCGGGACGGGCGGCGGGGCGGCTGGCAGGATGGCCCGGTGACGTACGAGGTGCGGCCGCTCGGGCCGGAAGATCAGAAACTGGCGTGGGACCTGGGCAGTCTCGCCTTCGGCTACCACGCGCAGCCCATGCCCGACGGCTGGAACCCGGACGCCTCCGGCCGCCGCACTCTCGGGGTGTTCGACCCGGCCGGGCGGTTGGTGGCCAAGGCCGTCGACCGCGAGCAGGGCCAGTGGTTCGGCGGGCGGGTCGTGCCCACGTGCGGCGTCGCCGGTGTCGCCACCGCGCCCGAGCTGCGCGGACGCGGGCTGGGCCGGCTCGTGCTCACCCGGCTGCTCGAAGGCGCGCGCGACCGCGGCGCGGTGCTCAGCACCCTGTTCGGCACCACCCCGCTGCCGTACCGGGCACTGGGCTGGGAGGAGGTCGGCGCGCTGACCTACTGGACCGTGCCCACCCGCGCGCTCGCGGCCGTCCGCCCTGACCCGAAGACCACGCTGCGGCCCGCGACCGAGGCCGACATCCCGGCCGTGTACGAGATCTACCGCCAGGTGGCCCGCGCGGGCACCGGCCTGATGCAACGCTCCGGCCCGGCCTTCGGCGCGACCCCGGCGCAGCTGCTGGCCGACTACCACGGCTTCACCGTCGCCGTGGACGACGCGGGCACGATCGTCGGCTATGCCAGCTGGGATCGCGGACCCGGCTACGACGCCGGCGGCAAGCTCACCGTCGACGACCTGATCGGGCTGACCCCCGAGGCGACCCGCACGCTGCTGGCGATGATCGGCGGCTGGGCCAGTGTCGCGCCGACCACCGTGCTCCGGCTCGGCACGACCGACCCGGCCTGGTCGCTGATCGTCCGGACCGACGCCAAGGTCGCCACGGCGCAGCCGTGGATGGCACGGGTCGTCGACGCGTCCGGCGCGGTCGCGGCACGCGGCTGGCCGCGGCACCTGGCCGGCGAGGTCGATCTGGACCTGGTCGACGACGTCTGCCCCTGGCAGCACGGCCGGTGGCGGCTCACGCTGTCCGGCGGCGAGGCCCGCCTGGAGCCCGGTGGCGCGGGCACGGTCCGGCTCACCCCGCGCGGCCTGGCCGCCTGGTACGCGGGCGCGGCCACCCCGGAGCAGCTGCGCCGGACCGGCTTCCTGACCGGCGGCGACGCCGACACCGACGAGCTTCTGCGCACCGCCACCGCCGGCCCGCCGCCCACCCTGCACGACTACTTCTGACCGGCCGAACAGGCCCGCGCGCGCCGGGCTGCCTCGCGGCAACAGCGACCTGCCACTTCTCCCGTCAGGCGTTAAGAAGGGCACCTTCGACATCGCATAGCGATGGGAAGGTGCCCTTCCTTTCACGCGGGGGGCGGGTGCGGCCGATGGAGAGGAGGAGGCCGCAGGCGGTGAGGGCGAGGCCCGCGTACGCGGCGTAGGCGGGCAGGTCGGCGGGAATGCCCAGGTAGACGGTGATGCCGAGGATGCGGGACAGGCCCCACGGCAGCAGCGCCATCTGGTCGTTCCAGACGGTGAGGGCCCGTTCCAGGCCGACGGCCGCGATCAGGCCGCCGATCACGCCCAGCGGCACACCGCCCGCGACCAGGGTGAGGCCGACGGCGCGGCGGCGCAGCAGGCCGTACCGGTCGCGCAGGACGACGGCGGTGGCCACGAACAGCCAGCAGAAGGCGGCGAAGGCGACCGTGACGTAGACCGAGCGCAGGGTCGGTGAGGTCCAGAAGGCGAACCAGTACTTGCCCGGCCCGCGCCCGGCCAGCGCCGCCAGCAGGAGCACGCTGCGCAGCAGGGCGACACCGCCGATGACGGCCCACAGGTGGAACGGGTCGCGGCGGCCGACGATCAGGCGGACCACGGCCGCGAACAGCAGCCACCCGCCCAGCGTCACCAGCAGGTGCGCCGGGGCGGCGAACCACGTGTACACGGCCCGGCTCGCCACCAGCACGACCGCGGGCACCAGCCAGACCAGCACCCGGTCCAGCCGCGACGGCGGCGACTCCAGCCGGGCGACCCGCCACGGGCGCACCGCGCCGAGGAGCAGGGCCCGCGCGGCCCGGCCGCCACGGCCGCGTCCCCGCAGGCCGAGCAGGAACACGAGCAGGATCAGCGCCAGCAGGGCACGGGCGGCCCAGGCCATCGCCGGGTCGCGGTCGGCCCGCACCGCGCCCAGGTCGGCGGCGGTGAAGTTGTACGCGGGCAGGTCCAGGTCCCCGCCGTACCGCTGCGCGTGCACGTCGCGCGCGCCGCGGTACACGGTCTCGGCCTGCCGCCAGCCGTCGTGGGCGGCCTGCGCCCCGGTGTCCAGCCACTGCGCGTGGCGCAGCACCATGGTCCGGTACGCGCCCAGCGTCTCGAACAGGTTCACCTGGTAGTCCAGCGTGCTGGTGAACCGCTCGCGCAGCCGCGGATCGCGCCAGGTCGCCGGGTCGGTCGCGGCGACCAGGTCACGCATGCGCCGGGCCAGCGCGACCGCCTGCTCGCCCTCGGCGATCGCCTGGTCGACGCGGCCGCCGGTGACGGCGTAGATGCTGTCCAGCGCCGCCGAGTCCCCGGTGGCGATGTCCCACTCGAAGATCCACATCATCGGCGGCGGCTCCAGGCCCAGCGCCTT
Source organism: Catellatospora chokoriensis (assembly GCF_011297315.1). Lineage (NCBI taxonomy): Bacteria > Bacillati > Actinomycetota > Actinomycetes > Micromonosporales > Micromonosporaceae > Catellatospora > Catellatospora chokoriensis. Next base: position 282,675 of record NZ_JAAOTI010000006.1, read on the forward strand.
GACCGTCCGGTCCGCGTACGGCCCGAGGTACAGCCCCTTGGTCAGCGCCTCCCGGGACAGCGCCATGGCCTGCCCGATCGCCGCGACCGTGGCCGGGTCGCCGGCGAAGGTGCGGTACGCCCAGTCCGCGGTGAGCTGCGCCGGGTCGGCGTCCGGGTCCCAGGCCAGCCGCGCCACGGCGTAGGTGTTGAGGTCGTACAGCTGCCAGAAGCCCGCGCGCAGGTAGAGCGACATCGGCCCGGCGCGCAGCGGCCCGCCGTCCTGGGTCCAGTTCCAGACGCCCTCGACCTTCGGGTTCGCGGCCAGGAACTCGCGCAGCGCCTGCCGGTGCAGCACGCCGAGGTCGTTGGGCAGCGACCCGAAGCCCTCGAACTCGCGCCGCGCCTGGAACTCCACGATCCTGCGGTGCTCGCCGGCCAGCAGCGTCTCGTTCAGCGGGAGGTGGCTGTAGAAGTCGCCGAGGGTGTACTTGGTGGACACGATCAGGTGCGGGTCGTCGAACCCGCCCAGCACCTGCCGGTAGGACTCCGGATTGGTGTGCAGGTCGCCGACCGCGCCGACGCCGACGGTCCAGGTCCGGAAGATGACCTCCCGGTCGGCCCGGCCCGCGGTGTCGAGCAGCGCCCGCAGCATCGCGCGCACCGCGGCGTCGGTGGTGACCGCCAGCCGCGACGAGTAGTCCCAGCCGTTCTGCGCGTACACCTCGCCGCCCTCGCCGATGCGCACCATGAGCCCGTCCACGAACGGCAGGCTCTCGAACAGCTCGGCCAGGCCCGCCTGGTAGACGGCCCACAGCCGGGGGTCGGCGACGTCGAGTCCACCCACGGTGCGCCGCAGGTACGCCTCCAGCGGCGGCGACACCGCGAGCATGTCGGTGAGCAGGAAGACCTTCATGCCCATGTCCTCGGCGTACCGGAAGACCGGCCCGAACGCGGCGACCATCGCCCTGGCCCGGTCGACGTGGGCGTCCCCGGCCGGATAGACGGCACGGCCGTCGCCGACCTCGGCGAACGTGACGTACTCCAGGAAGCCCGGCACGACCACGCCGTTGTAGCCCTGCGCCGCCGAGTGGTCCACGAACTGCCGGAACTGGGCGTCGATGCGCGCCACCGCGGCCGGGTCGACCCACGGCGCCCGCGGCAGCAGGGCCTCCCCGACCACGTCGGTGTTGAGGTTGTAGTCGTCACCCGCGCCGAACAGCGCCGCGTCCGGCTCGCGCCCGACGGATCCGGCGTCGGTCAACCGCAGTCCCAGGCGCGGCGTGACCACCCGTCCGTCGTCCCCGGCGGGCACGGCGGCGACGCCCGACCGGATCCGGTCGGCGATCCGGTACAGCCCGTCCGCGGTCCCAGCGACGTCGGTGCCCTCCACGGCCAGTTCCGCGCCGCGCGTGGTGATCCGGTAGGACTCCGGCGCGGCGGCGAGCGTCGCCAGCACACCCGCGCGCAACGTGGTCACGCCGGTGGCCGGGTTCACGGCGGGAGTCGTGGCGGGCAGGGTCGAGGCGGGAGTCGCGGGCGCGGTGGCCGGGGGCGCGGTGGCCGGGGGCGCGGGAGCGCCGGGCGGGGTGGGCGTGGTGACCGGCGCGGTCGTGGTGACCGCCGGGCGCGGCAGGCCGCGGGCGGCGAGCGCGTCCGCGACCGCGTTGGCCGCCTTGGTCAGGCGCAGGTCAGCGGGCACGGCGACGGCAGTGAGCCGAGGCGCGGGCGCGACCTCGCGCTGCGGGGCGGCGACCGGATCCTCGCGCGGGACGGCGGCCGGGGTGTGGCTCAGGCCGAGTGCGTCGCCGACGCCCCCGGCCACACCCGCGCCGAGCAGCAGCAGGACGACGGCTGCGGCGAGCAGCGGGTACGGCTTTCGGGCGCGGGGAACGTGAAACACGCTCGCATCGTAGTGCCGCCTGGGTCCCCGCTTTGATCACGATTTCCCAACGGAAACGGCCCCAGGGTCACTGCTGCACCGGCTGCGGCGGCCGGGGCGGCCCGCTGACCCGGTCCCGCCCGGCGCGCTTGGCGCGATAGAGCGCGTCGTCGGCGCGGGCGAGCAGTTCATCGGCCGTTCGACCGTCCGCGGGCCGGCTGACCACGCCGAAGCTCGCGGTCACCCGGATGGTGACGCCCGCGTGCACCACCGGGCACCGGGCGATCGCCGCCCGCAGCCGCTCGGCGACCGCGACCGCGTCCCGGTGTCCGATGCCGGGCAGCAGCACCCCGAACTCCTCGCCGCCGAGCCGCGCCGCCATGTCCACCCCCCGCAGCTCCCGCACCAGCAGCGCCGCCACCGTACGCAGCACCTGGTCGCCCGCCGGGTGGCCGTGCCGGTCGTTGACCGCCTTGAAGTGGTCCAGGTCCAGCATGAGCAGCGACACCGCGGACTCTGCGCGCCCGGCCCGGGACAGCGCGGCGTTCAGCCGGTCGGAGAAGGAGCGCCGGTTGTGCAGGCCGGTGAGCGGGTCGCGCACCGCCAGCTCGGTGAGCGTGGCCCGCTGCACGGCGAGGCGGTCGGCCATGCTGTTGAAGGCCGCCGCCAGGTCCCCCAGTTCGCCGCGGCTGCCGACCACGGCGCGTGCGCCGCCCTCCCCGGCGGCCAGCAGGTCCGCGGCCCGGGTGAGCCGCCGCAGGTCCCGGACCAGGCCGTGGGACAGCAGGTAGCCCAGCGCCAGCGCGGCGGCCATCCCGGCCAGGCTCGCGCCCACGATGATCTGGCGGGTCTCGCCGCCACCCGCCAGCAGCTGGCGGTAGAGCGGCGTGTACTCCAGCAGCACCGCCCCGACGATCTTGTTCTGGGCGGCGCGCATGGGCACCGCCATCAGCTCGATCCCGCCCGGGTAGTCGACGTTGAGCTCACGGAACGCGCGCGGTCGCCCGTCGCGCATGGTGGCGGCGACCTCGCCGCCCCGGTCGTCGGCGAACAACCGCCCCCGGTTGGCCGGGATCGCGTCGGCCAGCACGCGCCGGTTCAGGCCGACTATCTCCAGGTCACGGTTGCCGTCCCGGTTGACCCGGCTGACGTACTGCTGCAGACCCGCCGGCTGCTGGTAGAGCAGTGGCTGCCCCGGCCCGGCGGGCTGGGTGACCAGGTGCGCGACCTGCTCGGCGACGTTCTGCGCCTCGATCTGAGCCGCCCGCAGGCTGGACGCGTGCTGTTCGCGGATGGCGACCAGGCCGATCAGGGGCAGCAGCAGCGCGACCGCCAGGAACGCCACGGTCAGGCGCGGGCCGACGCGGACCAGGGGCGCCCGCAGTGCCGCGGGCAGCGAGGACCACCGCGCCGCCACCCGCCCGCGCACGGGCCGGATCAGCTTGGTCATCTTCGGCCGCTCGGGCGACCGGTCTCAGCGGACACGGCACGCCATTCAGCTCCCATGACGGGACCCCCAGCTCAGCGGCCTACCACTGTAGCTCTGTTGACCATCCGCCAACAGGCGATCTCGACCAGTGAGCACACGCGTGCCACGCCACCTCCTCGACCCGGACGGCGTCGTCGATCGTCAGGACTCCTCGGTGAGGCGCTGGGCGATGAGCGCCGCGGGGCGGTCGGTCATCAGGATCGTGTAGTGGTTGGTGTCGGCGACCAGCTCCGAACGCAGCGACGGCGCCTGCGCCGCCCAGTGGTCCACCACCGGCTGCGGCAGCATGCCCGGCTCCTGCCCGAACATGCCGCGCGGGGCGTGCAGCAGCGTCGCGGGCAGCGGCAGCCGCACCAGGTCGTCGCCGAACGCCGAGCCGTTGACCAGCAGGTCCCGGCCGTCCGCGTAGACGGCCTCGGAGCTGGTCCGGGAACGGACCGCGCCGGGCTCACCGGCGGCGTCGTAGCGCACGTACTCGGCCATGTCGTCGTTCCAGTCCCCGGCCAGTGCCGGGTGCGCCTGGAAGAAGGCGACGTAGGCGTCCGCCGACGGGTAGGTCTCGCGCAGCCGGGCGACGGCGGGGCCGATGGTCAGCTCCAGCAGCTGGTCCGGGTCGAACTCGGCCGGCACCGGCAGCGGCAGCCCCCCGTCGACCAGCACCAGGCGGTCGAACAGCTCGGGCCGCCGCACGGCGGCACGCAGCGCGGCGTACGCCCCCATCGACTGCCCGGTCAGCGCGACCGGCGCGCCCAGCTGCTCGGCGACCGCGGCGAGATCGGCGGCGTGCGCGTCCATGCCGTACGGCCCGGGCGTTCCGGCGCTGCCGCCGCGGCCGCGCAGGTCCACCGCGACCAGGCTCCAATCCGCCGGAAGATGCCGGGCCACGGTGCGAAACGACATCGCCGAGGCGGTGATGCCGTGCGCGGCGAGCGCGATCTTCGCACCGTCGCCGAAGCGCAGCGCGTGCAGCGAACCGCCGGGAACCGGGATCTCGATCGAGCGCATCAATCAGCCTTTCTTCGCGGGGGTGGCGCCCGGGGCGCGGGCGGTCTTCTTCGCCGGGACGTCGGCCGCGCCGGCGAGCTGGAGGGCGTAACCGGCATAGGTGTCGGCGACCTGGTCCCGGGTGTACGGCTGGTCCGGGCCGAACCAGTGCGCGACCTGCATGCCCATCGAACCGATCGCGGTCGCGGCCAGCAACGGGTCGGCGACGTGGAACACGCCCTGCGCGACGCCGAGCCGCAGCACGCGCAGACCGAGCTCGCGGGACTGCTCGCGCAGCGCCAGCGCGGGGGCGGCACGTTCCGGCGACAGCGCGTGCAGCTCCGCGTTGGCGACCAGCGCCAGCAGCGGGAAGTCGGCGTGCGCGGCCACCTGCGCCCGCACCAGCGCGGCGAGCTGCGCGGCGGGTCCGGGCGGGGCCTCCACGAGCGCCTGCTGCAGGCGGCGGTGCAGTTCGGTGTGCCCGAGCAGGACCAGCTCGGCGAGCACATGCTCCTTGGCCGGGTAGTGCGCGTACAACGTGGCCGAGTTGATCCCGGCCGCCCCGGCCAGGTCGCGGATGGACGTGCCGTGGAAGCCGTACTCGGCGAACAGCCGCAGGGCCGACAGCAGGATGCGGCCGCGGGTGCCGGGCGGGGTGACGCCCTCGGGCAGCTCGACGGCGACGGCGCTCAGCCGCCGCGGCTCCCACCGGGGCGTCGTCACATGCACTCCTCTACCGATCGAACGATTGGTTGACACCGTAACCGACCGGGCGCATAGTCGCTAGCAATCCTGCTACCCAATCAATCGATTGGTTGGCAGCCGGAACCGAGAGGAGAGCGTGCCATGTCTGTCCCGTCCCCGGACCGCACCGCCGTTCCACCGCTCCGCCGCCTCGCCACCGCCGCCGCCACCGCACTCGCCCTGCTCCTGGCGCAGCTGGCGGTGCCCATCCCGGCGCACGCCGCGGGCGGGTTCTTCCACGGCGTCTACGCGAGCATCTACGGCGCCCGCGACTACCACGGCTACGTGCCGTCGTCGTACCGTCCCGGCACGCCCATACCCCTGCTGGTCGCCCTGCACGGCTGCACCGAGAACGACGTGGGCTTCGACCTGCTGTCGGGCTGGAGCGCCGAGGCCGAAGCGCGCGGTTTCATCGTGGTCTTTCCCGACCAGAGCAACGTGGCCAACCCCGCCACCTGCTGGAACTGGTTCCTGGAGACCAACCAGCACCGCGGCTGGGGCGAGCCCGCCATCATCGCCGGCATCACCAACCGGATGCGCTCGCAGTACACCGTCGACGCCAGGCGGATCTTCACGACCGGCGTCTCCGCGGGCGGCGTGATGGCCGGCATCATGGCGGTGACCTATCCGGACCTGTTCGCGTCCGTCTCCGTCATGGCCGGCTGCGAGTACGACTGCGACGTGCTGCAACTGCAGACCGCGCGGGAGTCCGGCCGCAAGGCGCTGCAGGAGATGGGCAGCCGGGCCCGCCCCGTGCCCGCGATCGTCTTCCAGGGCACCGCCGACCTCGTCGTGCCACCGTCCACGGCATACCGCATCGCCGAGCAGTGGACGACCGTCGCCGGGACCGACCCGGTCGCCGACACCGTGACCACCGGCCAGGTGCCCGGCGGCCGCACCTTCACCCGCCTGACCTACCGCACCACGTCCGGGCAGCCCCTCGTCGAGCAGTACATGATCGACGGCGCGGGCCATGCCTACCCCGGCGGCTGCCCCTGCAGCCTCTACGGCGACCCCACCGGCCCCGACGCCACCGCCCTCACCTGGGACTTCTTCCTGGCCCACCCCAAACCTTGAGAAAGGAAGGGCACCTTCACCACGCTATAGGGGGTCGACGCGCATCCGCACCCGGGTCCGTAGGCGGCACTCTGGTGCTATCGGAGTTGGCGACGCTACCGGCAGCTCCACATCGGCGGGGGCCGCACATCGGCGTGAAATAAGGCTACAGGAGTGATTCGGCATCGGAGGTACTCCGATCCCGAACCACTATTTCATGCATCAATATCACTTCGATCGATCTGGACCCCCGTCGAAGATGTGCCGACGATGACGGTCCCGTCGAATCGAAGGGATCCTCGGGGCGCGTGTTGATGAGTTAACGATGGAGCACGTGCAAGGACTTGTCGATCAAGTCGGCGAGACTTTTGATCTTGAGTTCAGCAAAGGATCTCCACGGGACTTCTGCGCGGGGGAGCGCCACACCGCGTCGACCACGCCAGGGCCGTCGGGGCGTTACCTGGATCAGAGCGCCCCTCGGATATCGCCGACCATCTCCCAGAGTCCCGCGACTGCGGCCGTCGACGTTAGCGACATCAGTGCCAGCAGTGCCCAGTTAATCCGCTTTGCCTTCAACACGGCCGCACCGATAAGAATGATGCAGGCCAGAGCGATCTGACATATTGCGGGGAGAATCTGTTCGGATGTGGTGGTGTTGACGCCGACCCGGGCGACAAACAGCAGCGCGTTGACGCCCGGACCCGCGACAATGCCGAACGTCACACCGACGGCGGCGGTCTGCAGCAGGGCGCTGCTGTTGCGAATGGCGAATCCAAGCTGGCCCATGACGACGCCTGCGAGCACCGACGCCGCGACCCAGAACCCGACGCCGCGGGCCATCGATCCCAGCTCCTCAATCCAGGTGGGCGACGAGAACACCGGCCCTGCGCTGGTTTGGGTTGCCTCATAGCCGCCGGCGCGGACGCCAGAAAGCGCTATGGTGCCGTAGTAGGTGAGCGTGGCGAGCAATAGCAGCCCGGTGGCGGCCAGTGAGCTGCTGCGGCGGCTCACGCACATGTAGCCTGCGATGACGGCGAGCGAACACCAGGCGGCGGCGGTGCTGAAGACCGCCTGGATGATCTGGCTGATCGGGTCGGGTGCGACGTCCGCAGCGAAGCTCATTACGCCCAGGATCACCCCTGCCCCGATGACATACCCTTTGACGTGACGTCCGTCAATGTTCACGGCGGCATTCTCGGCGGGCCGGGCTTCCGGTTCGGGAGTCACGCTTTCTCGCCTTCTCGTCATTGTGGGTCGGTGGTTCTTAGGCTGGGCGGTCAGCCAGCCACGGCAATGTAGCTATGCGCAGTTCTGCGTGACTGTTGCCTTCACGCCGGAGTAGTCGCCGGCTTGGGCTGGGGTCACCACGTCGTGATCGAACACAGGCCGGTCTTGTGGGACGAGGCCTTCGGCGTAGAACGGCGTCTGGTGCACGCTTAGGACGTGTGGCAGTGCAGTGTCGTGGTCTGCCGGGGTCTGCGCCTCCACGAGCATCCGCGCCCACGAGCACCACCAATCGAAACTTGCGTCTATTCTCGCGGTGCCTTTCTGATACATCGCCTGTTTTCCGTCCGACAGAGTATCGGCGTAGGTTTTCTTAGGCTGCGGTCGCATTGGAGCGAAAGTCCATTTGGTGGCCTCTTGCTCGTATTCCGCCATTGTTTGCTGCGCTGTCAGGTATGCGATGCCGTCGAGGGTCTCCTGGCCGTCGTTGGCACCGGAACGGCCAGCTGATGTGACCCAAACGAGCGAAGCGGTGAGAATCGTGGCCGACGCGAGCACTACCAACCTGGTGGTTTTCTTCATTTTTCCTTGCCAATTGCGATGTCAAGAACTGTTTGGGGGCGGAGAGAGTCCGCCCCCAAACGTTCATATGTCAGTAGTATTCTTCGCCGACGAAGGTGTGGCTGCCTCCGTCTTGGGACGTGTGCCACCGAGCGAAAGCGTTCTTGAAGACCGTCGCGTGGGGGATGCTTGCTCCAATCCTCTTGGTGGTCTCGTCGCCGATCAGGACGGACCAGCAGCTGTTGGGCAGACAGCTGCCGTCGAGCTTGGTGGCCTGGAAGTAGATTCCGTCCGGGGAGCCGTCCTTGTAGGTGGGCAGCCGCGAGAACTTGACTTGCATGTCGCCGGTGCCGCTCTTGTAGCGCTGCGTGCTGGACAGGAACCATTTGCCGCCGGTCGACCAGGTCTCGCCGCTGATGGGGTTCCAGGCGGCTGCGCTGGCCGCAGTCGGGGCGAGAAGGGCGCCCGCTGCTGCGGCCGCGACAATCGCGCCTGCGATTCCGAACGACTTAGCCGATGTGCGACCGGCGAAGATTCGCTTCATGTTGATCCTTTATTGCGGGGCATTTGCCCTAGGGGTCCAGCCGAGTGAATGCGACGAAGAGCGTTTCCGGACACGCCTTCTGAAGGTCCTCAAACGCATTGCGGCAGATTCATTCGGTTGGGCGGGAATCCCAACCTGGTGCAGCGGCTCCGCGGCTCCGTGCCGGTTGGGAGCGTGAAGTTAGCACGTGCACAGCACCTATGGGTGTCGGCAGCCCTCAGCCATTGCCGTGTATTTCACGCTGCGTTAGTCCTTTTGGGACGCCTTCCGCATGGCGTCGATCGGCGTCTCGCCCACCGCGATTACCGTCAGTGAAATACGACCAAATACCTGTGAGCCAGGTCACATGATGGGCTCGACCTGGTAGCTGTCTACCCCCGTTCGGCCGATGAATACTTGGCCCCAAGGTCGCCACCATCAGCAGGTCGCCGTGGTCCTGACTGGCAGAGCTGCCGACCGAGGTGCAACGGCAACTCTACGAAGCACTCCGACTCCAGGTGATCATGACGAGTCGAACCACCGCCATTATCAAGATCACCCTCGCCAGGGACGGCCCCACGGAGGTGGCCGCCATCGCCGTACAAGATCAAACAGCCGTGGTCGGCGGCGACACCGCGACGGTAGACCAGCATCCGCACAAACGTGCGGATGCTGGTCTACCCCGTATGCGTTGTAGAAGGTGCCCTCCCCATCCGAATCGTTCGGGTGTGCAGCCGCGACCTGCGGCGACGTGCTAGCGCGACTGGCCCGCGAGCGCCGGCTCGGCGGCGGGCACGATCTCGTCCGGCACGGACGGCGCGGACCGCAGCTCGTCGACGCGCACCAGCACCACGCCGCCGATGATCAGTGCGCCGCCGAGCAGCTGCACGGGCACCGGCAGCTCGCCCAGGAACAGCCAGGCGATCAGCACCGCGAACAGCACCTCGGTCAGCCCGACGAACGACGACAGCCGCGCGCCCAGGATCCGGGCCGCGCCGATGCCGGAGACGTACGAGATCACCGCGGCCACCAGCGACAGCCCGACGATCGGCACCAGCCAGCTCATCCGCTCCCCCGCGAACGTGACGTCGCCGAAGGTCGCCCGCAGCGGCAGCGCGCCGAACGCACCGAGCGCCAGCAGCACCACCGCGCCGATCGCCATGCCGGTGCTGGCCATGGCCACCGACGGCAGCCGCTCGTCGACCCGCGCGCTGAGCACGAAGTACGCCGCCAGGCCCACCGCCGCGCCCAGGCCCCACAGCACACCCACCGGGTCGATGCTGCCGCCGCCGGTCACGTCGAACACGAAGAACAGCCCCAGCATCGCCGCCGCCGACCCGGCCAGGGTCAGCCGGCGCGGCCGCTGGCCGTGCCGGGCCCACATCCAGAACACGACGAGGATGATGCCCAGGTATTCCAGGAGCAGGGCGACGCCGACGGGCAGGTATCGGACGGCGTTGAAGAAACCCACCTGCGCGCCCACGACGGCGAGCAGCCCGAAGACGCCGATCGAGCCGAGGTTGCGGCGCAGCACGTGCCACTTGCCGCGCAGGGCGAGGACGGTCGGCACGGCCAGCATCAGGGCGGCGGCGCCCACCCGCGCGGCGACCGCGGCCTCGGCCGACCAGCCCGCCTCGATCAGGGACCGGGCGAAGGTGCCGGAGGTGCCGAACGTCGCGGCCGACAGCAGGGCCAGACCGAGGCCGACACCGGCGGAGCGTTGGGTCTGCATGGAACTCACCTCGGAAGTTGCCAGAAGCGTAATGAGCAAAACACCGCTATGCTAATGACAGTAGACCGATGGGTGACAGGAGTCAAGGTGCTTTTTGCTCATGACACTGAAGTAGCGCTGGTGGCCGCCGCGGCACTGGTCAACACCACCGGCTCGGACGGCGAGAAGCTGCCCGACCTGGCCGCGCTCGACGACTTCGTCCGGGCGTACGAGTGGACCGGCGGCCGCGAGCACACCGCCGCAGAGCTGCGCGCGGTGCAGGACCTGCGCCCACGGCTGCGCCGGGTGTGGGAGGCCGACGAGGACGAGGTCGTGCAGATCGTGAACGCGCTGCTACGCGAGTCGAACGCGCTACCCCAGCTCGTCAAGCACGACCAGTGGGACTATCACCTGCACGCGACGCCCTCCGACGCGCCGCTGGCCACCCGCTTGGCGGTCGAGGCCGCGATGGCGCTGGTCGATGTGGTCCGCAGCGGTGAACTCAGCCGCCTGCGCGTCTGCGAACTCCCCGACTGCGGCAACGTGGTCGTCGACCTGTCCAAGAACCGCTCGAAGCGCTTCTGCGACGCCGGCTGCGGCAACCGCGCCGCCGTCACCGCGTACCGGGCCCGCAAAGCCGCCGCCCGCGCCTGACCTCAGACCAGGAGCTTGATCATGGCGACCAGGCCGATGACGACGATGAGGGCACGCAGGACCGCCGGGGGCAGGCGGCGGCCCCAGCGGCCGCCGATGAGGCCGCCGACGACCGAGCCCGCCGCGATCAGCAGCGCCGGCTGCCAGGCGACCATGCCCAGGGCGATGAACAGCACCGCGGCGACCCCGTTCACCAACGCCGCCAGCACGTTCTTGATGCCGTTGACCCACTGCAGGTCGGTGGAGAGCAGCACCCCGAGCAGCCCCAGCAGCAGCACGCCCTGGGCCGCGCCGAAGTAGCCGCCGTACACACCCGCACCGAACACGCCGAGCAGCAGCAACGGCCCCACGCGCCGGTCGCTCTCGGGACGCCGGTGAGCCAGCGACCGGGCCAGCCGCGGCTGCAGGATCACCAGCACCAGGGCCAGGCCGATCAGCACCGGCACGATGGCGTTGAACGCGCCCGGCGGCAGCCACAGCAGCAGCACCGCGCCGAGCAGGGCGCCCAGCACCGAGGCGGTGCCCAGGCGCAGCAGCAGCGGGCCGTGCCCGGCCAGGCCCTTGCGGTAGGCGTACGCCCCGGACAGCGAGCCGGGCACCAGGCCGACCGTGTTGGACACGTTCGCGACGACCGGCGGGTAGCCCAGGGCCAGCAGCACCGGGAAGGTCACCAGCGTGCCGGAGCCCACCACCGCGTTGATCCCGCCCGCGGCCATCCCTGCCAGCAGCACCGCCACGCCCTCGGCGACGGTCAGCGTCGTCTGCATCCTTGTCGCGCCTTCCCCGGGCCGGTCGACGCCGACAGGTCGCCGCCACCCGGATCCTCATGATCCGATGACGCGAGCCTAGGCGGCCGCCTGCCGGGGTCCACCATCGAAGCGGCGAAGGTCACCGCCGGATGATCGCTCGACTTGCCAGGCACATGTGGCAATCCATGATCAAGATACGCACACGTGCCAGGCAAGTCCGACGATCTTGGCGTCAGCGGAAGCCGAACATCTGGGTCCAGTAGTAGCGGTAGCTGCCGCCGGTCGCCCGGCCCACGCCCATCGCCTTGTAGGAGCAGTTCAGGATGTTCGCCTTGTGGCCGGGCGAGTTCATCCACTGGGTCATGGTGGCCTTCGCGGTGGCGTTGCCCGCGGCGATGTTCTCCGCCGACGGCTGGTCGTAACCGGCCGCCTTGGCCCGGTCCCACGGGCTGACCCCGTCCGGGGTGGTGTGCGAGAAGTAGTTGCGCTTGGCCATGTCGGCGCTGTGCAGCCGGGCGGCCTTGTCCAGCTTCGGCTCGGCGCGCAGCGCACCGCAACCCGCGCTCTTACGGGCCTGGTTGACCAGCGCCAGCATCTGCGCCTCCAGCGTCACCGGGGCGGCCTTGGTGGGGCTGGGCGGCACCGACGCGGCGGCCGACGGCGAGGCCGACGGGCTCGCCGGAGCAGCCGAGGGCGAGGCCGAGGCCGGCGCCGCGACCGACGGCGGCGCGGACCCGGGGGCGACACCCGCCGCGACGGCGGCCGCGGCGCTTCCGGCCCGGTCGACGTCCGGGCCCTCACCGACCACCGGGACCAGCGCGTACACGCCGGTCGCGGCCAGCACGGTCGCCGCCGAGCCGAGCGCCAGCTTGCCGGGCAGGCGCAGCCCGCGCGCGCCCGCGGCGGCGATCGCGGCCGCCGGGCTGGTCTGCGCCGAGCCGCCCGGCACCGGCCCGTCGGTGAGCGCCAGCAGCGCGGCGAGCACGGTGGCCGCGCCGTTGCGGGCGGACAGGCGGCGGCACCGGTCGCAGCCGCGCACGTGCCGGTCGACCTGCGACCGTTCCCGGGAGGTCAGCCGCCTGCGGCCGTGCACGATGGCGTCGAGCCCGGCGCAGCGGCCGTGCCTGCGGGCGATGAGCACGGTGCGCACCGCGCTGCCCAGCGCCGCGCGCGAGCGGTGCACCAGCACCGCGGCGTGCGCGGTGCCGACACCGAGCACCTCGCCGATCTCGCGGCTGGTCAGCTCCCACCGCACGTTCAGCTCCAGCACCGCGCGCTGGCGCGGTTCGAGGCCGTGCGCGGCGGCCCAGACCAGCTCGTACGCCTCCCGCTGCTCGGCGGCCTGCTCGGGGTGGCGGCCGGGGCTGTCGTCGACCAGCAGCGCCGGATCGGGCAGCGGGGCCGGCGCGACCCGGGCCGCCACCGACCTCGCCCGCCGGTACGCGATGGAGAACAGCCAGGTCCGGAACACATCGGGGTCGCGCAGCTTGGCCAGGTCGCGCCAGGCGACGAGGAACGTCTCCTGCACCACGTCCTCGGCGGTGTGCCGGTCACCGACCTGCCGGAACACGAAGCCGAGCAGGCCCGGCCGGTACAGGCGGTAGAGCCGGTCGAACGCCTCGCGGTCGCCTGCCGCGGCGGCCCTGGCGAGGGACGTGTCTGACCGCATGACTGCCTCCCGAGGTAGCGGTGTCTCGCTGATAAGTCCCGCTACCGGTCGCGCCATTACACCCAACGCGAGAAAATCTGTCCACGCGAGAGCCGTGCCCGCTCGCCTGGCGCGGATCGGCGCCCGCCGGCTAGTACACCGACAGGTGCACGTGGTCGGTGTGGTCGGCCGACGGCGAGTCACCGCAACTCGACCCGGTCGGCGAGTACCTGTGCCAGCCGCCGCCGGTGGCGGTCCACACCTGGCAGAACCAGATGACGTACATGACCCCGAGCGCGCTGGCGTTCTTGACGAAGTACGCGGCCAGCTTGTTGCCGTAGGTCCGGTCGGCGCCGGAGGCCGTCCCGCCGAAACCGCCCGCCGCCGCCGAGAAGTCGCAGGCCCGGCCCTTGGGGTGCTCATACATGTCGCCGGGGCGCCAGCACGAGGTGTACCGCTTGAACCCGTCCTCCCGCGCCTGCTCGTAGGCGTGCAGCGTGCGCGGGGTGATGCAGGCGTCCGACGAGGGCCGGGTGGGGTCGTTGATGCTGCAGACCTCCTTGGGCCAGGTGCCGTCCGAGTTGCGCTTGGCCGGAGCGGCCAGCGGCGAGTCCGGGTCGACCCAGCCGCGGGTGGCCTCGCCGCCCAGCGCGCTGAGCGCCTTGTCGGCGGCCTTGCGCAGCTTCGCCATCTCGGCGAAGTGCTTGGCCTGCTCCTGCACGGAGGCGTCGACGGCGGCCTTGGCTGCGGAGATCTCCCTCTTGACATGGACCAGCTCGCTGATGCGGGCCTCGTCGCGGGCGGTCAACTTCTCCAACGCCGCGGAGCGGGCCAGGAACTCGTCGGACGAGTTCGCGTTCAGCATCACGCCGATGACGCCGAGCCGCCCGGCCTTGTACGCCTCGGCGGCGTACTTGGCGACGCTCGCCCGGACCCGGGTGTACCGGTTCTCCGCCGCCAGCAGCGTCTGGTTCATGGTGGTCTGTTCTTTTTTGGCCTTCAGCATCGCCGCCTCGGCCTCCAGGTACTGCCCGGCGGCGCTCTCCAGGTTCTGGCGCGCCTGGGCGACCTTGGTCGACGGGATCTCGTTGGGCTCGGCGTTGGCGGGCGTCCCGAAGCCGGCGACCAGCAACACGGCGGCCACGAGCAGGGCGAGCAGGGACGCAGGGCGGGGGCGGCGCACCGGGGCAGGCACGTACAGGATCCTTCCGTCGTCCGCCGCGTAACAGCCGGGCACGCGGCGGCGGCCGCCAGGGGTGAGGGGGAACTCTGCACGGGCGCGGCCGCCTGGCAGATTACCGCGCCGCGGCGGCGCGGGAAAGTCTTCGAGGTCGCCGTGGGTGACCACGGACCGCTCGCGAGGCCTCAGCCCACCGATATCAGCAGGTCACGGACGTACCGCATACCCGGACGGTCACCCAGAGTGATCGGACCATCGACAGTGAAGCCGTTACGGCGCAGCACCGCGGCGGAGGCGGCGTTGTCGAGGGTCGTCACGGCGGTGAGAGCGGTCAGCCCGTACTCGCCGGCGGCCAGCGCGCAGACCTGAGCCACCATCGCCGTGGCCAGACCCGCGCCCGACGCGCTCTCGGCGATCCGGTAGCCGAGCTCGGCGCGGCCGTCGGCGACGTCGATCAGGTTGACCCGGCCCACGATCGCCGCGGCGGGGTCGGTCACCACGTGGAAATGGTGCAGCCCCGCCGCCTGCTCGGCGAGGATCGCCGCGTGCCGCTCGGGGAAGTGCGTGAAGTAGTCGTCGCCCCGGTCGGCGATGGTCCGCGCGAACCAGGCCCGGTTGGCGGTCTCGAACGCCAGCAGCGCCGGGGCGTGCGCGGGGGTCAGCCGCCGCAACTCGTACATGCGCCGGGACGCTACCCGACCGGACCGCCGCGCTGCGTCGAATTTGTCGCGGTCCGGATCGGGGAACACGAATGCCGACGCCGGTCTCGGGGACCGGCGCCGGCATCGGCGGTGTCGGGGTCAGCGACCGCGCTTGGTGCGCACCTCGGCCAGGCGCTCGTTCAGGATCTCCTCGAGCTCCTCGATCGAGCGGCGCTCCAGCAGCATGTCCCAGTGCGTACGCGGGGGCTTGACCTTCTTCTGCTCCGGCTCCGTGCCGTCGACCAGGCGCGCCACGGCGCCGTCGAACTTGCACTCCCACGTCGAGGGCACCTCGGCGTCCACCGCGAACGGCACCTCGAAGCGGTGCCCGTTGACGCAGGAGAACTCACGGGTCTGCCGGGGCGCGAACTCGGTGTTGCGGTCAGACTCGTAGCTGACGGCGCCAAGTCGGCTTCCCCGCAGCACGCGCTCGCCCATACCAGCTCCTCACAGTTGAAATGGCCTCTGGTGACGCAACGACGCGCACACCCGTCGTGTTTCCCCAGCGGCAGACGACAGTACGCGTCCGGCGCCAGCCACGACAACCCGACACGTCAGGCCCCGGCGGCGTCCAGGCGCACCATCTGCTCGCCGGAGAGCACGGCGTCGAGCGCGGCATGCGCCGTCTCATACTGCTCCAGCGTGCGCGGGCCCACCAGTGGAATCATCGTGGGCGACTGGCGCAGCAGCCAGGCCAGCACCACCTGGTCGGCCGTGACGCCGATCTCAGCGGCCACCTGCGCGACCGCGGCCAGCCGCGCCTGCGCGTCAGGGCCTTCGTAGTTCTCCATGGCCCAGTGCCCGGCCCGTTTGGCCGCCGAGTCGCGGACCCCCTTGCGGATCGGCGAGTACGCCACCGGCGGCAGGTCGTCGTGCGCACGCAGGTAGTCGAGCTGCTCGCCGTCCAGGATGGAGGCGGAGTCCAGCCCCGCCCTCGGGCGCAGGTAGGTGTGCTGCTGAAGGGCGACCGGGGCGGGCCAGCCGTCGGCCGCGCGCAGCCGCCGGATCCGCTCCAGCCGCCAGGTGCGCACGTTCGACCAGCCGATTCCTCGATCGCGTACGCCGGCCACGCTAGAAGCTGGAGTGCGCTCCAGGTCAAGCCTGACCGCACGGCGCGGCCCCCTCGCCGGGCACGAGGGGGCCGCGCCGCCGATCGGGGCGGGTCAGCTGGTCGGGAAGTTGTCCGCGGTCCGGATGCGGTTGCGCATGAAGTTGCCGGACTCGGTCAGCACCGCGGTGCCCGCGTACTGGCCGCCGTTGCAGGTGCCGGGCCTGAACGCGGCACTGCCCTCGTCGGCGTCGGAGTAGGTCCAGTTCGCGTAGCCGATCTTCAGCCGGTCGAGCATGTCCAGCCAGGCGGTGCTGCTGGAGGTGTCGACCGCGCCGCCGCCGGTGTAGGTGACCGTGCCGAACTCGGTGACGAAGATCGGCAGCGCGGCGGCCGCCCGCTCCACCTCGGCGCGGTAGTTGTCCTTGTGCGAGGCGGCGTAGAAGTGGAACGCGTACATGACATTGGTCGCGTTGACCTTGTTGTTGATGATCTCGGTGGAGTTGCCGCCCTCCGAGACGCCCAGCGACGACCAGCCGCGGGTGCCGACGATGACCACGGCGTCCGGGTCGTTGGCACGGATCACCGGGATGACCTGCTCGGCGTAGTTCTTGATGGTCGACCAGCTCACGCCGTTCGGCTCGTTGGTGATCTCGTAGATCACGTTGTTCTTGGCCGCGTGGCGGGCCGACACCGCGGCGAAGAACGTCTTCGCCCGGTCCAGGTTGTACATCGGGTCGCCGGGGGTCAGCGTGTGGAAGTCGATCAGCGCGTACAGGCCGCGCTCGGTGGCCTCCTCGACGAGGTTGTTCACCTGGTTGGTGAACCCGGTCGGGTTGGTCTCGTAGCCCTGCTCCTGCACGTACATCGACACCCGCAGCAGGTCGGCCTGCCAGTCGCTCGCGAGCGCGTCGAGCGAGGCGTCGTTGTAGCAGTTGGCGAACCACTGGATGCCGTGCGTGCTCATACCGCGCAGCTGGATCGGGCGGTTGAACCGGTTGCACAGGTTCACGCCGCACACGCGCAGCTGCCCGTTGATCGCGACGGGCGTCTGCCCGACCGGCTGCGACGGGCTCGGCGAGGCCGACGGCGAGGCGGACGGCCGGGGCGACGCCGACGGCGAGCTGCTCGGCGCGGGCGAGCTGGGCGTGGGCGAGCCGGGGTTCGTCGCACCGGTGCACACGACGCCGTTGAGCGTGAACGAGGTCGGCAACGGGTTGGCGGTGGTCCAGCTGCCGTTGAAGCCGATGCCGGTGGAGGCGTTGGTGGCCAGCGAACCGTTGTAGCTCATGCTCGCCGCGGTGACGTTGGCGCCGCTCTGGGCATAGGTGGCCGACCAGCCCTGGGTCACCTGCTGGCCGGAGTTCGGGAAGGCGAATCCCAGCGTCCAGCCGTTGATCGGGTCGCCGAGGTTCTTGATGGTGATGTTGGCGGTGAAGCCGCCCTGCCACTGGTTGACGGTGTAGGTGACGGCGCAGCCGCTGGCCGCCATGGCGTTGACCACGGGCAGCGCGACCGTCACACCCATGGCGAGCGCGCCGACCGCGCCGGCCGCGATCAGGGCGCGCCGGGACGCACGCGGGAGGAGTCTCATGACGAGCCTTTCGTCGGGATCGGGCGTGGGCGCGCGCCGGCGCGACCCTTGTCGGGCAACAAGGGGCAGCAAACGCCCTGGCCAGAGACCGGGAGCGCTCCCATCGACCAGAGCTTAAAGCTCCGGTAATCCCTTCGCAACATGTGCATCAATCGAAGCCCCATATCGCCGCAGAGCCCCTGAAACTTTCAGAAATGCGCCCCGTCGTGATCGGATGTACGGTCCCGGCACGAGGCGGGGCAACGCACACCCACGGGAGGAAACGTATGGGCAAGGTGCTGTGGCACATCACGATGTCGCTGGACGGCTTCGTCACCGGACCGGGCGGCGACATGTCGTGGATGGCGGGATACGCCGGCCCCAACCCGGCCGTCGACGAGGTGCTGTCCCGCATCGGCGCGGTCCTGATCGGCCACCGCACCTATTTCGGCCCGGACGGCGACGGACCCACCGACGAGGGCCGGGTGTACGGCGGAGCCTGGACCGGGCCGCAACTGGTCTACACCCGCGACGTCCCGGAGCACCCCGACCCGGCGTACATCTTCGTCGACGACCTGGCCGAGGCAGTCGCCACCGCGAAGGCCGCCGCGGGTGACGGCTACGCGGTGCTGATCGGCGCGGCCATCGCCCGCGCGTGCCTGGACGCGGGGCTCCTGGACGAGGTCCTGATCCACGTCGTCCCGACACTGCTCGGCGACGGCACCCGCCTGTTCGACCGCCCCGGCGGCGACGGCACCCGCCTGGAGCAGGTCAGCGTGACCCATACCCCCGTGTGCACCAACATCTGGCTGCGCGTCCCCCGCTGACGGCACCGCGTCCTGGAACGGGCCGGGCGGCGCTCAGGGCCGCCGGTTGAGCGCCGCCAGCACGGCGACGAACTCCTGCTGGTCGAGCACGATCCGGTTGCGGTGGCGGGCCCGGGAGCCCGCACGCCAGATCGGGGTCGGGTGGTCGCGCTCCGGGTCCCCGCCGGTGACCCAGATCTACCAGGCGTCGAAGTCGTCGGCCTGGCCCGCCCAAGCGCGGTTCAGCTGCGTCCAGGGGATGACCCGGGTGCGCCACACGTGGCGGATCTTGATGCCCTCGAAGCCGATATAGACGCCGACCAGCGTGACCCGCCAGACGAGGGTCACCCAGCTCGGGATGAAGACCGCGTAGACGATTGCCACGGCAGGCGTGAACTCGCCTGCAGCCAGGCCGCCGGCCGGAATCAGCACGGCGGCCACGGCGGACCCCAGCACGGCGATGGTCACCTGCGCGTCGTGCGCGCCGCCGTCGCCGTAGGGCCTGCTCCACTTCGCCATGGGCGCAGCGTAGTGATCCACGGCAATACCCGCCCCGGCACGGAGCAACCTTCGGACGCGACCCCGCACGGGGCAGCGGGACCACCTTTGCGATCTCGGCCACGCGGACCCGAAACGAGCGCTACATTACGCAAACCAGGGCAATAGGGTGTTACACCTGAAAGGCCGGCGCTGCGGCGTGATGGGACGGCGTGCAAGATGAGTGAGGTTCCCGGAAGGTTCTCCCGCCGCACGGCGCTGCGGGCGCTGGCAGCAGGTTCGTTCGTCGCCCTGCCGGGTCTGGCCGCGTGCGGGAACTCCGGGCCGCCCGCCCCGCCCGCCGCCGGCCCCACGCTCAACCGCTACGGCACCAGCCCGAACGACTACGCCCTGCTCAACCTCAAGCCTGACACGTTCTACGCCTGGGAGGACGGGTTCCGCACGGCCGCCACCAACGAGGACCCCCGGGTGTACGAGTGGTGGCACACCGAGCTGACCGGCGACGACGGCATCGTGGTCTCGTTCACGCTGAAGACCCGCCCCGGCGACGGGCTGACCGCCGAGTCCGACCGGCGGCCCGCGGTGAACCTGCTGATCACCACCCCGTGGGGCAACGAGTTCAGCGTGTTCCAGACGTACAGCTGGAACGAGTTCGCCAGCGCCACGGACCGCTGCAACGTCAAGGTGGGCCCGTTCACGCTCACCGGCGACCTGAAGAGCTACCAGCTGCGCGGCACCGCCAACGACATCACCCTCAACCTGAACCTGACCAGCACCGCCGCGCCGTTCCGGCCGGGCACGGGCTACGTCTACCTGGGCGGGCCGGACCAGTACCAGGCCTGGTTCGCCGCCGTCCCGTCGGGCAAGGCCGAGGGCCACATCGTCTTCTACAACGAGAAGCGCGACTTCATCGGCACCGGCTACCACGACCACACGTGGGGCAACCTGCCGCTGCCGCAGTTCGTCGACCGGTGGCGCACCGGCATGGGGGTGGCCGACCGCTACTCGGTGATCGCCCGGGACATCCACCTGCGCGGCAAGTACGACTCGACGGACCTGACCGTGCTGCTCATCGACGACATCGAGGCGGGCAAGCGGCTCGTGGCGGCGTACAACGACGAGACGCTCAACGCCACCGAGATGCAGACCGGCGAGGACGACGACTTCGCCGAGGTGCAGTGGAACTACACCGGCGACAACTCCGCGATCGTCACCATGTCGGCGACCGACCGGTCGGTGCCCGGACGGCCGTACGTCAACGGCACCGGCTCGGTGCTGCCCGCCTCCCGCGGCGAGGCGCCGCGCAAGCGCTGGTACATCCGCAACGAGGCCGAGGTCGCGCTGAGCCTGGGCACGATGGGCCCCGGCTACCGGGTCACCGGCAAGGGCACCCTCGACAACGCCCAGTTCGAGCTGCTGTCGGGGCAGCCGACCCCGAAGCCCAAGCCCTCCTGAACGGTCGGCGCGCGTTTCGCCTCCGACCCGCCGGACGCAGCCAGTAGACACTGTCTACCCACTCTGGTAGACAGTGTCTATGCCGGATCCGGACACCACCCTGCGGGCCCGCCTGATCGAGGTGGGCGTGGACCTGCTCACCCGCGAAGGTCCCGGCTCCCTGACGCTGCGCGAGATCGCTCGGCGGGCCGGGGTGTCGCACGGCGCGCCGCGCCGCTACTTTCCCAGCCACCTGTCGCTGCTGTCCGCCATCGCCCAGGTCGGCTACCAGGACCTCGGCGGGCGCATCGCCGGGCTGCGCGACGAGGCCGACCCGCGCGCCGGGCTGCTCGCGCTGGGCCGCGGCTACCTCGACTTCGCCCGCACCCAGCGCGGCATGTTCGAGCTGATGTTCCGCCACGAGCTGCTGCGCGGCAACCAGATCGGCCTGCGCGACGCCAGCCGCCAGCTGTTCGGCGTGCTCGTCGACCTGGTCTCCCGCGCCCGGCACGGGGTGACCGCCCCGGAGCCCGTCGTCGTCGCCGGGGCGCTGTGGGCCAACCTGCACGGCATCGCCCAGCTCTGGCTCTGGGGCAGCCTGCAGATGACCGTGCAGACCGACGACGTCGATCCGCTGCTACGCGCCGCGCTGGACGCCCACCTGGGCCCGGCTTGATCACCGGAGGACACGTGTCGATCCAGTCCGTCACCCGGATGCTGCTCACCCCGCTGTCACGGGTGGCGTTCCGGCCGATCGTCGAAGGCCGCGAGCACATCCCGCTGGACGGACCGCTCATCCTGGCCGCGAACCATCTGTCGTTCCTGGACAGCTTCATCATCCCGCTGATGACACCGCGGCCGGTCGCGTTCATGGCCAAGGCGGAGTACTTCACCGGCGCCGGCCTGCGGGGTCGGCTCATCCGCGAGCTGATGACCGGCCTCGAAGCCATCCCGGTGCAGCGCGGCGGCCACCGCGCGGCGCAGGAGTCGCTGGAACTCGCTCTCGGCCTGCTCCACCGCGGCGGCGCGTTCGGCATCCACCCCGAAGGCAGCCGCTCGCGTGACGGCCGCCTCTACCGCGGCCGCACCGGCGTGGCCTGGCTGGCGCTGGCCTCCGGCGCACCGGTCGTGCCGGTCGCCGTGCTCGGCACGGACCGCATCCAGCCGGTCGGCGCGAAGCTCCCCCGGCCCGGCCGCGTCACCATCCGCTTCGGCACGCCCCTGCGTTTCACCCAGCAGCCCGGCGTCAGCGTCGCCCGCGCCCGCCGCCAGGCCACCGACGACATCATGGCCGCCATCCAAGCCCTCTCCGGCCAACACCCCGCCGACACCTTCAACGACCTCTCCCTCACCCCCTGACCCCCACCCCGGCCCGCGCGGCCCGGCCCCGCCGCGGGTCCATGATCACTGTTTAGTGCCAAGATCTGCGGTCGGACCACAGCTTTCGACACGAGACGGCGATCATGCAGTACCCGGGCACCGGCGGCGCGGAAACGGCGTGCGGAAACCGGCTCGCGCGAGAGGGGTCGGGACGGCATGCTCGGCGGCGTGGTGGTGATTCAGCGGATCAGGGTGCGGTGGTCGACAGACGCGCGCGGGGCGAGTGACGCCGACCTGCG
Organism: Catellatospora chokoriensis; assembly: GCF_011297315.1. NCBI lineage: Bacteria > Bacillati > Actinomycetota > Actinomycetes > Micromonosporales > Micromonosporaceae > Catellatospora > Catellatospora chokoriensis. The sequence continues at coordinate 304,737 of NZ_JAAOTI010000006.1, forward strand.
CCGCGGGTTGACCGATGCGCGCCGCCTGCCCGAGTCGCTGCCCGACGGGCCGGTCGTCGTGCACGACGTGCTCGCCGACCACGCGAACGGATACCGCCTCACCGAGCAGGTCATATCCGGCAGGGACCCCGCATCGTCGGCATCGCTGCAGCTCAGCGAGACCGAACGGGGTGTGACGGTCCAGGTGTGCGTCCGTGGTGCGGTCTATCCGCTGCAGGATCGGCAGACCCGGCTGTTCACCCTGGCCCCCGGCGAGATCGGGCTGTACCGGGCGAACTTCCGGTTCCGCGGGCAGTGTTGCTGCTCGGCGTCGTGGTGGTACGAGGACTGGACGGTACGCGTCGCGAACGCCCCCGCCCGGCCGGAGCTGTTCCTGCACCAGGTGCCGCAGCAGGTGAGCGACCGCCGGGTGGGCCTCTACGGCGGCCGTGCCCGCCTCAGCGCCGCCTGACCAGTCGGCTCACTCCTCACACCAGAGGAGCGCGCCGGGGCACCCCTTGTACGAGTGGGCGATCAACTTGCGCGCGTTCGTCTCGACGACGGCGGCGGTGCGGAACGGCCGGCCGTGGTCGTCGATGAATAGCGTGCCGGTGCGGCCGGCGCTGGTCCACCGCAGGCGCAGCCGCCAGCTGCAGTCGCAGCGACCGGCCTCGGCGGTGACCGTGAAGATCTCCGGGTCGGACGCGGAGACGCTGAAAGGGAACGCCACCGCCGGGATCTTGTTGCCCGCCACGTCCACGCCCGCCTCGGGGACCGGCCGCGGGTCGGCGGCGTCCAGGCCCACTCTGAACAGGCGAGGCGATTCACCGTCGCCACACCCGTAGTCGGGATAGAACAGGTTCGCCGCCTCGACCGGCGGGCCCTTCGGCCCGACCACCTCGACGGTCAGGTCCTGCAGCACCACCGTCTTGTCACCGGTCCCCTGCACCGTGAGCAGCAGGAGCCCCTCGGAGGGGACCGCGTCGACCCGCTGCATCCACTCGGCGACCTCGTCGTCGGCGGGCCGCACCCGCGAGTCCGGGTCGACCACGCGGTGCGGGCTCGACAGCTCACCCGGGGCGGCGTTCACCACGTACGGCCTGCAGAAGTAGCCGCGGTACAGCACGTCCACGCTGAACGGCAGGTCGGCGGCGGCGGCCGAGGTCGGCGCACCACCGCCGGGGGCTTCCCCGCTCGGGGTGAGGTACGCGAGCGCGACACCGCTGATCACCGACACGACCACGGCCGAGGCGACGCCGCCGAGCCAGTTGCGCAGCACCCGGTGCCGCCGCCACCAGCCCATGGGCGGGCGCGCGACCGGACTCGGCGGACCCGGCACGGGGCGCCGTTCGTTGGGGTCGATCGGCAGCGTCACGGCGCTCCCCTGTCCGGTGTGGAGGCAGTACCGGACGCTGACCCTACTGAGTGTCAGTGGCCGGTCGCAGCGCCGCCACGGCCAGAGTTGCCCGGCCGATCGACCAACTCCGACCGGGTGACGGCATGAGCGGCACGCAGCCGTGCCCACACTGCCCGGAACAGCGTGGGCGCAGTATCGAGGTCAATGATGGGAAGGGCACCTTCCACAACGCATGGCGATGTGAAGGTGCCCTTCCTTTGCTCAGGCGGTGAAGGTTTCGCAGCGGGTGCCGGAGTGAGGTTGTTGCCGCGGCCGGGGTGGGCGGTGTCGGTGCCCGTGCCGCAGTCGAGGACGTCGTTGCCGCTGCCGGTGGTGACGGTGTCGGCGCCCGCGGCGGTGTTCACGGTGTTGTTGCCGTCGCCCGCCTCGACCCGGTCGTCGCCGCCTGTGGTGGTCACCACGTCGTTGCCGGCGCCGGTGCGTACGACGTCGTCGCCCTCACCCGTGTTGACCACGTTGTTGCCGTCGCCGGCGTCGACCCGGTCGTCGCCGCCCGTGGTGGTGACGACGTCGTTGCCCGCGCCGGTGACGACGCAGTCGCCGCCGCCGTTGCCGGTGACGACGTCGTTGCCGCCCTTGCCGATGATCAGGTCCGCGTCCGCGGTGCCCGCGATCGTCTCGTTGCGGGTGGAGCCCACGAGCACGTACCACTGGCGGAACAGCGCTACGAGACATATCTGAAAGAACGCACCGAAGAGGAACGAGGCCAACGGTGAGCGACTACAGCCGATGGAGCGAGGTCCGCGCCGAACACGTCGCGCGCGCGGGCGGCGAGGACGCGATCGAGGCAGGCAAGCAGGAACTGCTCAACGAGGTGTTCGGGCACCGGCTCGCCGAGCTGCGTCGCGCACGCGGCCTTACCCAGCAGCAGGTCGCGGACCGGATGGGCGTCACCAAGGGCCGCGTCTCGCAGATCGAGCAGGGCCACATTTCCGGGCAGGAGGTTCTCGCCCGGTTCGCGACAGCCCTGGGCGGACGACTGCACCAGGCGATCTACTTCGACAACGGGGACATCGCGGCAGTGGCCTGACTGCTACCCGCGGCGTCGCGAAGTCAAGCCGTGCTTGTTCGCTATCACGGATTGGCCCGACGGCGGAGCAGCAACTTACGAATTTGCGCGCCATACTCGTAAGCACCAGCTCTCGTCGAAGGGCAGGAGCCAGCCATGACCGTCGCGTCCGACCGCGAGAAGATCGCCGACCTGCTCTCCTCCGTGGAGGAGCTGGAGGACATCGCCCGCACCCTCGACGACGAACGGCGGGCGCGGCTGCTGCGCGTCGCCCGGCAGTGGCTGGCCACCTGCGAACCCATCCGGCCGGTGATCGCCGCCGAGCTGCTCGACCTGAGCGAACCGACGATCCGGGAGTGGGCCCGGACCGGCATCTTCGCGATCGTGGAGGTCCACGGGCAGCCACGGCTGGAGCCGCGGCGCTTTCACGAGGTCTGGCACCTGGTCCGGGAACTGCGCGCGGCCGGGCAGACCCGGGGACTGCTCGACGCCGTCTGGCGCTACCTGGAGGACACCGCGCTGCTGGAACGTGACGACGTCCGGGAGAGCCTCGCCCAGATGCGCCGTGGCGAGGGCACGACCATCGACACCGGCGAGCTGCTCGCGCGTACCCGGCGCAGCGGTTCCTAGGCAGGTCGCCGACGTGCCCGTCACCCTCGACTGGACCCCCCGCACCGAGCAGCAGTTCGACGGCCTGCGCAGCCGCCAGCAGCAGCAGGTCGCCCAGTTCCTGCGCCACCTCGAAGCCGAGGGCTGCGCGGCTCTCGGCTATCGGCTCACCGGCGGGGCCCCGCTCGACCGGCTGTGCGTGAAACACGTCGGCGACCTGCGCATCGTCGTCGCGTTCCGGTCCGGTAGGCGCGCCTGCGTGGTCCTGATCGGACGCCACGACGAGGCCGATCCGGGCCTCGACGTGTACGCGGCGCTGTATGAACTGGCCGGGGTCAAGTCGCCGACGGATCCGCGGACCAAGCCGCCGTGCTGTGATGACGGCGGTCTGCCGCCGGAGATCGGCACGGCCGTCGACGAGCTCGCCGACCGGGCCGTCCGGATCCGCCGCACCCGGCGCGGCGAAAGCCGCGAGTCTCCGCGCGGTTAGGTTCAGTCCCGCCGAGCGTGTCGGCCCGCCGCGGTGACCCGGTGCCCGTCCGCATGATCGGATCGGTCCGCCACGATCGGGCGCGGCCAGGGGTCCCTCGGCCAGGCTTGACGTCGAAGGGAGGCCACATGATCTCGGCACTCAACCGGCTCGTCGACATGGTCGAGCAGCACCTCACCGAGGACCTCGACCTCGGCGGGCTGGCCGCGTCGCTCGGCACCACCGAGTACCACCTGCGCCGGATGTTCTCGTCGCTGTCGGGCATGCCGCTGTCGGAGTACGTACGCCGCCGCCGCATGACCGTCGCCGCCGCCGACGTGGTCCGCGGCGAGGACGACCTGCTGAGCATCGCGGTCCGGCACGGCTACGGCTCGACCGAGGCGTTCGGCCGGGCGTTCCGGGCCGTGCACGGGGTCGGACCCGGCGACGTCCGCCGGGACGGCGGCCCCCTTCGTACACAACCACAGCTCAGGTTCCGCCTGACCGTCGAAGGGAGCATCCCCATGGACACCCGCATCGTCGACCGCCCCGCGTTCCGCCTCATCGGGCACGCGGCCCGGGTGCCGCTGATCCACCACGGCGTCAACCCGCACATCCAGCAGCACATCGCCGCCCTGCCGGTGGCGGAGCATGCCCGGCTGAAGGCCCTCAGCGCCGCCGAGCCGGCCGGTCTGCTGCAGGTCACCGACGGCGTCGACCCCGACGCCGTCGAGGGCACCGAGCTGACCTACCTGCACGGAGTCGCCGTGGCCGCGGACACCCCGGCCCCCGCCGACCTCGACGCCATCGAGGTGCCGGCCGGGCGCTGGGCGGTCTTCAGCACGTCCGGACCGCACCCGCAGGCGCTCCAGACGACCTGGGCCGCGACGGCCACAGAGTGGTTCCCGTCCAACCCGTGGCGGCTGCGGCCGGGTCCGTCGATCGTCGCGGTCCTCGACCGGGCCGCCGACTTCAGCACCGCGAGCTGCGAGCTGTGGCTGCCCGTCGAGGCGGCGTGACGGACGCCACGATATAGAGGACGGCCCGGTGGGCGGCGCGGCAGGCCGCCCGCCGGGCTAGTCGGCCGGGCGGGTGCGGCCGGTCAGGCGCTCGTAGCGCTGCCGCGCGGCCTGCGGGGTGCCGAGGCCGAGGCCGAAGGCGATCGACTGCCAGGTCAGGCCGCGGGCACGGGCGAGGTCGAGCAGGCCGATCTCCAGGGCGTCGAAGTCGGCGCGTACGCGGGGAAGCAGGGTGAGCGCGGCGGTCAGGTCGGCCTCGTCGAGCGGGGCCTCGTCCGGCTCGGGCAGCGCGGAGCCGGCCGCGAGCGACACCGCCAGGCAGACCGCCTCGTAAGGGTCGAGCACCGCCGCGTTGCGCCAGCGGTCACGCCGGCCGTTAGTCGCGGCGTGCCGCTCGGCGATCCGGGTGAGCGCGGCGAAGTCCCGCATCGCGCGGGCCCGCCCGGCATCCGGCGGAACGAACAGGTCATCGGTCTCATGCGCGTCAACCATGCCGTCAGTCAACCCCGGCAACGCTCCGTTGTCAACTTTCCGTGTTGAACGGTCTGTTCAAGAAATGCGGCGGGCCGACGACTGCTGTCGGCCCGCCGCGACAGGATCAGACGGGCCAGCGCGGGCTGGTCGCCATCACCTCGAGCTGCGCGAGGGTCAGCACCGGCACCTGGCGAGTGGGCGTGTTGCCCTTGGGCTTCACGGCGTTGTACGCGGTGACCGCGACCCGCACCCCGTCCGGCCGTAGGAGGTCGACCGTCCGCTGGACGATCCGGTCGTGACCCGTGGTCTCCGGACCCTCGGTCACCACCATCCGGGTTCCGTCATCCAGCACCCTCTCGGTGCACGTGGTGCCCCGCTGAGCCCAGCCGCTGCGGCCCTCGCAGGTGAAGATGTCACGCAGGTCCCCTCCGCCGGGCTTGCCGCCCTGCCCGAAGGCCGGCTGGACGTTCACCATCACCTTCGTCCTGCCCAGCCGGTCGGTGATCACCACCTCGGCGAACCCGTCCTGGGACACCGGCTGGGAGACCGCCGAACCGGTCGGGAGCAGCGCTTTCAACGCCGCGAGGACCTTGGCCGCGGCGGGTTCGCCCGTCGGGCACGGGCAGCCGCCCGCCGTCGACGGCGAGGGCGACGGGCTCGCCGACGCGGGCGCCACCTGCGGCACCGGCACGGCCGGCTGGACATCGTCGGTCCGACCCAGACCCAGCACGCTCACGACACCCGCGAGCAGGCCGAGCGTGGCGACCCCGGCGGCGACCGTCACCAGCCGCTGCCGGGTCCGGATGCGCCTGGCCGTGGTGAACACCGCGGCCGGGCCGTCGGCGATCGGCGGTTCGTCGGTCTCGATCGCGGTGCGGAGCGCCTTGCGCATGTCGTCGAGCTGCATCACTCGATACCTCCAAGATTGAGCATCAGTTCTTGCGGGGCATCCGCCAGCACGTCACGCAGCGCGGCCAGTCCCTTGGCGCACTGGCTCTTCACGGTGCCCTCGGTGACGCCGAGCGTTTCGGCGGTCTCCTCGACGCTGCGGTCCTCCCAGTAGCGCAGGACGATCGTGGCGCGCTGGCGGGGCGGCAGGGTGCGCAGCGCGGCGAGGACGGTGAGCGCCTCGGCCCGGTCGCCCGGCGGGGCGGGCCGGTCGGCCAGCTCGTCCGACAACCGTTCGCGGCGTCGCGAACCGCGCTGGCTGTCGTCGAGATATACCCGCAGCAGCACGCGGCGGGAGTAGGCGTCCAGGCTGTCGATCCGCCGCCGTCGCGCCGCCACGACCATCCGGGCCAGGGCGGTCTGGACCAGGTCCTCGGCCCGGTGCCAGTCCCCGCACAGCAGGTACGCGGTGCGACGCAGGTGCAGGTAGCGGGCTTCGACGAAGGTGTGCAGGTCGGCTTCGACATCAGGTTTCATCGGCAAGACCCCTCGTTGGCTGGCTCTGTCACCGGTCCTAGACCGATGCGGCCATGCGGGAGGTTGCCCGGGGTCGGCGACGTGAAGAAGGTACGGGGCCGACGCGCCAAGCGTGCCGTGTGGCGGATAACTCGAAACGGCGGGAGTCTTCCGGAGTCGGTGCTTAGACTTCGGAGTTGATTACGTTTCGTCGGCCCGGTCCGAGGCGCGGTGCGTTTAGCAAACAACGCACAAGGATGTATGTATTCGGCGCATACATCGCTTTTTCGACATCCAAGGCGGATTGGTGGCCCATTACCGTCCTCACTTGAAGGCGAGACCTCTCATGGCGAAAGTTCTTATGGTGCTGAGCGGCGCGCAATACTGGACCATGAAAGACGGGCACCGGCATCCCACCGGGTATTGGGCTGAGGAGTTCGTGGCCCCGTACACCGTGTTCACGCAAGCCGGTCACCAGGTCACCGTGGCCACTCCAGGCGGTGTGATCCCCACCGTGGACACGATGAGCCTGCGGCCCAGCATGACGGGCGGTGAGAAGACGTCCCTCCAGGAGGAGAACGTCATCGAGGCGGCTGACGAACTCCGCCACCCCGTCGCCATCAAGGACGTGCGCTTCGAGGACTACGCCACCGTGTTCTACCCCGGCGGACACGGACCCATGGAGGACCTCGCCTACGACGCCGATTCAGGCAGGCTCCTCCGCGAGGCGCTGGCCTCGGGCAAGCACTTCGGCATCGTCTGCCACGCGCCGTCCGCGATCCTCGCGACCCGTGACGAGCACGGCGACACTCCGTTCGCGAACTACAGCCTCACCGGCTTCACCAACGACGAAGAAGCCGGCGTCGGCCTCGCCGACAAGGCCAAATGGCTCCTGGAGGACGAGCTGAGGAAGCTGCCCACCAACTACTCGCGCGGCCCGATGTGGGAGCCGTACCTGGTCACCGACCGCACCCTGCACACCGGCCAGAACCCGGCCTCTGCCGGCCCGCTCGCGAAAGAACTCGTGTCGGTGATCTGAGAGAGTCGGCGCGGCAGCAGTGTCGGTGGCGAGCGCGGGCCTTACGCGGTTGCAAGCCAGGGGCTACGCGCTCACCACCCCACCTGCCATACCGGGCAGGAGCATCCGGCGCCTCGGCGGCATGGGACCCCTACTCGTACCGGCCGGCCATGCGCAGTTCAGCGCGAGCCTGCCGCGCACCGAGGCAGTTCGGTTGCAGACAGATACCGCACCGCCCGGAACGTTGCCCATCCCGATGGCGATGTAGTTCGCGGCGCAGGTACTCCGCACGTGCATCGCTGATCGGTTCGATGTAGGACAACACGGATTCCCCCTCGATGGTCAGACGTAGGTGCCCACGGTTCGGTGCACTCAAGTTGAGCTTGCGTCGAAGTGGGCGAGCCAGGGTGCGAGCCAGCTCGCCCACTCACGCCCAAGTGCCAACCCGGACGCAACCTGAAGCCTACTCCACCTAATGGAGTAGGTCCATCATCTGGTGGTGGTGGAGTAGGTGACCGTGATCCAATCGGGGTGCCAACCCGGGAGTGTCGCCATGCCGTTGCCCATGAGCTATCTGAAAATCGCCGAAGACCTCGCCGCTCGCATCAAGTCGGGTGAGTACCAGCCAGGCCAGCAACTGCCCTCATACAACGAGCTGGCAACGCTGTACTCCGTCCACTTCTCCACCATCACGCGCGCCATCGGCGTGCTGCGGCTGCAGGGTGTGGTCATCGGCGTGCCGGGCCGAGGTGTGTTCGTGCCGGAGGAGTAGACAGGGCTCAGGGAGTCGCCCCCACCATCGACCTGGCAAAGCCAGTCGAACATGATCTGCGTGACGGACGACTGCCCGAACCGTCGCGGCACCCATGGTGGAATCACTGGTCGACCTCTCATGAAGTGCCGATGTCAACCGCGGTGTCAGAAGTTCCACTCGGTCGGCAGGTCTGCGTCGCACACGGCACAGACGAAGTCGTCCTCCTTGACGATGTTGCGCTCCCCGCATCCGGGGCAGCGCCGGAAGACGTACTGCTGGGTGAAACCGGCCGGGTGACGTAGTCCTGCGGCGTCCAGCGCAGCAGCAACGGCCGTCCACGAACCCGGATCCGGGCAGTAGCCGGTGGACTGGTTGGTGATCTCATCGACGGCCCATTCCGCCCGGTCCCGGCAGAAGATGATCTCTCCGGCCGCCAGCACAGCATCGCCGGCCGCGCAGGCGACGTGTTCACTGCGCCGTGGGGCCAGACGAAGAACGCCATCGAGATCAACAACAAACGTGAACGCTTCCCCGAGGTCGGCCCGACTGCAACCGTCCAGCCAGACACCGAGGTCGGCACCAGTGCGGACACGACGACCACCGACGGCGTCCGACACGAGAAGCAGAACATCCTCAGGTCCGACGTATGAGTAGTGCCTGTCTGCCGTCACGCCGCAAAGATAGTCACGCCAGCCCCAACGCACCTCACCATTTCGGGACCACCGCCCAGAGCACTCCCCCGGCATCTTCGGCTGCAGTTTCGGGGAAACTGCAGCTGTCGCGCGCTCGATGGCCGCAGTTTCCCCGAAACTGCAGCGGGGGGCCGGCCGGCCGGATGGCCAGGGGGCCTGCCGGCGTGAACGCCGGCAGGCCCCTGGGAGGTGCTTCCTGTGCGGGCAGATCAGCTGCCCGAGAAGGTGAACGTCGAGCCCGGCTGGGTCACGATGTTGCCGGTGCCCGAGTTCGTGATGGTGACGTTCGACAGCGCCGCGCTACCGCGGGCCTGGGCCATGGCCAGCATGCCCGCGCCGTTGTTCGACTTGTCGATCTTCACGTTGGTGATGACCACCCCCGGAAGCTCACCGGCCTTGAACTGGATGCCGTCGTACGTCGAGTCGTAGATCTCCGTGTCACGGATCGTGACGCCGGGGATCGCGACGGTCGCCGCGAACAGCGTGATCGCGCCGAACTCCTGGTCCTCGTTCCAGAAGGCGCCACCCGTGCGGTAGAGCGCGTTGTTGGCGATCAGCGTCTGACCCGTGAAGGGGATCGGGTCGTGGTCGGTCGCCAGCATGATGCCCGGGTAGTTCATGGTGTCGTAGATCAGGTTGTTCTCGATCTTGTTGCCGTAGCCGCCGTAGACCGCGATGCCGTTCGCCCGCCACGGCAGCTGCACCGTGTTGTTGACGAAGCGGTTGTCGTGGCCGATGTCGACCGAGGTGTCCTTCACGTACTTGCTGGCCCAGACCGCGAGCGCGTCGTCGCCGTTGTTGCGGAACGACGAGTTGAACACGGTCGAGTTGCGGGTGCCGTTGGTGAAGTTGATGCCGTCGGCGTACGTGTTGCGCACGCGCATGCCGCTGAACTCCAGCCCGTCACCGGGTCCCCACAGCTCGGGGATGTTGGAGTAGTCGCGGCCGACCCAGGCGCCGACGTTGGCGTGCTCGATCCAGACGTTGGTGATCTTCGTGCCGACACCGAGCCGGCCGTTGATGCCGACGCCGCCCTCGGCGTTGCCGTCACCGCCACGGATCCGGCCGGAGCCGAAGATGGCCAGGTCGGAGATGATGGTGTTCTTGTCGATGTCGAAGCCGAAGTTGCCCTCGTGCGGGTGGTTGATGCCGCCCGCGTTCTGGGGCTGGGTCAGCGTGTAGAGGCGGGAGTGCCACATGCCCGCGCCGCGGATGGTGACGTTGCTGATGCCCACCTGGTTGTGCGTCCCGCGGTTCAGCGGGTCGTCGGTGAGGATCTTCTGCTCCTGCCGCCACTGGCCGGCCGGGATCCAGACGCAGCTGATCTGCCCGTTCTGGTCGGCGGTCACCGCGGCCTGGATGGCCGCCGTGTCGTCGAGGCCGTCGTTGGGCACCGCGCCGTAGTTGGTGATCGAGGTGCACTCGGCCGGCTTGCTCAGCGCGGGCGCGACCTGCTCCAGGTCGACGAGATCGATGATGTAGAAGGAGGCGTTGTCGCCCGAGTCGCGCTGCAGCTTGAACTTCGTGCCCGGCGGGTACGACGTGGACAGCAGGGCGTTGGACTCGTCGAACAGCCGCCGCGCGTTGGTCTGCGGGGTGTTCGTCAGGCCCTCGGGGTCGTCGGTGGTGCCGTAGAGCCAGCTGTGCACCGAGGACAGGGTGAGCTTCCGGTCGAACACACCGTTGATGTAGAGGCTGATCGTGTAGTCCTGGCCGCCGCCGCCCGCGGCGTCGGGGACCGAGTTGCGGACCACGATCGAGTTGGCCTGGTTGGTCGAGGTGAACTCGACGTACTGGCCCTGGTTGGTCAGGCGCACCGACTTGCGGCCCGAGGACTCGGTGGCGAAGTTGGTGTGCCCGAAGGTGCGCAGCGCGTCCGTCTGCAACAGCTCACCCTGGTAGGCGGCGGACTCTGCCTCGTACGAGGTGTACGGGACGGCCGCGCCCCGGCCGACGACGATCGACTGGGTCAGCGAGTTGTTGGTCTCGTTGGTCTCGGTGACGACGTTGGTCGCGTCTGCGCTGGCGGTGATGGTCGCACCACCGGAAGTGGCGGTCCAGGTGCCGTTGACGGCCACGTTGACGGTGGCGCCCGCGGCGATGGACGCGGTGTTGGTGTTGAGGGTGGTGGAGCCGACCGTCACCTGGGTGACCGTGGTGACGCCCGAGGCCGTGGTGCCGCGGTTGTTGACGGTCACCGTGAAGCTGACCGCCGCGCCGACGGCCGGGTTGGCCGGGTTGGTGGAGATGCCCGTGACCTGCAGGTCGGGGCCGGGGGCCTGGGCCACGACAAGGTTGCTCGCGGCGTTGGCGGTGTTGTTGTTCTCGTCCTTCTCGGTCACCGTGCTCGCGTTGTCGGCACGGGCGCTGACGGCGTACGAGCCCTGGCCGAGGGTGCCGATGGGCAGGCTGACCGACTGCGAGCCGCCGGCCGCGATGGCCGCGACGTCGACGGTGCCCTTGAGCGCGCCGTCGAGGTAAAGGCCCACCTTGGAGGCGGGGGCGGACAGGTCGCCGATGTTGTTGACGGTGGCGGTCAGCGAGATGCTCGACGCCTCGTTCGGCGAGGACGGGGTCCACGACACGTTGCTGACGGTCAGGTCAGGGTTCGGCGCGGGGGTGCCGCAGACCTCGAATTCCGCGACCTGGCCCGAGGGGGCGCCGGTGTTGGAGTTGAAGGACAGCCGCACGTCGGCGGTGGTCGCCGAGACCGGGACGCTCACCACGTTGTTGCCCTGGGTGAACTGGTAGCTCGCCGCCGACACCAGGTTGGTGTAGGTAGACGAGGACTGCTCGCGGCCCAGGATCTGGAAGTTCTGGGTACGCGTGCCCCACGCCGGGTCCGGGTTCAGCTTGACGTTCACCGCGGTGATGACGTGGTTGCCGCCGAGCGCCACGGTCAGCTGCGCCGGGTAGCCCGCACCCTCCCAGTAGGTGGCGACCTGGCCGTCGTTGGCCTTCTCCGGGGTGAACGTGAACGTGGAGCCGTTCGCGGTCATGGTCTTGCCGGACGCGACGTTGGTGCAGCCGGGGGGCTGGGTGCCGGTGCGGGTGACGGTGTTGCTGTTGCCGGACACGTTGCCGGCGTTGTCCCGCGCCCGCACGTAGTACGACACGGTCGCCGTGGCGGCCTGGGTGTCGTTCCACGTGGTCACGGTGCCGACCTGCGCGGCCAGCGCGCCGTTGCGGAAGACGTCGTAGCCGGCCAGGCCGCTGCCACCGGAGTTGTCGGTCGACGCACCCCAGTTCAAGGTGATCGTCGTGCCGGACGTGCTGTGGCTCAGCGTGCCGGGCACGCTCGGCGGCGTCGTGTCGGTCGTGGTTCCGGTGCGGGTGACCGTGTTGCTGTTGCCGGACACGTTGCCGGCGTTGTCCCGCGCCCGCACGTAGTACGACACGGTCGCCGTGGCGGCCTGGGTGTCGTTCCACGTGGTCACGGTGCCGACCTGCGCGGCCAGCGCGCCGTTGCGGAAGATGTCGTAACCGGCCAGGCCGCTGCCACCGGAGTTGTCGGTCGACGCACCCCAGTTCAGGGTGATCGTCGTGCCGGACGTGCTGTGGCTCAGCGTGCCGGGCACGCTCGGCGGGGTGGTGTCCGGCGTGGTCCCGGTGCGGGTGACCGTGTTGCTGTTGGCCGAGATGTTGCCCGCGTTGTCACGCGCCCGCACGTAGTAGGACACGGTCGCCGTGGTCGGCTGGGTGTCCTGCCAGGTGGTGACGGCGCCGACCTGCGCGGCCAGGGTGCCGTTGCGGTAGATGTCGTAGCCCGCGAGGCCGCTGCCGCCGGAGTTGTCGGTCGACGCACCCCAGTTGAGGGTGATCGTCGTGCCGGACGCGCCGAGGGTCAGGTTCGACGGCACGCTGGGGGCGGTGGTGTCGGGGGTGCCGCCGCCGGGGCCGTACACCTCGATCTCGGAGAGTTGGCCCGCCGGCCACGCGGTGTTGGCGGTGATGTTGATCCGCACGTACCGGGTGGTGGTCTGAGTGAAGTTGATCGTCACCGAGTTGCCGGCCACGGCCGGGTTGAACGTGTACGACGCCGAGCCGACGATGTCGGTGAATGTCGAGCCGTTGGTGCTGCCCTGGACGGCGAGGGTCTGCGAGCGGGTGCCCCAGCCGGAGGTCGGCAGCTTCAGCACGACCCGGTTGACGGCCACGGACGAGCCGAGGTCGACGGTCGCCCACTCCGGGAAGGAGTTGTTGACGCTCTCCCAGTAGGTGCCCTGGTTGCCGTCGACGGTGCGGCCCGAGTCGTAGACGTCGGCGTGGCCGCTCTCGGTGGTGGGACGGCCCTGGGCCAGGTTGGTCGACGAGCTGGCCGTGCCGTAGATCTCCAGCTCGGACAACTGCGCGGCGGCCCAGCCGGTGTTGGCGCTGATGTTGACGCGCACGTAGCGCGGCGAGGTCGCCGGGAAGTTGATGGTCACCGAGTTGTTGGCGACCGACGGGTTGAAGCTGTAGCCCTGCGACGCGACGATGTCGCTGAAGCTGGAGCCGTTGGTGCTGCCCTGGACGGACAGGGTCTGGGTGCGGGTGCCCCAGCCGGCGGGCAGCTTCAGCACGACCTGGTCGATGGCGGTGGCGGCGCCGAGGTCGAGCTGGGCCCACTGCGGCAGGGAGCCGGAGCTCTCCCAGTAGCTGCCCTGGTTGCCGTCGTTGAGGTTGCCGGTCACGTAGGGGCCGTTGACCGAGCTGGCGGACGTCGACTTGCCGAGGCTGAGGTTGGGTCCGCCGGCCGCTTGCGCGACGGCTGCCCACCCGGCCGTGGCGATCATCGCGGTGGCGACCGCGGTCGCCACCGCTCTGATCGGATTCCTGGTTCTCATCACTGTCCTTTGTCACGGAGGGACGGTTCCGCGTGTGGAGGGGGTTCCACAGGCGTGCGGTGAAACGGGGTGACTGATCAGCCGCGACGGTGAGCGGGACCGCGCGGTTGATGTTTTGCAGGCGTGGTGTAACCGGTGACGTGGCGCGGGCGTGAACTCAGCCCGGACCGCGTGGGGGTGATCGACCAGTGCGTACGAATGCCGACGTCATACCGGGCCTCTCCTGAACGAATGGAGAACACCGGCAGGTGAGCGGCCTGCAGGGAACTTGCACAAGCTAACGACAAAACTAAACATTCGTTTGTCGAAATCTTGCACTGCGTCGGGGGCAACGTTACCGACACGTCACGAACACGTCAACACTTCGACAGTCGTGAGCCGACGAACGGATGAACGGCGCGGACGACAACAGGGCCGTCCGGCTGAAAACCGGACGGCCCTGTGTCCATTCTCGACGGTATGATCAGCTTGCGGCCAGCACCTCCCGCAACCGCGCGGCGAACGCCGCCGGGTCGTCGGTGAAGCCGATGTGGTCGCCGGGGAACATCGTGGGCTCGATGTCCAGCCGCGCCGCCAGCGCCCGCGAGGTGCGGTCGCAGAGCTGGCCGGCGGAGTCCGCGCCGATGCCGACCACGACCCGGGTGCCGCCGTTGCCGCGCAGCATCGCGGTGTCCGGGACGAAGCTGACCGTCGGCAGCAGCATGTGCGCGTACTGGAAGTGCTCGTCGGCGACCGACTGCTCGTCGCGCTCGCCGCCGACGATGGCCTCGAACACCGGCGGGGGCAGCTCGATGTTCGCGATCTTCAGGAACTTCGCGAACGCGCCACGCGGGTCGCCGCCCAGGTAGGTCGCGATCATGTCGTCGGTCGCCGCGCGCAGCTCGGCCCGGTCCTCGACCAGCTCGTCCAGCGGCGGTTCATGTGCGATGACCGTGCTGACCAGCTCCGGGCGGGTCTCGGCGAGGGCCAGCGCGCTGACCGCCCCGCCGCTGGAGCCCAGCACCACGGCCGGACCGGCGTCGAGGTGGGTGATCAGCCGGGCCAGGTCGTCGCCCCGCTGCTGGGGCGTCGAGTCCTGGCCGCGGTCGTCGACCGTGCTGCGGAAGATGCCCCGCGGGTCGGTGGTGAGCACCATGTGGTCGACGGCCAGCAGCTCGGCCAGCGGCGTGAACGCCCGGCCGTCCATGGGCGCGCCGACGAGCACCACCAGCGGCCCCGCGCCTCGCACCTCGTAGTGCAGCCGAGCGCCCGGCACCTGGAGGGTGCTGCTCGTGACGGGGACGGTCGAAGTGTCGTTCATCAGGTCTCCTAGGCGGTGAGATGGCTCCCGTACCTGATAAAGACCGGGGCGGTGCGGCAGAATCGTCGCTTGTGAGCGAACTTTCCGCAGCCGTGGCCGGGGACGCCGACCTGGCCCTGGCGCAGGGCGGGGACGACGCCGCGTTCACCCGGCTCGTCGAGCCGCTGCGGCCGGAGCTGCACGCGCACTGCTACCGGATGCTCGGCTCGACCCATGACGCCGACGACGCGCTCCAGGACGCGCTGCTGCGGGCCTGGCGCGGGCTGGCGGGCTTCGCCGGGCGTGGCTCGCTGCGGGCCTGGCTCTACACCGTGGCCACCCGCACCTGCCTGGACCTCGTCGAGGCCCGCGGCCGCCGGGCGCTGCCGATGGACCTCGGCCCGTCCAGCGCCCACGCCGTGGTCGGCGACACCCCGCTGACCGAGGTCGCCTGGCTCGGGCCGTACCCCGACGCGGGTGTGGGCAGCGGGCCGGCCGGGCCGGGCGCGCGCTACGAGCAGCGCGAGGCGGTCGAGCTGGCGTTCGTCGCCGCGCTGCAGCATCTGCCCGGCAACCAGCGGGCGGCGCTGCTGCTGTTCGAGGTGCTGGGTTTCTCCGCCGCCGAGATCGCCGCGATCATGGACACCTCGACGACCTCGGTGAACTCGGCGCTGGCGCGGGCGCGCCGGATCGTGGCGGAGAAGGCGCCCTCCCCCAGCCAGCAGCAGACCCTGCGCAAGATCGGCGATGCGCGGGTGCGCGACGTCGTGCACCGGTTCGCCGGGGCGCTGGAGCGCGGCGACGCCGACGCCCTGATCTCGCTGCTGGTCGAGGACGTCACCTGGTCCATGCCGCCGCTGCCGCACTGGTATCACGGCCTGGCCGCGGTCACCGACTTCGCGGTGCGGGTCCCGCTGACCGCGTGCGGCTCCTGGCGGCACCTGCCGGTCAGCGCCAACGGCCAGCCCGCGGTGGCGTGCTACCTGCGCCCCGACGCCACGGGCGAGCACGTGGCGTGGTCGGTCAACGTGCTGACGCTGCGCGAGGACCGCATCGCCGAGGTCACCGCGTTCATCGGGGCCGAGCACTTCACCCGCTTCGGCCTGCCCGCCGCGCTGCCCTGACGCGGCGGCGCGCTCACGCGGTCGCGGGCACCGGTTCCTCGTCCGCGTGGGCGATGCGGGTCATCTCGCGCCACAGCAGCACGACGAAGGCCGCCGAACCGGCGAAGGCGAACCAGAACGGCGCGGTGACCCCGTAGTGGGTGGCCAGCACGCCGCCGATCACCGAGCCGACGACCAGGCCGCCGAAGACGGCGATGGTGTTGAGGCTGTTCACCCGGCCCTGCAGCGGCTCGGGCACGGCCCGCTGGCGCACGGTGACCGAGGTGGTGCCCCAGACGAACGCGTGCGCCCCGAACACGAAGAAGATCGCGGAGGCCAGCACCGGTGAGGTGGTCACGGCGAGGCCGAGGTGGGTCAGGGTCTCGATGATCAGCCCGACGCGCATCACGTTGCCCAGGCTCACCCGCCGGGTGATCGCGCCGTAGAGCGCCGTGCCTAGCAGGCCGCCGACCGCCGAGACCGTGGTGAGCAGGCCGAACCCGATGGCGCCGAGGCCGAGCTGTGCCTGGGCGTAGAGCACGAGCACCGACCACGCGGCCCCGAACGTCACGTTGAAGATCAAAATCGTGAGCACGAGGGTACGCACGGCCGCGTGGTTCACCGTCCAGCGGAACCCCTCGGCGACGTCCCGCCGCAGGCTGCGCCGTGCCCCGTCCGGTCGCTCACGGGCCGGCAGCCGCACCCGCGACACCAGCACCACGCCGGCGGCGACCAGCACGACCTCGGCCGCGAACGGCCACGCCGTGCCCGCGGCGAACAGCGCCGCCCCGATCGGCGGGCCGATCAGCTGGTTGAGCGTGATGAACCCGGTCTGCAGCCGGGCGTTGGCGATCGCCAGGTCGTCGCGGTGCACCAGCATCGGCGTCAGCGTGCCGGCGGTGTTGTCGGCGAACACCTCGGCGACGGTCAGCAGGCCCAGTGCCGCCAGCGCGCCGAGCGCCGTCAGCGTCCCGGTGAGCATCATGGCCACGAGCACGGCCAGCACCATGACCCGGGCCGCGTTCGCCGCGATCATGATGCGGCGCCGGTCGAGCCGGTCCGACAGCACGCCCGCGTACAGGCCGAACATCAGCGGCGGGGCCCAGCGCAGCAGCGCGGCCAGCGAGATCAGGAACGGGTCGTCGGTCAGCGAGGTGACCAGCAGCGGCCCGGCCGCGAGCGCCACCCCGTCGCCGAGGTTGCTCGACCAGGACGAGGCCAGCAGCCAGCGGTAGCCCGCGCCGAGCCGGGCGGGCACGACGGAGTCGACTACCTTGCGCACAAGGTCGAGACCCTACGGGGACGCGCGGGCCGGCCGCAACGCGTATTCATCGGCTCGCGAAACCGATCACGGCGAGCACGGCGGCGGCCAGCGCGAGCACGCCCGAGACGACCTCGCCGCGCACGGAGCACCGGCCGCTGCCCCAGCGCTGCGGGAACAGGAACTCGTCCGCCCGGCGCGCCTTGACGACGACATACGCCGCATAGAGGTTGAGCAGGGCCGCCCCCACCGCGACCGCGGGCATCAGCCAGGAGTGCCATGCCGCGAGCAGGATGCTCAGCACCAGTCCGACCGTGCCGGCCAGCGCCGCGGGCAGGCCCGCCTGCTGCCAGCTGCGCGCCTCGGTGAGCGCCGAGCGGGTCCGCGTCCGGCTGCCGGGCTGCAGCCGCGCGGCGGCCGCGGCGCGGCGGGCGCGGACGTCTCGTCGTGATTTCGGCATGGGAGGCAGTGTGCCCGACGCCGTCCAGCGCCGGGCCGCCGCACCGATCCCCGGTACGGCGGCCCCGACGGTCGTTCGCTGCTACCGCGTGGACAGTCGCTCGTCGGACTCCGCCTCGGCGGCGCCGCGGGCGAGTTTGGCCTCCCGGGCAGTCCGAGCGGACTCGACCTCCCGCTCGGCGTCGGCGGCACCGGCCTCGGCGGCCCGCTGCGCGGCCAGTTCCGTGGCGATGCTTTCGTGCCTGCGCTTCAGGTCGAGGTTCTCGGCCCGCTGCGCCTGCAGCTCGCGGCGCGCCGCGAGGCGGCGGCGGGCGCGCCGCCCGGCTCCGCCGAACAGCATGAACAGCCCGGCGAGGATCAGCGCGCCGGCGGCCGCGCCGATGAGGAAGACCTCGCCGACCGTGAGCGCGGCCTGGTAGCCGAACAGCTCGACCGTGCCCACCGACGTGGTGAACAGGCCGTCATTGTCCATGAAGGCCACGAGCGCCAGTCCGGCCAGGCCGAATACCAGCAGCAATCCGAGCAGAATCATGGTGATGCCTCCTGCGTGCCGACAGCGGTGTCAATTCGTGGTGCCGGCGCGCAGATACCCGGGGGAGGCGGTCGTAAACCGCTGCTCAAACGAACGTTCCCCGCCGACCACGGGGGAAGTCGGCGGGGAACGTCTATGACGATACTCCTCCGGGCCCGAGCGTGAAAGTCTCGGTGCGAAGCCGTTCGTTCAGATTTCCGATCCGCATCGGAGCCGCCCGGCCGACCTCCGTCGTGATCGGATGCCGGTTCAGCGACCCGCGAATAGCCGGTTCACCAGGGCGGCCGCCAGGTCGGTCTGGTCGAGGCTCCAGGGCCGGAACAGCACGCGGTACACGATGGGTGCGATGACATGGTCAATCACGTCGTCGACGGGCACCCCGCCGCCGGCCCGCTCGACCAGCAGGGTGGCCTCGGCCCTGCGGTTGCGCAGGCAGTCCGAGTCGCCGGCGCCGGCCGCCACCGCTCCGCCGCGCAGCATCGCCGCCGCGGCCGGCTGCCGGAAGTGCTCGATGATCTCCTGCGCCCAGTCGACCAGGTCCGCCCGCAGGTCGCCGGTGTCCGGCAGGGGGCGGTCC
Organism: Catellatospora chokoriensis; assembly: GCF_011297315.1. Classification (NCBI taxonomy): domain Bacteria; kingdom Bacillati; phylum Actinomycetota; class Actinomycetes; order Micromonosporales; family Micromonosporaceae; genus Catellatospora; species Catellatospora chokoriensis. The sequence goes on from NZ_JAAOTI010000006.1 coordinate 323,618, forward strand.
GGCGACATCCGGTAGGTCGCCAGGTCGTTGATCATGGAGGCGGCGTCACCCCAGCGGCGGTAGACGCTGGTCGGGTTGACCCCGGCGCGCTCGGCCACCATCGGAATGGTGACCTGCGCGGCGCCGCGCTCCTGGACCAGTTCCTCGACCGCCGAGCGCACCGCGGCCAGCACGGCGGCACTGCGACCGCCGGTACGCCGGGCAGGGCTGGATGTGGCAGACATGACTCCCATACTAACGCAGAAATATTTGCTTTAACTCCGGTGCTGTAGGTACGGTCGCCTACGACTTAAACGCAATGATCTTTGCTTTAGGGAGCGCCACTTCATGACCATCGCCGACCGGGCCCTGTACCGGCCCCGCCACGCCACGCAGACCGCCCGCCGGTCGCTGTCGCCGACCGTCGCCTTCACCGGCACCGCGCTCGCCTTCGCCTCGCTCTACCTCGCCGCGGGCGCGCCGACCCCGCTGTTCGTGCTGTACCAGCGGCAGTGGGGCTTCGCGCCGTCCATGCTCACCGTCGCCTTCGCCGCGTACGCCTTCGCGCTGCTCGCCGCCCTGCTGGTGGCCGGTTCGCTGTCCGACCACGTCGGCCGGCGTCCGGTGCTCGTCGGAGCACTGCTGGTCGAACTCGTCTCGATGCTGATGTTCGTGTTCGCGCCGAACCTCGGCTGGATCATCGCCGCCCGTGTCGTGCAGGGCCTGGCCACCGGCGCGGCCAGCAGCGCCTTCACCGCCGCGCTGCTGGAAGTCGCGCCGCCGCGCTACCGCCGGTGGGGTTCGCTGATCGGCAGCGTCGCCCCGGCGGGCGGCCTCGGCCTGGGCGCGCTGCTCACCGGCGCCGCCGTCCAGTTCACCCATTCCGCCAGCCTGATCGTGTTCGGCACGCTGGCCGCGATCATGGCGGCGGGCACGGTCGTGCTCTTCCTGTCCGCCGAGACGTCCACGCCCCGGCCCGGCGCGCTGGGCTCGCTCGTGCCCCGGGTCACGGTGCCGCACCCGGCCCGGCGCGAGTTCACCGCCGCCGTCCCGGTGCACCTGGCGTCCTGGATGATGGCCGGGTTGTTCATGGGCCTGGGACCGACCATCGTGCGCGGCGTCTTCCACCTGGACAGCGGACTCCTCAACGGTGCGACGGCGTTCGTCGCCCCGGGCGCGGCGGCCGTCGCGGGCGTGCTGACCGGGCGGCTGCACGGCCGCCGGGCGACCCTGCTCGGCACCGCCGGGGTGCTCGCCGGCACGGTGATCGTCGCGGCCGGGATCGCCGCTGGCCTGCTGCCCGTGGTCTGGCTCGGCGCGGCGGTCAGCGGGCTCGGCTTCGGCTCGGCGTTCGGCGGCGCGCTGCGCCTGGTCGGCCCGCACGCCCAGCCGCACCAGCGGGGCGGGCTGTTCGCCGCGGTGTTCCTGGTGGCCTACCTGTCGTTCGGGCTGCCGCTGATCGTCGCCGGTCAGGGTGTCGCGTTGCTCGGTCTGCAGCCCACCGTGCTGACCTACAGCGCGGTCGCCGTGCTCGTCGCGGCAGCGGGCCTGCTCACCCAGCTGCGGCTGCGCCGCCAGGAGGCCATGCTGCCGGCCACCGCCTGACCAGGAGCCGCGGCAGAGCGTGGCTGGGCAGGGCGTGCGGGCACGCCCTGCGCCCCGCGCCGGCGTAGCGCGGAGCGCAGGTGGTCGGCGCGGCGGCGGGGTGGCTCAGCGAAGCCGGGCGGTCAGCAGGAAACGGTGGCTGTGCACACGCAGCGTTGCGCCCGCGGCGAGCCGGTCGTGCAGCACGCGCAGCCGGGTCTCGTACACCGTGGGGTCGAAGTCCGGGATCTGCCAGGGCGTGAGCCGCAGCAGCAGCACGACCGCGCCGATGTCGTGCAGCACCCCGCCGACCAGCTCCTCCCGCCGGTCGGCCACGGTGAAGCCGTCCCGCTCCAGCTCGCGGGCCGCGGTGTCGAGGTCCCAGGTCCGGAAGGTGTGCGGCGGGGCGTCGAGGGCGGCGTTCAGCTCCGCGAGGTCCCGGCCGCCGACCTGCTGGGTGACGAACAGCCCGCCCGGGGCGAGCACGCGGCGGACCTCCGCCGGCACGTACGCCCCGTGCCTGCTGAGCACAAGGTCGAACACGCCGTCGCCGAACGGCAGCCGACCCGGGTCCGCCGAGACGTCCGCGACCTGGATGCCGAGCGGCCCCAACCGCCGCCGCGCGACCAGGACGTTGGGCGGGTACGCCTCGGTGGCCGCCGTCACCGGCGGCAGCGGTGCGAGCGAGGACAGGAACTCGCCGCCACCGGTACACAGGTCGAGCAACGCCGTCGCGGACCGCAGCGGCTGCCCGACCAGTCCGCGGTAGTCCCACGACGGCGCGCCCTGCACGTAGCGTCCATCCAGGACACCGAAGTCCCAGCCCTCGATCGCGGTGTCCACCGCGGCGTCGACCAGCTCCCGAAACGTCACGGCGGACAGGCTATGCGCGGCCTCGCGGCCGTCGCACGCCATATACGGCCGGGCATGCCGTCGTCGCCGCGCGGTGCGGGCCGCGAGCGTCTACAGTGGGCGGCCATGACCTTCCAGGCGGATGCGGTAGCGGGTGCCGAGCGGGTACGCCGCTACTACGACAACAACGCCGCCGCGTTCGAGCGGCTGGGGCAGGGCGGCGCGTCCATCCACCGCGCCGTGTGGGGTCCCGGGGTGGCCACCCGGGCGCAGGCCTTCCACCACGTGGACGAGCTCCTGCTCGACACCCTGCCACCTGACCTGGCCTGCCCGTCCGTTGTGGACCTAGGCTGCGGACTCGGCGCGAGCCTGCTCTACCTGGCCGCCCGGACCGACCTGACCGGCGAGGGCATCACCATCAGCCCGCTGCAGGCGGCGCGGGCGGCCGAGCTGATCGCCGAAGCGGGGCTGGACACCCGCGTGCGCTGCCGCGAGGGCAACTACCTGGCCGTGCCCGACGACCTGGCCGGCACCGCCGACCTGGCGTTCTCCATCGAGGCGTTCATCCACAGCCCCGACGCCGACGGCTACTTCCGCGAAGCCGCCCGCACCCTGCGGCCCGGCGGCCGGCTCGTGATCTGCGACGACTTCCTCACCTCCGCCGCCACGCACGATTCGCCGCGGACCGCCCGCCGGATGGCGGAGTTCCGCACCGGCTGGCACGTCGGCTCGCTGCTCACCGTCGGCCAGGTGCGCACCATGGCCGCCGGGCACGGCCTGGAGCTGGTGCGCGACCTCGACCTGACGCCCTACCTGGAGCTGCGCCGCCCGCGTGACCGCGCGATCAGCGCGCTGCTGGCGATGGGCCGCGTGTTCCGCCCGTCCGGCCTGTACTGGCAGTCACTGGTCGGGGGCGACGCGCTGCAGTGGGCGCTCATCCACGACCAGCTCAGCTACCGGTTCCTCGAACTGCGCCGCCGCGGCTGACCGGTCACTCGACCTCCATGGAGCCGTACTCGGGGACCCCGGCGAGTTCGAGGGTCTGCATCGTCACACCGGTCGGCGTCGACGTGACGTCGGCCAGCCGGAACCGCGACGGCGTGCGACCCTCGGCGAACAGCCGTTTGCCCGAGCCGAGCACGACCGGGAAGACGATGAGCCGGACCAGGTCGATCAGACCGGCGTCGAACAGGGTCTGCGCGAGCGCACCACTGCCGTGGATCTGCAGTTCCCGGCCGGACTGCTCCTTGAGCTTGGCGACCTCGGCCACCACGTCGCCGCCGAGCACGGTGCTGCGGTGCCAGTCGGCGGCGGTCAGCGTGCCTGAGGCGACGTACTTGGGCAGCGTGTTGAGGGCGGCCGCGATCGGGTCAGCCGGGTCGGTGGACCTCGGCCAGGCCTCGGCGAAGATGTCGTAGGTGCGCCGGCCGAGCAGGAACGCGTCGACCTCGCCGAAGACACCGGTGATGTAGCCGCCCAGGACGTCGTCGAAGAAGGGCACCACCCAGCCGCCGTGCACGAAGCCGTCGGTGGTGTCCTCGGCCGGGCCGCCGGGGCCCTGGTACACGCCGTCGAGGGTCACGAACTCGGTGAGTGTCAGTCTCATACCGGGTATGACGAAGCGGCCGCCCGGAAGTCATCGGTCCGGGCGGGGACTCATGCGTCGACGTCCAGCCGGACCGTCACCATGTCACCGGTGTCGAGCCCCTCGGCCCGGCGCACCACGGCCTTGACCGGCACGATGTAGCGCCCGTCCTTGGGGAACAGCGAGGTCGTCCAGCCGGTCCGGCCGATCCGGGCGGTCACCGGGATCATGCCCCAGCCGTAGCTGACCAGCGACGACGCGTCTTCCAACGTCTGGCAGTGCTCGTCGGGCACGGTCACGAAATACCAGGGCGCGGGGCCTCTCCAGAACCAGATCTCGCCGCTGAACTCCATGTCCATCGGGCCAGGATAACGAGCCCCGCCGACACTCGATCGTCATTACTACGATTGACAGACTATACCGATAGTCGTACGGTCGGCCGCATGCGTTTGGCGGAACCCACGTTCTTCATCCTGACCTCGCTGACCGACCAGCCGCTGCACGGCTACGGGGTGATGCAGGCCGCCCGCGAGCTGTCCGGCGGCCGCCTGCAACTGCGGCCGGGCACCCTCTACGCCGCCCTGGACCGGCTCGCCGAAGACGGGCTGCTGGTGGTCGACCGGGAGGAGGCGGTGGACGGCCGGCTACGCCGCTATTACCGGCTCACCGACGACGGCGCGACCGCGCTGGCCGCCGAGGTCGAGCGGATGCGGGCCGATGCGACGGTGGCCGCGGCGCGGCTGCGGCGCCGCGGCGTGCCCGGGCTGGCCCTGGAGGGCGGCCGGTGAACGACATCGAGGAGCTGCGGGCGCGATACCGGCGGCTGTTGCGGGCCTATCCGGGCTGGTATCGGCGCGAGCGCGGCGACGAACTGCTGACCACCCTGCTCGACGACGCGGCCGAGGGGCAGCGGCATCCGGGCCGCGCCGATGCGCTCGACCTGCTCCTCGGCGGTATGCGGGTGCGGCTGCGCCCGCCGAGGGCGACCACGGCCCGGGTGCTGACCGTGGTGTGCGCGCTGTACGCGGCACTGGCCGGGGCGGCGCTGGCCGTGTTCGCCGGGCCCTATCCCGGACCGCCCTCGGCACAGCAGGCCCTGGTCGTGGCGACGACGGCGCTCGGCCGGGCGCCGCAGGGCGTGCCCGGCCTGGCCGTCGAATGCGACCTGGTCTGTCCGGCCACCGAAAGCGGCGACGAGGTGGTGATGTTCGACCACCCCGAGGATCGCACCGACGCGGCGGTGGTGGTCTGGGCAGACCCGACCGGATTGGACCCGGCCCAGCTGCGGGCGCGGCTGGTCGCCGCGGGCTGGACGGCGAGCCCGGTGGTCGGCGAGACCAGCGGGCTGCACTGGTTCGACGCCACCCGCGACGAGTTGTCGGTATCAGTGTCGGTGCGCCCGCCCGCAGCGCCCGAGGGCGCGGTCACGCGGGAGGGGGTGCTGGTCGTCTCGCACCGGGCGACGGTCGCGGTGGTCGCGTCGGCACTCGCGGCCGCCGTCGCCGCGGGCGCCGCCGGCTGGCTCGCCGCGGTGTGGGCGTTGCAGCGGTGGCGGCGGCACACCCGCTGGGTGCGGTTCGGATCGGCGCTGGCCGGGGCCCCGTTCGCGCTCGTGGCCACGGCCACGGTGGTGGACGGCGTGATGTGGGCGTTCGTGCCGATCCTGACCCGCACCGCGATCAACGAAGTGGCACTGCCGCTGGGCCTGCTGACGATGGTGCCGGTGGCGACCGTCGCGGCGGCCGGCTCGGCCGCGCTGTGCTGTGCCCTGGTGGCGCTGCCCAGCCGGGGCGCGTCACCGGCGCTCGGGCGGCGTACGGCGTGACGGCCCGGCCGGCGGGTGCGCCTGCCGGGCCGTGACGGTCACGACGACGATCCGCGAGGCACCTTGCTGCGGCCGCGCGAGCGTTTCGGGTCGGCCGGCTCGTGCCGGATGGGCGGCTGCTGGTGATCGCCGGCCGCCGGAGCCGGACCGCCCTTCTTGCGCGAGCCGCGACCCCGGCCGCCGGGCTTCGCCGCCCGATCGACGCTCGGCACCGGTTCGGCCCCCTCAGGCGATGGCGGCACGGTGCCGGATCCGCTGGCCAACGGCGGCCCGGATCCGTTGGGCGATGCCGACGGCACGGGTCTGGGCTGCTCCGAGGGTGCCGCCGCCACGGATGTGGGCTCGTCGGGCGAGGCCTGCGGCACGGGCTTGGAGCCGTTGGGCGACGCTGCCGGCACGGGCCCGGACCCGTGGGGCGACGCCTGCGGCACCGGCTGGGGTGACGGGTGGGACGCCTCCGGCGGCTCCACCGGCTCGACGGCAGGCATCGGGCCGCGGTTGATGCGGCCGTCCGCGTCGATGATCCACTGCTCGGAGGGGAAGGCTTCGCCGCGTACCCGGGCCGCGAGCCAGTCGGCCACCAGGATCGCCGCGGACGGGCCCAGGCGCGCCGACGGCACGCCGCCGATGTGGTGCGGCGAGTCCTGATAGACCACCAGCTGCCGCGGACCCTGCACCGCGTCGAGCAGGTCACGGGTCCAGTCGAGCGGGCTGAGCTCGTCGTCCTCCCCGGCGACCGCCAGGTACGGCATACGCAGGCGTTCGGCGTGCCCCTGCCAGGTGAGTGTCCGGGTGAACCGGTCGAACTCCGCCTCGTCGGTGTGCCCGGTCATGTACATGAAGCGCATCTTGTGGGTCGGCGACGCCTCCTCGAACACGGTCGTCCAGCCCGGCTCGTGGCAGACCTCCATGACGGCGCAGGCGCGGAACCGGGGTTCGTTCGCGGCCACGATGGTCGCGGCGAACGAGCCGAAGCCGCTGCCGGTCAGCACCACCTGCGCCGGGTCGACCTCGGGCCGCCCGGCCAGCCAGTCCAGGCAGGCCGGGCCGACCTGCGCCCAGGCGGGCAGGCTGAAGTGGGTGCCGAGCATCGCGCACTCGTACTGGCCCGGTCCCTCCATCGCGAGCACGGCGAAGCCGCGGCTGAGGAACCGGTCGCCGTGCAGGGCCACCGTGGCCTCTTTGCAGCTGTCCAGGTCCGGCACCACGACGGCCACCGGGATCCGGCCGCCGCTGTATCCGGGCGGCAGGTGCAGCCAGGCCGGCAGCGAGCCGCGGTGGGTGCCGGGGAACGGGATCCACACCGCTTCGACGTGGTGGTCGGCGAGCTCGGCGAAGCGGCTGTAGCAGGCGCGTTTGCGCTCGTGGTGAGCCCGGTCGGCCGCGTCCTCGGCATGGCCGGGCCACTGCGCCGCGCTCCAGTGCACGGCGGCGATGAAGTAGTTCTCGCGCGCGGTGACCAGGTCGCCCATGGCCTCGGCGGTGCGGGCGCGAGCCTCCCGGTGGCGGGCGGCCGCCGCGAACGCGGGCGCGATGGCCGCGTAGGTGCGCGCCTGGCGGCGGATGTCGGCGAAGTCGGCCGCGGCCTCGGTCCCGCAGGCCGCGTTCCAGTGCACCGTGCGGGGGTGATCCCAGTCGACGCCGCGTGCGGCGATGGCGGACGCCCACCGCTGCCGTTCCGCGATCCAGCGCCTGACCGGCGGCAGCGTGCTCCCGGACTGGTCGTGCTGATCCACGGTATTGCCGGCCGCCCTGGTCTGGTCGGCGAGAATCCTGTCCATCCCGGCTCCTCTCCTTGCGACCAATCTGCCCTGGTTCAGCCACCGAAGTGGCTGATTCAGGCAGATCAGGCGTAAATCGGCACACCGGGCGGCGCGTTCCGGTCCCCTAGGCGCGGCACCGTGCCTCGATCAGGCGGGGGTGCCGGACGGCTCGTGGAAGTCCTTGAAGGTGAACGCGCCCGGCCCGGGACCGTGCTCGGCAAGCCGGGCGAGCCGCGACATGCCCTCCGCCGCGCTCGGCAGGTGACCGTCCGGCACCCACCACATCACGCTGTGCACCTCGACCGTCCGGGCGAACCACTCCCTGCGCCGCTGCAGCACGGCGAGGTGGCGGGTCCGGTAGACGTAGTTCCACAGGTCCTGCCGGGTACGCCAGACCGACATGTTGATCAGCAGGTCGTCACCCGAGTCGTGCCGGTAGGCCACCGCGGAGTCGGTGTCCGACGCCGTGAACCGCCACACGAATCCGGGTGCGTCGTCGGCCAGCGCGTTGATCGGTTCGAGGAGGGCGACGAATTCGGCCATCTCCGGGGCGTCGAGCGGGGCGACCAGTCGCCCGACGTTCAGCTGCGCGAGATTCATGGATCGAGGGGACCACTCACTCGGCTTCTATGTCAATGAGATTTGTTTTTAGAGAACGAGACGCAGCACTCGTCCGGCCGCGGGTCCAGCTCCGCGGTGGCGTCCCCACCCGCGATCCCCTGGCACAGCGCCAGGTTCATCGAGCACACGAGCAGCGGTTGCGCCTGGGCGACCTGCCGGAAGGGACAGTTGCGCAGGCGCACCCGGGCTCCGTCCGCATAGGGCTCGTAGCCGCGTGCCCGCAGTGTCGCCAGCCACGCGCCGGGCTCGTGCATCCGCTCGCCGGCCGCACCGGCCGCCGCCACCGCGCGGTCGTCCGCGGCCGTGTCGTGCACCGCCTCGGCCAGTAGCGCCGCGAGCTGTTCGTAGTCGCGATGGGGCAGCGTGACCGTACGCACGATGGGCCCCCGGCGGTAGACCTTCGCCGGACGCCCGCCCCCCGGCCCGGGCCTGGCCTCGGTCAGCCGCATGAAGTCGACCTCCAGCAGGCCGGCCTCAGCGAGCTTGTCCAGGTGAAAGGCGGCGAGGGTGCGCGAGATCCCCGTCTGTTCGGCCGCCTCGTTGCGCCCGACCGCCCGGCCCTGGGCCGCGACGTAGTCGTAGAGCGCCCGGCGCACCGGGTCGTGCAGCGCGGCCACCGCGGCGAGATCGTCGGTCACCCCCGAAGTGTGCCTGCCGACCAGGCCGAGGGCCATCCGCGGGTCCGCCGCCGACCGCCCGGACGACCCGGGAGACCGTCACACTCGCCCGCGTCGGGCGGGTGTGACGGTCGTCCGATGTGGACGAATCGCTTGGCGCACCGTTGCCCGCACATGTGAAACTCCAGTGGTGACGCTGCCTCCACCGCCGAATCCCCCCGGCTACCCGGGCGCCGCCCCCTGGGGACCGGGCGTGGGCGCCCCGCCGCCACCGCCGAAGAAGAACAACACGCCGCTCATCCTCGGCCTGATCGCCGGCGTGGTGGTGCTGTGCCTGGTCGGTCTCTTCGTGGGCGGGCTGGTCTACAACATCGTCAACGACGGCGAGAGCCCGTCGGCAGGACCGTCGCTGTCGACGCAGCAGACCGGCCGCCCGGCCCCGTCCGACCGGCACTCCCCGCCCGAGGTGGCCCCGACGACCGAGGCCGCGCTGCCCGCGCCGGCCGCCGTCGGCGACTGCGTCTCCGTGGACGTGAAGGGCAGCTTCCTGGGGCTCGGCAACTGCAACGGCTCGCGCGGGACCTACCGGGTCCTGTCCGTCGACCGGGCGCAGGGCACCTGCGCCGACCCGGACGGGCCCTGGATCACCACCGGCGGCTACCGGCTCTGCATGGAGCTGTACCTGGTGCGCGACTACTGCTACAAGCTGCCGACGGAGACCGACTTCGCGGTCCCCGCGACGAAGTGCAAGGACAAGGGCACCGTGCACATCGTCGACATCGTGCCCGGCGGTGCGAACGGCGACAAGTGCACCCAGGACTACAAGTGGAACCACTGGTACCGGTTCACCCACCCGACCGTCGTGTACTGCGTCATGAGGTACTGACGCCCGCCCCGGCACGACGAAGCCCGCCGACATCGATCGTCGGCGGGCTTCGTCGTCGTCAGGATCAGGCGAGGTCGTAGCGGTCCAGGTTCATGACCTTCACCCACGCCGCGACGAAGTCGCGCACGAACTTCGCCTTCGCGTCGTCGCTCGCGTAGACCTCGGCGAGCGCCCGCAGCTCGGAGTTGGAGCCGAAGACCAGGTCGGCCCGGCTGCCGGTCCACTTGACCTTGCCGGTGGCGAGGTCGGCACCCTCGAAGGTGTCCTCCCCGGCCACGGGCTTCCACGCCGTGCCCAGGTCGAGCAGGTTGGCGAAGAAGTCGTTGGTCAGCGTGCCCGGCGACTCGGTGAGCACACCGACCGAGGACTGCTTGGTGTTCGCGCCGAGCACCCGCAGGCCGCCGACGAGCACCGTCAGCTCCGGCGCGCTCAGCGTGAGCAGGTTGGCCCGGTCGACCAGCAGGTACTCGGCCGGCAGGCGGTTGCCCTTGCCCAGGTGGTTGCGGAAGCCGTCGGCGGTCGGCTCCAGCGGGGCGAACGACTCCGCGTCGGTCTGCTCCTGCGATGCGTCGGTGCGACCCGGCGTGAAGGCGACCTCGACGGCGTGTCCGGCGTTCGCGGCGGCCTGCTCGACGGCGGCGGACCCGCCCAGCACGATCAGGTCGGCCAGCGAGACCTTCTTGCCACCGGTCTGGGCGGCGTTGAACGCCTGCTGGACGCCTTCCAGCGCGTGCAGCACGCGGGCCAGCTGGTCGGGGTCGTTGACCTCCCAGCCGCGCTGCGGCTCGAGGCGGACGCGCGCGCCGTTGGCGCCGCCGCGCTTGTCACTGCCGCGGAACGTCGACGCCGACGCCCACGCGGCCGAGACCAGCTCGGAGACCGACAGCCCGGTGGCCAGGATCTGTGCCTTGAGCGCCGCGACGTCGGCCGCGTCGACCAGCTCGTGGTCCACTGCCGGCACCGGGTCCTGCCAGATCAGCGTCTCGGCCGGGACCTCCGGGCCGAGGTAGCGGGCGATCGGGCCCATGTCGCGGTGGGTCAGCTTGAACCACGCGCGGGCGAACGCGTCGGCCAGCTCGGCCGGGTTGGCCAGGAAGCGGCGCGAGATCTGCTCGTAGACCGGGTCGAAGCGCAGCGCCAGGTCGGTGGTCAGCATCGTCGGGGCGTGGCTCTTGGACGAGTCGTGCGCGTCGGGCACGGTGCCCGCGCCGGCGCCGCCCTTCGGCTTCCACTGGTGCGCGCCGGCCGGGCTCTTGGACAGCTCCCACTCGTACCCGAAAAGGATCTCGAAGAAGCTGTTGTCCCACGCCGTCGGCGTGTTGGTCCACGCGCCCTCGAGGCCGCTGGTGATCGCGTCGCCGCCCACGCCGGTGCCGAAGGTGCTCTTCCAGCCCAGGCCCTGCGCCTCGATCGGGGCGCCCTCGGGCTCGGGGCCGACGTGGTCGGCGGGGCCCGCGCCGTGGGTCTTGCCGAAGGTGTGGCCGCCAGCGATCAGCGCGACGGTCTCCTCGTCGTTCATCGCCATCCGGCCGAACGTCTCGCGGATGTCGCGGGCCGAGGCGATCGGGTCCGGGTTGCCGTTGGGGCCCTCCGGGTTGACGTAGATGAGGCCCATCTGCACGGCGGCGAGCGGGTTCTCCAGCTCGCGGTCGCCGGTGTAGCGCTCGTCGCCGAGCCAGGTGGTCTCGGGGCCCCAGTAGACGTCGGTGTCGGGCTCCCAGACGTCCGGGCGGCCGCCGGCGAAGCCGAAGGTCTGGAAGCCCATCGACTCCAGCGCCACGTTGCCGGTGAGGATCATCAGGTCGGCCCACGAGATGGCCTGGCCGTACTTCTTCTTGACCGGCCACAGCAGGCGGCGGGCCTTGTCCAGGTTGCCGTTGTCCGGCCAGCTGTTGAGTGGAGCGAAGCGCTGCATGCCCGCTCCGGCGCCGCCGCGGCCGTCGCTGATCCGGTAGGTGCCGGCGCTGTGCCACGCCATGCGGACCATGAACGGGCCGTAGTGGCCGTAGTCGGCGGGCCACCAGTCCTGCGACGTGGTCAGCACCTCGGCGATGTCCCGCTTCACGGCGGCGAGGTCGAGGCCGTTGAACGCCTCCGTGTAGTCGAAGTCCTCGCCCAGCGGGTTGGCCACGGCCGGGTTCTTCGCCAGGATCTTCAGGTTGAGCTGGTTGGGCCACCAGCCGCGGTTGCCGTCACCCTGGGTCGGGTGGGGCGCGCGTCCGTGCGCCACCGGGCAGCGCGACTCGGCCCCGGCCTCGGCGTCGTGGACGACGGCTTCGTGGTTCTCAGACATCGGATTCCTTCCGTGACTTGCGGATCAGGTGGATCAGGAACTGCCTGCGGTGGAACAGCCGGGGCACCGGCCCCAGAAGACGACCTCGGCCTCGTCGACCGAGAAGCCGTCGCCGTCGGGCGCGGTCAGGCAGGGCGCGTCGCCGACGGCGCAGTCGACGTCGGCGATGAGCCCGCACGACCGGCAGACCATGTGGTGGTGGTTGTCGCCGACCCGGGACTCGTAGCGGGCCACCGAACCCGCGGGCTGGATGCGCCGCACCAGGCCGGCGGCCGTCAGCGTCTGCAGCGAGTCGTACACGGCCTGGTGGGACACCTCGGGCAGGCCGCGGCGCACCGCGCCGATGATCGAGTCGGTGTCGGCATGCGGGTGCGCGAGGACCGCGCCCAGCACCGCCACCCGCGGCCGGGTCACGCGCAACGCGGCTCCGCGCAGCAGCTGCTCGAAGTCCAGAGTCGCGGGCACGTCCCGTAGTCTGGTCCGCTTTCTGGAATGAGTCAAGAATAAGCGACTGATCTTGTCGCGTGTCGAGCGGCGAACATCGCGCCTGGCACGACAGAACCGGCTGGATACGGTGAAAGCATAATAATCAGGATGAGGTACGCGGGGCCCGCCACCGCCTCAGCGCAGAACCGTCGAGGACGGCCGGCAAAGCCGCGCCGCGGTGGTGGCGCGACGGCGTGAAGCCGGGCAGCACATGTCGAACTCGAGGCCGCGGCCGGTGAGCAGCCGCACGCGGGCTGCGGATGCGTCGTCGCCGAGCAGGTGCCGGCACATCCGGCCAGGCCCGGCGGGCGCGACAGGACCGCAGGGCAGCAGATCCACCGCGGCATCGCGCCAGACCGGGAAACGTCGCCACCACCGCATCACGAGCAGCGATGGGCAAGCGATCGCGGGGGCAGGCGGGGACGACCGTGGGGAGAACGTCGGGTGAGAGGTCAGCGGGAAAGGGCTGGGGGCGGGACGGCTCGGCAGACGAGGAGCGGGGCGACGCCACCTCGAACGCTCAAATCGAGACTAATCTATATATCTCGCTCCTGTCATGCCGTAACGAGCCTTTCGTGTATCCATTGGCAGCTCGGTGAATCCGGCCGCCCGGACCGGCAGGGACCGGTCACATCGATATTCGACGAGATTGCCAGAATGTTTCGGCGCTATCAAGAGGCATCCGGCAACTCGACCCGTCGACACCTTTCTCCCACCTCCTCATCGCCCGCAAGACCAGGAGTATGAGCAGCTGGCAAACGCCATGGAGGCCATTCGACACCGCGCGAGACCTTCTTCGGCGACTTTCCGTACAGGATCTGCATAACACTTTCCCGCACCCGACTTCCGAGCACATCCCAGCGAAAGGTTGTCGCGAAGAAGTGTTATGCGATGCACGGCTCCGTGGTCGCATGACGCGACGGGCCGGAACCCGGAACTTCCACGGCCGAACACCCGCATCTTGACGCGACACCCGGAACTCCGTCAGAGTCAACCACCCGATCCACCGACGACAGCGATGCGGAGAATGCCACCCAACGACGCGAACGAGGCGGCGCTCGTCGTCGCAGCGCAGGCCGGTGACCACGGGGCGCTCGACACCCTGATCGAGGCGTATCTCCCGTTCGTCTACACCATCGCGCGCCGCGCCCTCGACGCCGAGGACGACGTCGACGACGTCGTGCAGGACTCCATGCTGCGCGCGGTGCGAGAACTGCGCGGACTGCGCACCCCGGAGAGCTTCCGCGCCTGGCTGGGCGCGATCGCCGTCCGACAGGTCAGCACCCACCTGCACCGGCGGCGCACCGCCGACCGGCACGCCGGCGACCTGGCCGACCTGGTCGGCACGCCTGACGCGGACGCACCCTTCGAAGGGCTGACGATGCTGCGGCTGGGCGTCTCCCAGCAGCGGCGCCAGGCGGCACGCGCCGCGCACTGGCTCGACCACGACGACCGGCTGCTGCTGTCACTGTGGTGGCTGGAGGTCGCCGGCCACCTGACGCGCACCGAGCTGGCGAACGCGATCGGGGTCAGCGTCGCCCACGCCGGGGTGCGCGTGCAGCGCATGCGCCGGCAGTTCGACAGCTGTCGCGCCCTGGTGGCGGCCCTCGACATCCGACCCCGCTGCCTCGATCTCGACGGTCTCGTGGCGGGCTGGGACGGTGTGCCGGGCGCGACCTGGCGCAAGCGGCTCACCCGGCACGTCCAGGCGTGCGGCGCCTGCGCTCCGGTCGCCGAGACGCTGCCGGCCGCCGACCAGCTGCTCATCGGACTCGCGCTGCTACCCGTCCCCATCGCGCTCAGCGCGGCCGTGCTCGGCAAGGGCGCGCTGGCGACGACGGCCTCGGCGACCGCGCTGACCGGGGCCGCGAAGGCAGGCGTGCTGGGTCACCTGACAAAGGCTCTGGCAGCTCACCCGATCGCGACGCTCGCCGTGACGGGTTCGGTGATCGCCGGCAGCACGCTGGGCGTGATGACCTGGCCCACGGCCGCGCCGCCGCCACCCCCGCCGGTCGCGACACCGCAGTCCTCGGCCGCCGCGGTCCCGCCCAGTCCCTCCCCCCGGCGCCCCAGCCCGAGCCCCAGCCCGGCTGCGCCAAGCCCTTCCCGGAACCAGGCGCGGGTGCTGGCGGTCGGGCCGACCTCGCTGGAGGCGGGTGACGGGACCGGGCTCTTCGTCACGACCACCGCCGCACTCGGCGTGCTGACCCCACTGTCGAGCGCCAGTAGCATCTCGGCCCGCCAGCAGGCCACTTTCCTGGTCGTGGCAGGCCTGGCCGATCCGAAGTGCTTCTCCTTTCGCAGCCCGGACGGCCGCTACCTGCGCCACGCGTCCTGGCGGCTGCGGCTGAACCCGAACGAGGGCACCGCGCTCTTCGAGGGGGATGCCACGTTCTGCGTGCGCCCCGGCTCGTCGGCGACCACTGTCCTACTCGAATCCTCGAACTATCCCGGCTGGTTCCTGCACCGGCGGGGCAGCGAGCTGTGGGTCGACCAGACCGACGGCACCGCCGCCTTCCGCGCCGCGAGCTCCTTCCGGATCCGGCCACCGCTGGCGGGCTGACCCACCGGAGCCGCCCGACCGGGTCACCTCCGGCCGGGCGCGCACCCATGCGTTGACGTCGGCCGATGTCCTGGTGGGCGAGCCGCGCACTCCGAAACATTTTCGCCGGTATTGACGACGACGTTGTTATCGTTCACATTCGACTGACGGGACGGCTGGACACTCGATCGTCACAGCGTCATCAGCATCATTCGGAGCAGGGCGACGTCTTCCACGACGTGCTCCAGGGTGTGTTTGTGAACGATAACTGAGTCCCCCGTGATCTTCCTCGCAACCGCATCCGTGGACGGCCGCACTCATCGGCCGGGCGCACGGCGCTGCGTCGCGTCCCGCACCGACAACGAAGGAGGATGCCGTGACCGGCATCAGCACCATCACGCCACCCGTCTCCCGGCGGCAAGCCTGGCGCGCGGCGTTGATCACCGTAGTGGTCACCGCCCTGGTCAGCGCAGGCATGATCGCCCTGGCAGGCAACCGTGCCCAGGCCGCCACCGTGGACACCAGCGCGTGGTACATCCTGGTCAACCGCAACAGCGGCAAAGCCCTCGACGTGTACAACTTCTCCACCGCCGACGGCGGCCGCATCACCCAGTGGACCCGCGGCACCGGCAACAACCAGCAATGGCAGTTCGTCGACTCCGGCAGCGGCTACTACCGTCTCAAGTCCCGCCACTCGGGCAAGGTCCTCGACGTCTACAACTTCTCCACCGCCAACGGCGGCGCGATCGTGCAGTGGGCCGACAACAACAGCAACAACCAGCAGTGGCGCCTGGCCGACTCCTCCGGCGGCTACGTCCGGTTCATCAGCCGGCACAGCAACAAGGCCCTCGAAGTCCAGGGCGCGTCCACTGCCGACGGCGCCAACATCGTCCAGTACGACGACTGGGGCGGCAACAACCAGCAATGGCAGCTCGTCCAGGTCGGCAGCACCCCGCCGTCGAGCCCGCCGCCGTCCAGCCCGCCGCCGAGCGGCTCGTGCACGCTCCCGTCGAGTTACCGCTGGAGTTCGACCGGCGTGCTGGCGACCCCGAAGTCGGGCTGGGTCTCGCTCAAGGACTTCACCACCGCCCCCTACAACGGCAGGCAACTCGTCTACG
>NZ_JAAOTI010000060.1:0-10137 GCF_011297315.1 Catellatospora chokoriensis
TGGACCTGCTCCGCGCCCTGGTCCACGCCCGGGGCATGACCGCGCTGGTCGCCACCCACGACGCGGCGCTGATGGAGATGGCCGACCGCGTCGTCACGCTACGTGACGGCGCACTCGTCCCCTGACCTGAAAATGACCAAAGCTCCGTCCCGCTGCGGGGGCAGCGTGGGCGGAGCTTTGGCCATGGGGGGTATGTAGGAGGGCGTCAGCCCTCCGGTTGTGCTGCTCAGTCGCCCTGACGCTGGTGCGGGATCTGACCCTGGAGCAGAGCGCGCACCTCCGACTCACGGTAGCGACGGTGGCCACCCAGCGTGCGAATCGCGCTGAGCTTGCCCGCCTTGGCCCACCGGGTCACCGTCTTCGGGTCGACGCGGAACATCGATGCGACCTCTGCCGGGGTGAGCAGGGGTTCTGGTTCGTGCGTACGCGACGCCATGCGGTCTCCTCCACAAGTACCTATAGACGTAGGCCGGGGTCCCGCCGGCCAACGCGCTACCCATAGTCCGGCTAGTCCCCGATGTCCGACATGGGCCGAACGGGTGAAGGTCCGTGGATGGACGGATGATGAATGAACGACATGTCTGCTTTTAGCGGATGAAGACAGTAATTTCATAGCTTTCGATCACTGCACGTTACTCGAAAACTACTCACCGTCAGTTGCTGCGCTCCATCAGCTGGATCGCCCGCCACCGCTGCACGAGCTGCTCGTACGCCGCCGTGGCGGCGTCGCCGTCCTCGCGCTCCAGCCCGGCCAGACCCGTGGCGACCAGCTCCACGGAGTCGTCGTCGCGCAGCGCCTCCTCGGGCAGCAGGCCGGTGAGGCCGCCGTAGTCCAGCTCCACGACCGAGCCGGGGTGGAACGACTCCAGCCAGCGGGCGGTCTCCCGCAGCGAGTCGGTGATGGGCACGTCGCCCAGGGTCCGGCGCAGCACGCGCAGCCCCTTGTGGGCCCGCTGGCGGGCCTTGCCGATCTCGGTGCGGTAGCGCAGCACCCGGCGGGTCGGTTCGAGCACCAGGTCGCGCTCCGCCGGGGAGACCAGCACGAACCAGCGCAGCGGCACGCCCCACGTGGCGACCTGCTCGTGCATGCGGTCCTCGGCCCGGGTCTGCTCGACCACGGTCTGCGCCAGGTCCACCAGCACCGGCGGCACGAACGCGTCGGCCAGCACCTGGGGCACCCCGTCGCGCGCCTGCAGCGCCGCCTCGGCCACCCGGACCCGCAGGTTCCAGGGGCAGACCAGGGTCACCTCGGCCTGCCCGGTCAGCCCTTGCATGACGTACGCCTCATCGGGCAGGTCCGGCAGCCGCGACCAGCCCGCGCCGAGCGCTTCGAGCACGGTCGCCCGCTGGCGGCCGGGCCCGTCGGACACGCCTACAGCGCGCCCCTCGTCGACGTAGCGGCGCCAGAATCGTTCACGTTCCGGCGCGAACGCGGTGAGCGGCTCGTAGACCCTCAGGTACGCGGCGAACTGTGACGGCACCTCGCGATCCTCCCACGATTAGGCTGTCAGCGGGAGCGTCGCTACCGCGGCGTCGCCCGACCCCTCGGAAAGACCGAGCAGGATGGGCCTCACAAGGGCCATCGACGTCACCTTGGAGCCAGCAGTGGGCGTATTCACCGACGGCAGTCACGAGCAGGTCGTGTTCTGCCAGGACCGGGCCAGCGGCCTGAAAGCGATCATCGGCATCTACTCGACGGCGCTGGGACCCGCCTTGGGCGGCACGCGCTTCTACCCGTACGCCTCGGAGGAGGAGGCCCTGCACGACGTGCTGGACCTCTCCCGCGGCATGGCGTACAAGAACGCCCTCGCCGGGCTCGACCTGGGCGGCGGCAAGGCGGTCATCTGGGGCGACCCGGAGCAGATCAAGTCCGAGCAGCTGCTGCGGGCGTACGGCCGGTTCGTGCAGTCCCTGGGCGGGCGCTACTACACCGCCTGCGACGTCGGCACGTACGTGCAGGACATGGACATCGTGGCCCGGGAGACGCAGTTCGTCACCGGCCGCAGCGTGGAGTACGGCGGCGCCGGCGACTCCTCGATCCTCACCGCCTGGGGCGTCTTCCAGGGCATGCGCGCCGCGGCCGAGCACCGCTGGGGCGCCCCCTCGCTGAAGGGCAAGCGGGTCGGCGTGGCCGGCCTGGGCAAGGTCGGCAAGTACCTCGTCGCGCACCTCGTCGAGGACGGCGCCGAGGTCGTGGCCACCGACGTCAGCCCGAAGGCCCTGGAGTGGGCCAAGGCGTCCTACCCGCAGGTGAGCCTGGTGGCCGACGCGACCGCGCTGATCACCAGCGACATCGACGTCTACGCGCCCTGCGCGCTGGGCGGCGCGCTCAACGACGACACCGTGCCCGCGCTGCGGGCGCAGATCGTCGCCGGCGCGGCCAACAACCAGCTCGCCCACACCGGCATCGAGAAGCTGCTGGTCGACCGCGGCATCCTGTACGCGCCCGACTACCTGGTCAACTCGGGCGGTGTGATCCAGGTCGCGGACGAGATCGACGGTTTCAACTTCGATCGGGCCAAGCTGCGCGCCACCAAGATCTACGACACCACCAAGCGGATCCTGGAGCTGGCCGACACCGAGGGCATCTCGCCGGCCGCCGCCGCCGACCGCCTCGCCGAGCAGCGCATGGCCGAGGTGGGCCGCCTGCGCACCATCCGGATCTAGCGCCACGCCCGGATCTAGATCATTCAAGTTGCCTGGCAATCGTGCGTATCTTGAGCAGTCATTCGCCCGATTGCCAGGCAACTTCGGCGATCAAGGACAGGTTGCGGCCCTGGTCCTGGGCAGGTGCCGTCATTACTGGGGAGGGATATACTCCTTACCAGTAATAAAACGGACAGGTTCCGATGTGCTGCCAGACACCCGGTAACCCGAGATGCCGAAGTGGCCTCCTCCCATGTACCGTATGACCCACGAGAGATGTCTGACGTCATCGGGGCCCGCCTTCGGGTAGCCCCGTCATTCATGTGCGAGGGGGTCGGCCATGGGGCGCGGCCGAGCTAAGGCCAAGCAGACTAAGGTGGCCCGGGAGTTGAAGTACCACTCCCCGAACACCGACCTCGCCGCCTTGCAGCGCGAGCTTGCCGGTAGCGAGCTCAGCAGCGGCAGCGGCAGTGCTGTTGTCGAGGATCAGCGCGAAGACGACGAGCCGGATCCGTACGACCCGTACGGGAACTACGCCGTCGACGACGACGATGACGACGACGGTAAGGACTGGACCCCCCGCCGCTGACTTCCTGAACGGCCACCGCCTCAGCGCGGCCGGTTGTTCCAGTTGAAGAACGTCGGGATGTTCTCGAAGTGGTTCCAGGCGCAGACGGCGGTGCTGTCTGCGCCTGGCACTTCGCTGCGGGCCAGTCGTGCGAGCCGCGCCTCCTCCAGCAGGGGAGCCAGCTCGCCGCGTGCGTCGCGGATCCGGTCGACCACTCGGTCACGGGCGTCGGACATGGTCGAGCACTCCCTCCAGTAGGTGGATCTTGCTGTTGCGGCAGTGCTCGGTCTCCGTGCCGTCGAACCGCCCGTGCTCGAAGTACCGGTTGGCGGCGTGCCCGCCGCCGCAGAAGCCGAAGTACGGGCAGGTGTCCCGGCACGCTTCGACCCCGGTGAGGAACTCCGGCACCCAGCTGGTGCGCCGCGGCTCGGCCAGCAGCTCCGACAGCGGGGCGTGCAGCACGTTGCCGCTGCTGAAGTCGCCGTGCACCGGGTCGTGGAAGCCCGCCAGCTCCGGCGAGAGCAGCACCACCGCCCCGTCGTGCCCGACGGTCGGAATGGGGTCCAGCTCCCGCGGCAGCAGGTCGCCGGACGTGCCGTCGAGCACCGCGCCGACATAGCGCAGGCTCCACTCCAGCTCGCGGACATGGATCCGCGGGTCGGCGCGCCACGCCGCGACCAGCTCGGCCCAGAAGGCCCGCACCGCTTCCGGGTCATGGGAGTTGGGACGCTCGTTGACGCCCTCCCGCTCCTCGATGTTGACGCCGAGCGTGTCGCAGCCCAGCGCCAGGAAGTACTCGTAGAGCCGGGCCGCCACGCCCGGCCGCGGATCACCCACCACGCACAGCGCGGCGAAGGGCTGGCCGTGCCGGCGCAGCGCCGCGATCCCCTGCGCGATCCGGGCGTACGCGGGCCGCCCCGCGCGCGAGACCCGCTGCCCGTTGAGGTCCTCGGGCCCGTCCACGCTCACGCTCACCCGCACCCCGCGGGCGGCGAAGAACTCGCACCAGGCGTCGTCCAGCAGCGTCGCGTTGGTCTGCACGTGCTGCTCCACCGCGGGCTCGAAAGGGGCCATCAGCGCCCCCAGATGCTCCCTGCCGGCCGCGAGGGGCTCGCCCCCGTGCCAGACCACCGAGAAGCGGTCCCGGGCCGCCCAGACGTTCGCATCGGCCGCCACCGCCCGCGCCACCTCCACCGGCATCCGGCGGTCCTGCGCGCGCAGGGGCAGGTAGCAGTAGACGCAGTCCAGGTTGCACAGGGTCGTGGGCTGCATCACCACATATGCCGGCACGCGGGAGACCCCGCGCATGCCGTTGACGGTGGCCACCCCACCATTCCAGCAAACCGCGCCGCCTTCTGTCTCCTCACTCCCGCCCGGTGCGTTCCGACACGCCGCGAGACGGGCCCCGCACGCACAGACGCCCCCCGGGAGCTCCGGGGGGCGTCTGTGGTTCACGGGTGCTGTCGATCAGTCGTCGAGCCAGTCGAGGCGGCGGTCGTCCCGGTTGCTGCGGCGGTCGTCGTGGTAACCGCCGCCCTGCTGGCCGTAGCCGCCCTGGGCGCCGTACGGATCCTGCTGGCCGTAACCGGCGGCCGGCGGGTTGCCGTACGGGTCCTGCTGCTGGCCGTAGCCGCCCTGGGCGCCGTACGGGTCCTGCTGGCCGTAGCCGGGCTGCTGCTGCTGGCCGTACCCGCCGGGCTGCGCGCCGTACGGGTCCTGCTGCTGGCCGTAGCCGCCGGGCTGCTGGCCGTAGGCCTCCTGGCCGTAGCCCGGCTGCTGCTGGCCGTATCCGCCGGGCTGCTGGCCGTAGGCGCTGCCGCCGGACGTCGGGCCCGCGTAGTGCGTGGGCTCGTCGTACTGGCCCTGGTAGCCCTGCTGCTGGCCGTAGCCGCCCTGCTGGCCGTAGCCCTGCTGGTCGCCGTAACCGGCCTGCTGGCCGTAGCCCTGGTCGTAGCTGGGCTGCCCGCCGCTGTAGCCGGAGGTCGGGGTGGTCGAGCCGTAGGCGTCGGCGGGGGAGCCGCCGTAACCGGACGTCGGCGCGGGGCTGCCGTAACCGGACGTCGGGGCCGGGCTGCCGTAGCCGGACGTGGGTGCCGGGCTGCCGTAGCCGCTGGTGGGCGCGGGGCTGCCGTAACCGCTCGTCGGCGCGACGGGCGAGCCGTAGCCGCCGGCTGCCTGGCCGTCGTAGCCGCCGTACTGGGTCGGCTGCGCGGGCGAGCCGTAACCGCCGCCGTACTGCTGGGTCGGCTGCGCCGGGGCGCCGTAGGGCTGCTGCGGGCCGCGCTGCGCGGGCACGCCGCCACCGTACTCGCCGGGGCGGTGCATCACCGTCGCGTCGGCACCCGGGCGGGCCACCATGGTCGGGTCGGCGGGGCGGCCATAGGCGCCACCGCCACCGCCACCGCCGTAGGTACCGGCGCCGGCACCCGCGCGAACGGGCTGGGCCGCGGGCCGCACGCCCGGACGGCCGCGCACCGGCTCGTCGTCGTCATCGTCGTCGTCATCATCGTCATCGTCGTCGTCGTCGTCATCGCCGCCGCGCTTCATGACGAGCAGGACGATCGCACCGATGCCCAGCGCGACCAGCAGGCCGCCCAGGATGATCATGATCCAGGTCATGGTGCCCAGACCGCCCTCCTCCGAGTCCGAGGCCGGGTCCGTGGCGACAGTCTCGCCATTGGGCTCGCCGGATTCCTCGGCGACCGGGCTCTCCTCAGCCGGGGCGGAGGTCTCGGCTGCCGGCGACGCGCTGGCGTTCGGGTTGACCAGCGAGACGTTGACGTCGGCCTTCGACTGCCCGGCGTTCAGGTTCACCGAAGTGGACCTCAGCGTGTACGGGTCCTTGCTGACCGTGACGACGATCAGACCCGGGGCGATCGCACCGGTCTTGGCCGGGTCGAACAGGAAGGTGCCGGCGGAGCCCGTCGTCTTGGTCGGGAACTCCTTGCCGTCACCGTCGGACAGCGCCACGAGCGCACCGCTGATCGGGTCACCGGTCTTCTGATCCCGGACGACGCCCGAGATCTTCCCGGTGGTCTCCACTTGAGCCTTGGCCGTCACGGTCACCGAGAAGGTTTTCGTCTCGGCACCTGATGTGGTCTCCGCGCTCACCGTGACAGAGGTGCCGCTCGCGGCTGGCGCGTCGGTCGCAGCCTTCAGCCGCACGAGCTGAGTCTTCTCCTGATTGGGAACGACCGTCACCGCGCCACAGCCGCTGGTGCAGGTGACTCCCTGGGGCAAACCCGTCACGTTGAGAGTCACTGACGTATCAGCCGCGTCCTTCGTGGTGATCTTGACGGTCACCACCGCTTCATTGCCAGCCTGAACGCTGACCGATGAAGGACTGACACTGAGATTCGGGTCCACCGCTTGAGATGGGCTGGCGACACCCATGAGTGTGCCGAGTGACACCATCGCGACCACTCCGACGCGCGCCAACCAGGACCGTCGCTGGGTAGTCACGGCCACCGCCTTCCAAGCTCCTCGATATCCCACAGCGATCGGGGTGTGGGGGGCGCTGCGGGAATACACCGACCGCAACTATGCCTTGCGAAGCAAGGGTTGCGCGACCCAGGGCCGCTACAAAGTGAGCGGGAGTCATCTTGTATCGTCCGGTTATGTCCTCCTCGCCGGATATCTCCCCCGCCGTGACGTCGGCTCTGGACAGCCTGGCCAGCGGCCAGACTCCGGAACGTTTGACGCTCCGGGATGCGGTTAGGGCATTGTTGGCACGTCTTGCGGCCATGGCACCTGGCCGTTCGGTGGAGGTGCGTGTTCCTCCTTACGGCGCGATTCAGTGCGTCGAGGGGCCGAGGCATACGAGAGGCACGCCACCGAACCTCGTCGAGACCGATCCGGTGACCTTTCTTCAGCTCGCCGCCGGCCGGGTGGATTGGGCGGCGGCGGTCGCCGATGGGCGGATTCGGGCGAGCGGCATTCGTTCCGATATCAGTAGCCTTTTCCCTATTGTCTAGGCCGCCCCGACCTGGGTTCCGCATTCAGTCACGTAGCACACAGCCCGGCCACCGGGGTGCCCACCCTGCCGGGTCACGTACACTGAGCTGCGGCGGCGATCGCCGCCGGACGCCGACACACACCACCGATGCCGGCTCAATGAGCAGGGCATCTAGGCAGCTACTGAAGCGACAAGCGCAAGGAGCAACAGGGTGCCCCGAGGCGACGGCCGGTTGAGCCACGAACTCGACCCCCACCGGCCAGGCCCGCAAGACGCATGTGGCGTCTTCGGTGTCTGGGCCCCTGGTGAAGAGGTTGCCAAACTCACCTACTTCGGGCTGTACGCGCTGCAGCACCGCGGCCAGGAGGCCGCCGGCATCGCGGTGAGCGACGGCTCCGGTGTGGTGGTCTACAAGGACGTCGGCCTGGTCGCCCAGGTCTTCGACGAGCCGACGCTGGCCAGCCTGCGCGGGCACCTCGCCATCGGGCACGCGCGCTACTCGACCACCGGTGACTCGACCTGGGAGAACTCCCAGCCCACGCTGCAGTCGACCACCTCGGGCACCACGATCGCGCTGGCCCACAACGGCAACCTGGTGAACACCGCCGACCTGGCCCGCCGCGCCGCCGAGCTCGGCATGGACAGCCGCGGCTCCACCAACGACACCAGCCTGGTGACGATGCTGCTGGCCGGCCACCCCGACCTGTCCGTCGAGGCCGCCGCGATGAAGGTGCTGCCGACCGTCGAGGGCGCGTTCAGCTTCGTCTTCATGGACGAGAACACCCTCTACGCCGCCCGTGACCACCACGGGGTGCGGCCGCTGGTGCTGGGCCGGCTGGAGCGCGGCTGGGTCGTCGCGAGCGAGCAGGCGGCACTGGACATCGTCGGCGCGTCCGTGGTCCGTGAGGTCGAGCCCGGCGAGCTGATCGCCATCGACGAGTACGGTCTGCGCTCCTCGCGCTTCGCCGCCCCGGACCCCAAGGGCTGCCTGTTCGAGTACGTCTACCTGGCCCGCCCCGACGCGACCATCAACGGCCGCAACATGTACTCGACCCGGGTGGAGATCGGCCGCAAGCTGGCCGCCGAGCACCCGGTCGACGCCGACCTGGTCATCCCCGTGCCCGAGTCGGGCACGCCGGGTGCGATCGGCTACGCCGAGGCCTCCGGCATCCCGTACGGCCAGGGCCTGATGAAGAACGCCTACGTCGGGCGCACGTTCATCCAGCCGTCGCAGACCATCCGCGCGCTGGGCGTCCGGCTCAAGCTGAACCCGCTGCGCGACAACGTGCGGGGCAAGCGCCTCGTCGTGGTCGACGACTCCATCGTGCGCGGCACCACGCAGCGCGCCATCGTGCGCATGCTGCGCGAGGCGGGCGCGCTGGAGGTGCACGTGCGCATCTCCTCTCCGCCGGTGAAGTGGCCGTGTTTCTACGGCATCGACTTCGCGACCGGCGCCGAACTGCTGGCGAACGGCATGGACATGGAGGGCATCCGCCGCTCCATCGGCGCCGACTCGCTCGGCTACGTGTCGCTGGAGGGGCTCATCGCCGCCTCCGAGCAGCCGAAGAACCGCCTGTGCCGGGCCTGCTTCGACGGCGAATACCCGATCAAGCTGCCGGCCAGCAACCTGATCGGCAAACACGTGCTCGAAGGGGTCGGCCGCCGGGTCGGCTCCGAAGAGCTCAGCGGCGACCAGGCCCCAGCTCCGTCCACG
Organism: Catellatospora chokoriensis; assembly: GCF_011297315.1. Lineage (NCBI taxonomy): Bacteria > Bacillati > Actinomycetota > Actinomycetes > Micromonosporales > Micromonosporaceae > Catellatospora > Catellatospora chokoriensis. The sequence continues at coordinate 8,884 of NZ_JAAOTI010000060.1, forward strand.
GAACTGAGCCGGTCTTAGTACCACTCGTCACGGCACCGCCGACCCTTCCCAGAGCGGTGCCGCGCACCAAGAGGAGAAATACCGTGACGCACGTGACCGAGCGCCCCGTGTCCGGGCAACCGGAGAACGGAGACCGTCAGCTGTGGACGGCGGAGGGCAGCACCAACCGCCGCCGCACCGTCACCTACGCCGACGCGGGCGTGTCCATCCACGCCGGTGACAAGGCCGTGGAGATGCTGAAGGACAAGGTCGCTCGGACGCACCGTCCCGAGGTGCTGGGCGGGCTCGGTGGTTTCTCCGGCCTGTTCAAGCTCGACACCTCGAAGTACAAGAGCCCGGTGCTGGCCTCGTCGACCGACGGCGTCGGCACCAAGCTGGCCATCGCGCAGCAGATGAACATCCACGACACGGTCGGCATCGACCTGGTCGCGATGGTCGTCGACGACCTGGTCGCGTGCGGTGCGGAGCCGCTGTTCCTGCTCGACTACATCGCCTGCGGCGAGGTCGTGCCGGACCGGATCGCCGAGATCGGCGCGGGCATCGCCGACGGCTGCCGCTACGCCGGCTGCGCGCTGCTGGGCGGCGAGACCGCCGAGCACCCCGGCCTGATGCGCCCGGACGAGTACGACCTCTCGGCCAACGGCGTCGGCGTCGTCGAGGAGGACATGATCCTCGGCGCGGAGCGGGTGCAGCCCGGTGACGTGGTCATCGCCATGCGCTCGTCCGGCCTGCACTCCAACGGCTACTCGCTGGTCCGCCACGTGCTGCTCGGCCAGGCCCGGCTGAAGCTCGACTCCGTCATCGAGGACCTGGGCGACCAGCGCACCCTCGGCGAGGAGCTGCTCACCCCGACCAAGATCTACGCCAAGGACTGCCTCAGCCTGATCGCCGAGTGCGACGTGCGCGCGTTCGCCCACGTCACCGGCGGCGGCATCCCCGGCAACCTGGTCCGCGTCCTGCCCAAGCACCTGGACGCCACGGTCAACCGCGCCACCTGGGCCCCCCAGCCCATCTTCGACCTGATCCAGCGCAAGGGCCGCATCGATCAGCACGACCTGGAGTCGACCTTCAACATGGGCGTCGGCATGTTCGCCGTCGTCTCGGCCGCCGACGCTGACCGCGCCATGGCCCTCCTGACGGGCCGCGGCGTCGAGTGCTGGCACGTCGGCGACATCATCGAAGGCACCGGCCAGGTCCACATGCTCGGCTCCCACACCCGCGGCTAACCCCCCACCCACCCACCCCACCTACCAC
>NZ_JAAOTI010000061.1:0-9426 GCF_011297315.1 Catellatospora chokoriensis
GCTGGCACGGGGCCTAAGTGGTCTCGTACACGAAGAAGGCCCAGGCCCGGCGAATCCGCCAGTGACCTGGGCCTTTCTCTTTGGAGCGGGCGACGAGAATCGAACTCGCGTAGTCAGTTTGGAAGACTGAAGCTCTACCATTGAGCTACGCCCGCGCGGCCCCTAGTTTAGCGGCCTGTCAGCACGGCCCGTCGGCGAGGTCGACGTGCCGGACCGTGGCTGGTCGGGGTGGCCGGATTCGAACCGACGGCCCCTCGCTCCCAAAGCGAGTGCGCTACCAAGCTGCGCTACACCCCGTTGGCGCCGGGTGACCGGCGTCCCCGGAAGTGTATGCGGTCTTCGCACCTGGTCGCACACCCATATAACCGTGTCCTGTTATGAATGATTTTCGGCATTTGCCCCCCTGCCGACCCGTCTGCCATCTACGGTGGAGTCAGGGACGGGGAGACGATTCGCCACCTCGCTCGCCGGTCCAGGAGTGCGCCGGGGTTCGTTCGTCCGAGCCGGTGTGACGCTCCTGGATCGGCGCCCGCAGTCGGGGCGGGGACGGCACGGCGGTGGCCCGGACCCCCGGTGGGGCTTTGTTCGATCAGGCGGATGGGGCTCCACCGGGCTGCGTGGGCCCGTCGGTGTGGATCAGATGCGCGTTGGCCGGGGTGAGCCGCTCCGGCCTGATCTTCTTGTGCAGCCATGCCGTCAGCGCCACGGTGAGCACCGCGAAGAACGCCGCGCCCGCGAGGGCCAGTTCCTGGCCGCCGGCCGGTGCGGCCGAGGCGGGCAGCGACCCGGCGAGCGGAGCCGTGTGCGCGGCGGCGGCCAGGCCCATCAGCGGGCCGCCGACGTCGGCGAGCAGGGTGGCCAGCAGGGCTGACGCATCGATCGGTGGCACGGCGGTCTCCTCCCCCGGACAACCCGCCCAGTTTGTCTGCTTTGCTGGATATTATGGTGGTGCCGCGCCCGAGATGTGTGACATCCGCCGAGAACCGCGGCCCGATGCCAGGGGGCCACCAGGTATTCGCCTACACTCGACCGGGCTCCCGTGTCCGCGTGTCGGACCGGCCCCATGACGCGGCGTGGCCGAGCAGTACAGTGCGAAGGCCCGTCAAAACGACCGAAAGATCCCAAGGAGTACGCCAGTGAAGAGCACCGTCGAGACTCTGAGCCCGACGCGAGTGCGGCTCGCCATCGAGGTGCCGTTCGCAGAGCTCGAGCCGAGCCTGAAGAAGGCGTACCGGGAGATCGCGGCGCAGGTGAACATTCCCGGCTTCCGCAAGGGCAAGATCCCGGCCCAGGTCATCGACGCGCGAGTGGGCCGTGGCGCGGTGCTGCAGGAGGCGATCGAGGAGGCCATCCCGCAGCAGATCTTCGCCGCCGTGCGCGAGCACGAGGTCAAGCTGCTGGGCCGCCCGGCCGTGGACAACCTCGAGTTCTCCGACGGCCAGCCGCTGAAGTTCACCGCCGAGGTGGACGTGCGCCCCGAGCTGACCATGCCCGAGCTGAGCGCCATCAAGGTCGAGGTCGAGCCGCTGGCCATCGCCGACGCCGAGATCGACGAGCAGGTCGACGGCCTGCGCCAGCGCTTCGCGACCCTGAAGACGGTCGAGCGCGCCGCCGCCACCGGTGACTACGTGCAGCTCGACCTGATCGCCACGGTCGACGGCGCGGAGGTCGAGGGCGGCACCGCCAACAACATCTCCCACGAGGTCGGCTCCGGCCAGCTCCTCAAGGGCCTCGACGAGGCCGTCGTCGGCCTGTCCGCGGGCGAGGAGGCGACCTTCACCAGCCAGCTCGTGGGCGGCGAGTTCGCCGGCCGTGACGCCGACGTGAAGGTGACCGTGCGCACGGTCAAGGAGAAGGAGCTCCCCGAGCTCGACGACGACTTCGCCGGCCTGGCCAGCGAGTTCGACACCCTGGAGGAGCTGCGCGGCGACCTGCGCGAGCGGATCACCCGGGTGAAGAAGGTCGAGCAGCTGTACGCGGCCCGCGACAAGGCGCTCTCCGAGCTGGTGAAGCAGGCCAACGTGCCGGCGCCGGAGGGTGTCGTCTCCGACGAGGTCGAGCAGCGCAAGGCGGCCATGGTCGAGCAGCTCGAGCGGATGGGCGCGAGCCTGGAGGAGTACCTCGCCGCCGAGGAGAAGACCGAGGAGCAGATCGACACCGAGCTCGCCGAGGCGGCCGCCGAGGGCGTGAAGATCCAGCTCGTGCTGGACACCATCGCCGAGGCGGAGAACGTCGAGGTCTCCGACGACGAGTACGGTCACGAGATCGTGCACCGCGCCCAGCGCGCCGGTGTCGCCCCGCAGGTGTACTACGACCGCCTGGTCCAGCAGGGCGCCGCGGCCGCCGTCTACGGCGACGTGCGCCGGGGCAAGGCGCTGGCGCTGGTCATGGAGCGGGTCGTGATGACCGACACCGACGGCGAGGTGCTGAGCCTGGACTCGCTGCGCGAGGACAACGGCCACGAGGGTCACGACCACGGTGACCACGAGGGCCACAACCACTGATGTGAAGATCGAGAAGGACCCGTTCACCACCGTGGGCGGGTCCTTCGCCGTTCATGCCGGGGCGGGGTGCGCTGACAGCGAACACGCCGATCTCGGGGAAGCTGCGGTCAGTGGCAGCGGTTAGGGTCGCTGTAGGACAACGAGAAAGGCTGCCGATATGAGCGAGCTGCACGTTCCATCTGCGCGGGGTTCCGATCCGATCGCCGGCGGCCTCGACGATTCTGTGTACAACCGCCTGCTCAAGGAGCGCATCGTCTTCCTGGGCAGCGACGTGAACACCCAGGTCGCCAACCGGATCTGCGCGCAGCTGCTGCTGCTTTCCGCGGAGGACCCGGACCGCGACATCTACCTGTACATCAACTCGCCCGGCGGCTCGGTGTACGACGGCATGGCGATCTACGACACCATGCAGTACATCAAGAACGACGTGGCGACGATCGCGCTGGGCATGGCGGCCTCGATGGGGCAGATGCTGCTGTGCGCGGGTGCCAAGGGCAAGCGGTCCGCGCTGCCGCACGCGCGGATCATGATGCACCAGGCCTCCGGTGGCATCGGCGGCACCGCGGCCGACATCGCCATCCAGGCCGAGCAGATGATCTACACCAAGAAGCTGATGATCGACCTGATCGCCCAGCACACCGGCCAGCCGGTGGCGCAGATCGAGGCGGACAGCGACCGCGACCGCTGGTTCAACGCGGAAGCGGCCAAGGAGTACGGCTTCATCGACCACGTCATCACCTCGGCGCAGGCCGTGCCGGTCGGGAACTGAAGGAGCTAAACGATGTTTCCAAACCTGAAGCCGGGCTTCGCCGAGGTCAGCAACCGGTACATCATCCCGTCGTTCATCGAGCGCACGTCGTACGGGACGAAGGAGACCAACCCGTACAACAAGATGTTCGAGGACCGCATCATCTTCCTGGGTGTGCAGGTCGACGACGCGTCCGCCAACGACGTGATGGCGCAGTTGCTGGTGCTGGAGGCGGCCGACCCGGACCGTGACATCACCATGTACATCAACTCGCCCGGTGGCTCGTTCACGGCGATGACCGCGATCTACGACACCATGCAGTTCGTGCGCCCCGACATCCAGACGGTGTGCCTGGGCCAGGCGGCCAGCGCCGCGGCGGTGCTGCTGGCGGCGGGCACGCCGGGCAAGCGCCTGGCGCTGCCGAACTCGCGCATCATCATCCACCAGCCGGCCACCGAGGGCGGCTACGGGCAGGGCTCGGACATCGAGATCCAGGCCCGGGAGATCATGCGCATGCGCACCCAGCTGGAGGAGATGCTGTCGCGTCACTCCGGCAAGGACCTGGCGCAGGTCAAGAAGGACATCGACCGCGACAAGATCCTCACGGCCGCCGAGGCGCAGGACTACGGCCTGGTCGACTCCGTGATGACGAGCCGCAAGAAGAGCATGATGGCGGGCGCTCGCTGAACACCGCACGGTGCCGTTCACCCCAACAGGTGGACGGCACCACCGCGGTGTCGGAGTCGCGTGTCAGAATCTGGTTCATCGGTTGGCGGGGTGGGGACGCCGCAAACCGCCTCACAACAGGTAACGTCAAGGCAGAACCGATGTCGCGCCGTCTCGTGCGGCACGGCGTTCGTCCGCTTCAGGGGCAGGGGGAGTCGTAGGTGGCACGGATCGACGGCGGCGACCTGCTGAAATGCTCCTTCTGTGGCAAGTCGCAGCGACAGGTGAAGAAGCTCATCGCCGGACCCGGCGTCTACATCTGCGATGAGTGCATCGACCTCTGCAACGAGATCATCGAAGAGGAGCTCGCCGGCGAGGAGCAGGTCCGCTGGGAAGAGCTGCCCAAGCCGATGGAGATCTGCCAGTTCCTCGACTCATACGTGGTGGGCCAGGACGGCGCCAAGAAGGCGCTGGCCGTCGCGGTCTACAACCACTACAAGCGGCTGCAGGCCGAGGCGGCGCACACCCGCGGCGGTGAGGCAGTCGAGGTGGCGAAGAGCAACATCCTGCTCATCGGCCCGACCGGCACCGGCAAGACGCACCTCGCGCAGACCCTGGCCCGCATGCTCAACGTGCCGTTCGCGATAGCCGACGCGACCGCGCTGACCGAGGCCGGCTACGTGGGTGAGGATGTCGAGAACATCCTTCTCAAGCTCATTCAAGCCGCCGACTGGGACATCAAGCGCGCCGAGACCGGCATCGTCTACATCGACGAGATCGACAAGATCGCCCGCAAGTCCGACAGCCCCTCGATCACCCGTGACGTCTCCGGCGAGGGCGTGCAGCAGGCGCTGCTGAAGATCCTGGAAGGCACCCGGGCCAACGTGCCCCCGCAGGGCGGTCGCAAGCACCCGCACCAGGACTTCGTCGAGATCGACACCACCAACATCCTGTTCATCTGCGGCGGCGCGTTCGCCGGCCTGGAGCAGATCATCGAGCAGCGCACCGCGCGCTCGGGCCTGGGCTTCGGCGCGCACCTGCGGGCGGTCTCCGACCGCACCAACGACGAGGTGCTGGCCAAGGTCATGCCGGAGGACATGCTGAAGTTCGGCATCATCCCAGAGTTCATCGGTCGCCTGCCCGTCATCACCACGGTGCGCAGCCTCGACCGCGAGGCGCTCGTCAAGATCCTGACCGAGCCCCGCAACGCCCTGGTGAAGCAGTATCAGCGACTGTTCGAGCTCGACAACGTCGTGCTCGACTTCGACGAGGAGGCCCTGGGGGCCATCGCCGACCAGGCCATGCTGCGCAACACCGGTGCCCGCGGCCTGCGGGCCATCATGGAAGAGGTCCTGCTCTCCGTGATGTACGAGGTGCCCAGCGACCCGAACGCCGAGCGCGTGCTGATCACCCGCGACACCGTGCTGGAGAAGGTCTACCCGACCATCGTGCCGCGGCGCGACCTCAGCACCGGCCGCCGGGCGCGTCACCACCGCGAGGAGAAGACCGCCTGAACACGCGAAACAGCGCCGTCCCTCACCGAGGGGCGGCGCTTCTTCGTGACGGCTAGCGCTGGGCGATCAGCGAGCCGTGGCGGCGGTCGAAGTCGCCGGGCGGCATCGCCACGATCATGACGAGCCGGGCGGGGGAGTCCAGCCCGTTGCGGTAGGTGTGCGCCCGGTCGGCGCGGAAGTCCAGGGTCTGCCCGACGTGCACCAGGTGGTCGACGCCGTCGACGGTGACCGCGATCTGCCCGACCAGCACGTGCACCATGCACCGGGTGCCGGGTAGCAGTTCCTCGGCCTCATAGCGTTCCTGCGGGGCGAACCGCCAGTCCCACAGCTCCACGAAGTCCGGGTCGTTCAGGCCGCGCAGCAGCCGTCCCGTGCCCCCGCGTCCGCCGCGCCAGAGCACGGGGGCGTCGTCCATCTCGCTGAGATGCACGGTGCGGTCGGCGGCGGGCTGGAGCAGGCGCGCCACGGTGACGCCGAAGGCGTCCGCGATGCGGGCCAGGGTGCCGACGCTGGGATTGGTGCGGCTGCCCTCGATCTGGACCAGCATGCCCTTGCTGACCCCGGACCGGCCGGACAGCTCGTCCAGGGACCAGCCGCGGCCGGCCCGCAGCGCGCGCACGTGCAGCGCCACCGCGGCGTTGATCTCCTCGAGGGGCAGATGCCGGGGCCGGGGAGCGTGCGAACCGTCGCCGCGCTCGGTGGATCGGGCCCGTTCGATCGTCGTATCGGTCAACACGCTGTCCTTTGCGGTCAATACTGTGATACGAACTCGTCGTGATCTCTATCCTGCTTGCGGGCACGTCCGCCCTGGTCTGGGGCACCGCCGACTTCTGCGGCGGCAAGGCCGTTCAGGGTGCCGCGAGCGTGCGTGGGCATTCCTACTCGGTGACCGTGGTATCGCAGTTGTGCGCGATACCGATGATCGCAGCTTTCCTCCTGTTGGTCCCGGGTCGGCTCGGCGTGTCGGCGCTGGGATGGGGCGCAGCCGCCGGTATTGCCGGACTTTTCGGGATTGTTCTGCTGTACCAGGGGCTGGCGAGCGGCGCGATGGCCGTCGTGGCCCCCGTCACCGCGGTCACCTCCGCCCTCGTGCCGCTGACCGGCGGCCTGGTGCTCGGGGAGCGGCCCGCTGCCGCCTCGCTCATCGGGGCGGTCTGCGCCGTCGCCGCGATCGCGCTGGTCAGCCTCGGCCCCGCCGAGGGCGCGAGCGCGACCGGCCCGCGGGTGATCGGGCTCGCGCTGTCCGCCGGGGCCATGTTCGGGGTCTTCTTCCTGCTGCTGGCACAGGCGGGGGAGGGCGCCGGCATGTGGCCGCTGGCCGCGGCCCGGTTCGCCTCGATCCCGGTCGGCTTGCTGCTGCTGCGGCCGATGGGCGGCACTTTGCGGCTGCGCGGTCCGGTGCTGGCGCTGACGGCCGTGGCGGGCATGCTCGACATCGCGGCCAACGGCCTCTATCTGATGGCCGCCAACCAGGGGCAGCTGAGCATCGTCGCCCCGATCGCCTCGCTGTACCCGGCCAGCACGGTGCTGCTGGCCCTCGCGGTGAACAAGGAGCGACTGCGCCCGGTGCAGTTCGCCGGACTGGGCATGGCCGCGACCGCGCTGGTGCTGGCGTCGCTCTGAGCCGTTGGCCGCGGCGCGGACCGACCGGGGTGCAGCGCGCGCCCCCGGCGCGCCTCCCGCCGTCCTGCCTCACCCGGTCCGGTGTGCGGGACCGATGCTGACGCCGGTGAATTGACTGTGGTCGCCGGTGGATGCGGCACGTAAGGTCCCTCTGTGACTTCGGTAGTGACGCGGGCCCGCTGGGCGGTGGCGACGGTCTTCGCGGTGCACGGTGCGGCCAGCGGCAGCTTCGCCGCCCGCATCCCGTGGATCGCCGAGAACCTGCACCTCAACGAGGGCTCGCTCGGCCTGGCGCTGATCATGCCCGCGGTCGGTTCGCTGAGCACCATGCCGTTCGCCGGGCGGCTGGTGCAGCGCTGGGGCGGGCGCACCACCACCCGGGTCCTCATCGCCGCCTGGAGCCTCGCCGTCGGTGTGCTCGCGCTCGCGCCCAGCCAGTGGGCGCTGATGGGCATGCTGCTGCTCGCCGGGGCTACCGCCGGCACCTCCGACATCGCCATGAACGCCGAAGGCGTCGAGGTCGAGCAGCGGCTCGGCCGCTCGATCATGTCCAGCCTGCACGGCATGTGGTCGGTCGGCGGCCTGGTCGGCTCGGGCATCGGGGCCGGGGCGGCATACCTGGACATCAGCGCTCCGGTGAACCTCGGGGTGATGGGTGTGCTGCTCGCCGTGGCGGGTGTCACCGCCGGGCGCTGGCTGCTGCCGAACGCGCCGGTGCCGGCCTCCGAGGACGGGCCGCGCTTCTCACTGCCGCGCGGACCCGTGCTGATCATCGGGCTGGTGGGCTTCTGCGCCGTCTTCGCCGAGGGGGCCACCGCCGACTGGTGCGCCGTCTACCTGCGTCAGATCCTGGCCGCCGGCGAGGGGCAGGCCGCGGTGGCATACAGCTGCTTCGCCCTGGCCATGGCCGGCGGTCGGCTCGTGGGCGACGCGGTGGTCCGCCGCTTCGGTGCGGTCGGCACGGTGCGGGTGGCCGGGATCGTGGGCATCCTCGGGGGATTGCTGGTCGTCACGGCATGGGCGCCGCTGGTCGGCGTGCTCGGGTTCGGCATGATCGGTCTGGGCTGCGCCGTGGTGGTCCCGCTGGCGTTCAGCGCCGCCGGCCACACCGGAGACCATCCCGCGCACGCCATCGCCGGAGTGGCGACGGTCTCCTACGGCGCCGGCCTGGCCGCGCCGGGGCTGATGGGCGGGATCGCCCACGCCACCTCACTGCCGTTCTCGTTCGGTCTGGTGACGGGCCTGATCGCGATCGTCGCGCTGGGCGCGGGCCGACTGCGTGCGGCGGAGATCGCGCACCGCGAGCCGGTCGCGGCCGGCGCGTCGGCCTAGCCGGCCTCCCACATCGCGGTGTCCTGCACCGGCCGGTACCCGATCTCCTGGTAGATCTTGTTGCTGGTCGGGTTGGCGAGGTCGGTGAACAGGGTCGGGCGCAGTCCCGCGGTCAGCACGGCCGCGCTGACCGCGGCGACGAGGGCGCCGGCGTAGCCGTTCCCACGCCGGCGCTGCGGGGTGTAGACCAGATTGAGGCGTACGACGCCCGCGGCCGGCGCGGTCATCGCCGCCATGCTGACCGGCTCGCCGCCGGCCTCCCACACCCAGAGCAGCCCGCCCAGGGCGAGCCGGCCGTCGATCGGGCCGGCCGGGTTGGCGTGCGGGTGATCCGCCAGCGCCTCCCGCTGGAACGCCGCGGACCACTCCACCAGCAGATCGCGATCCGCGGTCGCGGCCTCGCGGGGCCGTCCGGCCACCCGGGTCGGCGGGACCACCTGCACGATGTCGAACATGCGGTACGACGCCAGCAGCGCGGGTGTGCCGCCGGTGCGCGCGGCGACCTCCGCCGCGAGCCGCCGGGACTGGTCGGGCAGACCGGTGAACCGCCGCACCTGAGGCGCGTGCGCGACGAGGTGATCGGCCAGCACCGGCTCGGCTCCCTCGGCCAGCTCGCTCAGCAGCATCGCGAACGGCGGCGGGCACACCGCGACGCCCGCCAGAGCGCCGCCGCCGGTGAGCACCCGCAGCATGAGCAGGTCCGATTCGGGCACGACGATGCCGTCCATCCGGGACTGCAGCAGCGTCAGCAGCTGGTTGTTGCGGACCGGTGCGCGCAGCAGCCAGGGCATCACCGCGGGGGCGTACTCGTTCAGCGCTGTGTCCGCGGTCACCCTCACGGGTCAGATTCTGCCTCCACGGTGGGTGCCGGAACACTCCTTTCCCGACATCTAGCCGGGGTGAACAGCTAAGATAGGCGGGCGGTGATGGTGTGACCGGGGACAACCGACCCCGATTTGCATCCTGGTCGGGGGTCCGCGTAATGTTCTCTCTGCCAGCGAGGAACGGACAAAAACACCGGGGCTGAAGAGCTCGGGTG
>NZ_JAAOTI010000062.1:0-9038 GCF_011297315.1 Catellatospora chokoriensis
GGGGGTGGGGGTGGGGGTGGGGGTGGGGGTGGGGTTACTTCAGGTGGGTGGTGAGGTCGTCGAGGATTTTGTTGGCGGCGGTGATGCCGATGCCGGTCATCCACGTCTCGTCGGCGACGACCTGGGTCTTGCCTGCCTTTACGGCACCTAGGGTCGCCCATAGGGGACCGGCAGTGATCTTGGCCTGCTCGGCGGCGGACTTCGCGCCGTAGGCGGCGACGAAGATGAAGTCGCCGTCGACCTCGGTGAGGCGCTCGGCGCTGACCTTGTCGAAGCGCTTGTCGTCCTTCGCGGCCAGGAGCTGGCGCTCGGGGCGGCCCAGGCCGGCGTCGCCGAGCACGATGCCGGAGAAGGACTCGGGGCCGTAGACGCGGATGTGGTCGGGCATGAAGCGGACCAGGGAGACCTTCAGGGTCGCGGCGTTGGGGACGGCCGCGCCGACCTCCTTGGCGCGCTTCTCGTACGCCGCGAGCAGGTCCTTGGCCTGCTGCTCCTTGCCCAGCGCCTTGCCGTCGAGCAGGAAGTTCGCCTTCCAGGTCTTGCCCACGTTCTCGGTGAACACGGTCGGCGCGATCTTCGACAGCTCGGCGTAGTACTTCTCCTGGCGGAACTTGGAGCCCAGGATCAGGTCCGGCTTGAGCGCCGCGATGCCCTCCAGGTCGGGCTCGTCGAGCACGCCGACCTCGGTGATGCCGTCGGTCGCACCGGCGCCGAAGTACGTCGGCCAGCCGGTGAGCTCACCGGCGCGGGCCGCGCCGACCGGCTTGACGCCCAGCGTCAGCGCGGTGTCGACCTTGTCGGTGTCCAGCACGACGACGCGCTTGGGCGCGACCGGGACCTTGGTGGTGCCCATCGCGTGGGTGACCTCGACGGTGGCCGCGCCGTCGCCGGTGTTCTCCTTCGCGGTGCCGCAGCCCGCCAGCGCGAGCCCGGCGGCGACGGCCGCCACGAGAACAAGACGCTTCTTCACGGCGTCACTTCCTTCCTGGATCTCTGTGCGCTCCGCTGCTCTGGCGCGGCGAAGTCCTCCCGGCTCACGCCGAGATCACGACGATCTTGCGCGGACTGTTGGCCATATGTCCGCTTCGCGCGTGTCGTATCCACAGTTCGCGCAAGATCGTCGGGGTGGTCAGGGGTTGGGGATCACCAGCGGGGTGGCGGTGACCGGGCAGGGGATGACGGTGCAGTCGAGGGCGAAGACGTCGGTGATGAGGGGTGCGGTGATGACGTCGGCGGGCGGGCCCGCGGCGACGATGCGGCCGTCCTTCATCGCGATCACGTGGTCGGCGTAGCGGGCGGCCTGGTTCAGCTCGTGCAGGACCGCGACCACGGTGCGTCCGCCCTGCTGGAGCCGGCGCATCAGGCGCAGGACCTCGACCTGGTGCGCCACGTCGAGGAAGGTGGTCGGCTCGTCGAGCAGCAGCGCCTCGGTCTGCTGGGCGAGCGCCATGGCGATCCAGACCCGCTGGCGCTGCCCGCCCGACAGCGCCTCGACCGGCCGGTCGGCGAGTTCGGCGATGTCCGCGTCGGCCAGGGCGGTCTTGACGGCCTCCTGGTCGGCCGGGGACCACTGCTGCCACCAGCGCTGGTGCGGCTGGCGGCCGCGGGCCACCAGGTCGGCGACGGTGACGCCCTCGGGCACCAGCGGTGACTGCGGCAGCACGCCGAGGCGCTGCGCGACCTGGCGAGGCGGCAGCTCGTGCAGCAGTTCGCCGTCGAGCAGCACGCTGCCGCCACGCGGCTTGAGCAGGCGGCCCAGGGCGCGCAGCAGGGTGGACTTGCCGCACGCGTTCGGTCCGATGATGACGGTGAGCTGTCCGCTCGGGATCTCGACGGAGAGCCCGTCGATGACGGTGCGGTCGTCGTAGCCGACGACCAGGTCCTGTCCGGTAAGCCTCATCGACGCCTCCTGATGAGCAGGTAGACCAGGTAGGGACCGCCGATGCCGGCGGTGAGCACGCCGACGGGCAGCTGGGTCGGCGCGAGCAGCATCCGGGCGGCCAGGTCGGCCAGCACCACGAGCGCCGCACCGGCCAGCGCGGACGCGGCCAGCGGCGGCCGCTCGGCCCGGGACAGCCGCCGGGCGACCTGCGGCGCGACCAGCGCCACGAAGTCGACCGCGCCGACCTGCGCGGTCGCCGCCGCGGCGAGCACGACGCCCAGCGCGCCGACGGCGAGCCGGCGGGCAGCGGGCCGTGCCCCGAGGGCGCGGGCCGTGTCGTCGTCCAGGGCGCTGGTGCGCAGCGCCCGCGCCGCCCACAGCAGTAGCGGCAAGGCGAGCAGCAGCACCAGGCCGATCGCGCCGGCCTCCTCGTAGCCGCGGCCGTTGAGCGAGCCGATGAGCCAGATCTGGGCGCGCAGCGCGTCGATGGTCTCCGCCGACGACATCACGACCTCGATGCCGGCCCGCAACGCGAACGCGACGGCGACCCCGGCCAGCACGAACCGGTTCGCGGCGAACCCGGTGCGCGCGCCGAACGCGAACACCACGACCGCGGCGAGCAGGCCGCCCGCCATGGCCGCGGGCGCGATCAGCTCGTACGCCAAGCCGGAGGTCAGCGCGATCGTCGCGGCCAGGCCCGCGCCCTGGGTCACGCCGATGACGTCGGGGCTGGACAGGGGGTTGCGGGCCACGGACTGGATCAGCGCGCCGCCCAGCCCGAACGCGGCCCCGCAGGCCGCCCCGAGCACCACACGAGGCCAGCGCAGCTCGCGTACCACCAGGTCGTAGTCGGTGCCGCCGGTCAGCAGGGCACGTACCACGTCCAGCGGCGGCACGGCCAGGGTGCCGATGCTGATCGCGGCGATCATCGCGGCCAGCAGCACGACGCCGAGCGCCAGGGTGATCAGCAGGGTACGGCGCGGCAGCACGAAACTCGCCGGCCCGACGGAGACGATCACGCGGTCACCACCCGGGCCCGGCGCACCAGCCACAGCAGCACAGGCGCGCCGACCAGCGCGGTGACCACCCCGGCGGGGACCTCGCCGGGCGGCGTGATGACCCGGCCAAGCACGTCCGCGAACAGCACCAGGGCCGCGCCGAGCAGTGCCGACAGCGGCAGCACCCAGCGGTGCGCGGTGCCGACGAGCGCGCGGGCCAGGTGCGGGACGGCGAGGCCGACGAACGCGATCGGCCCGGCCAGCGCGACGGCCGCCCCGGTGAGCACGATCGCGGCGACGGCCGCGGCCAGGCGTACCCGCTGGATCCGGTGGCCCAGGCCGCGGGCGACGTCGTCGCCCAGCGCCAGCGCGTCCAGGCCGCGCGCCGCGACCACCGCGAGCACCAGCCCGACCAGCAGGAACGGTGCGACCTGCGCGGCCATGGCGGGGGTGCGTCCGGCGATGGAGCCGACGACCCAGAAGCGGTACTGCTCGAAGGTGGCGGCGTCGATGCTGAGGATGCCGTAGATGACCGCACCGAGCCCGGCGTCGATCGCCGCGCCGGACAGCGCGAGGCTGACCGGGCCGGAGCCGTCCCTGGTGCGCGCGGCGACGGCGAACACCAGCGCCCCGGCCACCGCGGCCCCGGCCAGCCCGAACCAGATCCAGCTCGCCAGGCTCGCCGCCCCGGCGAAGGCGATGGCGCAGACGACGCCGGTCGCGGCGCCGGCGGAGATGCCGAGGACCCGGGCCTCGGCGAGCGGGTTGCGGGTGAGCGCCTGCATGATCACGCCGGCCAGCGCCAGCGCCGCGCCGACCTCAAGCCCGACGAGGGTACGCGGCACCCGCAGTTCACGGACGATCAGCGCGGCCTCGCTCGGCGCCGGGTGCAGCAGCGCGTCGAGCGCCTCGGCCAGCGGGATGTGCCGGCTGCCGACGGTCAGGCTCGCCGCGACGGCGGCCAGCAGCACGAGCACGCCGAGCCCGACGACACTGCCGCGCCTCACCGCACCGTGCACCACGAGCCTCCCCAGGCCGCCCGTTTCCGACGGAAACGCAGCTTAGGTAAGGCAGGCCTTAATTGTCGAGGCGGGGTGAGCTACGCCCCATCTCCCATGAACTTCGGCAGCGCCGCCACGATCGGCGCGTCGGCCGGCAGCCACGGCACGGTGTGCAGCTCGTGCGCGGCCAGCCAGCGGAACTCGGCGTGCTCGATCAGCTGCGGCACGCCACTGACCAGGCGGGCGGTGTACACCTTGAGCACCGCCCGGCCGTGCCCGAGCAGCACGTCCTGGCCGACGCGCTCGCCGACCTCGACGACCACACCGAGCTCCTCCTCGCACTCGCGCACGAGCGCGTCGTGCTCCGTTTCACCCGGCTCCACCTTTCCGCCAGGAAACTCCCACCGTCCGGCCACCTCGGCCGGTTCGGAACGCTCACAGGCCAGCACGCGCCCGTCGGCGATGATGGCTGCACCGACGATGATTCGGATCTCGGAGGAGAAGTTAGGCACGGCGGACAGCGTGCCAGACAATCCGGCTTCATGGTGAACGCGGTGTCACCGAGCGAGTCCGCGCTGCACACAGCGTCCCGTGAAGTGCAGGAAGTCGGTTTTGTTCGCGTGGACACACGCCGCGATAGCAGGCAGGATAGGTCTCACCGAAGTGTCGGTGCGGACAAGATTCGGCCACAAGCCGATATCACCGCGTGGGAGGTATCGGAGGTGCGGATGGGCGCGGTCTGGAAACGGGGCCGACGACGCGACTACATCAGCGACGCACTTTCCCAGCTCACCGGATGGGTCCACGAGGGTGACTGCCTCAAACGCACCCTCCCCCTCGACGACACCGAACACGCCGTGCTGACCGAGCGCATCTCGGTCGCGGCGGACACCTTCGGCGTACGCCCCCACATCCGCCGCCTCGACGGCCGCACCCAGATCCAGCTCTGCGCCGGCGACAACGGTGCGCTCACCTCCGCCGAGATCGGCATGGCCGCCCGCGTCGAGGCCGCCTACCAATCGCTGAGCCGGTAACCCGGCCGCAGCGCGGCACGGGGCACCGCACCCTCGCCTGGACGACTACGCTCACCGCCCATGCCCTCCGGCGCGGATCTCTTCGAGCTCTTCTTCATGGGACCAGGCCTGCTGTGCCTGCTCGTACTGGTGCTCTTCGCAGTCGTCGCGATGCTGCCTCGCTCGGCCCGCCGCAGGCACACCAGGCGCGTCGAGCGTGCGACCAGGCTCATCGAGAGCGGGCGCACCACCGACGGGCTGGGCTGCTCACCCGGGAAGCCGCCCGCACGCGGCGGCGACGGCGCACCCCGGCAACGGCGACGTCGTCGCTCGACCTGCTCAGCCACCATGCCGGTGCCGCGCTGGCCGCCGGGCATCCCGACGCGGCACTCGCCGCCGCGACCGAGGCCGCGAACCTCAGCGCCCGGCTGCACCCGAACGGTCCACGGCACGCGAAAGCCTGCTACGCGCTCGGCCGTACGCTGGCAAAACTCGGCCGTGACGAGGCTGCGCTCGCCCACCTGCAGCAGGCCGTCGCGATCGGCGACACCACCGACCACGACGACGCCGCCCTCACCAGCCGCGCCCTGTTCGCCGCCAACACCGCACTGGCGCTGCAGCGGCTCGGCCAGGTCACCGCCGCGCTGGACCTGGCTGCGCGCGCGGTGCACCTCGCTTCGGCTGCACCGGAGGAACCCATCCCGCACCTGCGAACCGCAGGCCTCGGCTGGGCCCACACCGCGTTGTCCCTCGCCCGGACCGACGGCGGGCTCGACGGCCGCCCCGCTGCGCAGGAGGCGCTGGAGGCGTTCCGCCGGGTCGACGGCGAGGAGTTCCTGGCAGGCGGCGAAGGGCTCGCGCTGGCCTGCTACGCCGCCGCGTACGCAGCACACCGGCAGGGCGACGGGCAGGGCCTGGCACCTGCCCGCGAAGCGGTCGAGCGGTTCTCCGGCTCCGGCGACGTGCTGCACGAACGCCGCCGGGCGGACGCCGCGCGGCTGCTCGCTGAGATCACCTCGGAACATCCGGTCGCTTCCGGGGAAGACGCCCGATGAGCGTCCTCGTCCGACCCGCCGCGCCCACGGACCAGAGCCGCTGGCGCGAGCTGTGGGACGGCTACACGCGTTTCTACGAGCGCGAGCCCGACGAGGAGATCACCCGGCACCTCTGGGCGCGCATCCTGGACGACGGCGTGCCCGTGCACGCAATCGTCGCGGAGTCCGACGGGGCCGTCATCGGCATCGCGAACTACCTGCTGCACGAGAACACCTCCGCCCTCACCCCGTCCTGCTACCTCCAGGACCTGTACGTCGACCCGGCCGCCCGCGCCCAGGGCGTCGGCGCGGCGCTGATCGACTGGCTGTGGGCGCGGACCCGGGCGCAGGGCTGGGCGACGCTCTACTGGCAGACCCGGGAGAACAACTACCGGGCCCGCGCCCTCTACGACCGGTACACCCCGCACAGCGGCTTCCTGCGCTACGTCCTGCGCAACCCTCCGGGCTGAGGCGACCGGCGGCGGCGCTCGGCCAGCAGGCGGCTGCTCACACCAGGGCCCGCGTCAGGAACAGCCCGGTCATCAGGAACGCCAGCGGGGAGCCGAGCGCGGCCAGCGCGGCCGTCACCGGCCAGCGCAGGTGCCGCAGCAGCAGCACGACCGGCAGCAGCAGCGTGTGCGACCGGAACTGCGCCTGACCGGCCCCGACGACCAGCGGCGTGATCAGCAGCAGCGGGCCGTACACCGCGCCGATCGTCCAGTCCAGCACGGTCGCCCGCCGCCGCACCGCCGCGACCACCAGCGCCGCCACCGCGAGCAGCACGAGACCGGTGCTGAACACCAGCTCGGCGGAGACGGTGGTCGGCTGCGACTCGATCAACGTCCGGAACGTGGCGAACGGGTCGTGCACCCCGTGGCCGTAGTTGCTGGACTGGATGGCCAGGTACGCGTCCCACCGGCCGGTGGTCAGCTGCATGATTCCGAAGACTGCGAGCACACCCGCGCCGGTGAGGCCGCCGACATATGCCGCGATGGCCAACCTGCGCCAGGCCCAGCGGCCGGGCGGGATCAGCAGGAACACCACGGCCGCCGGGGCCAGCAGCACGGCCAGCGGGTACGCCGTCGCGGCCACCATGCCGGCCAGCCCGGCGAGCACCCACCGGCCGTGCACCAGCAGCAGGAACATCACCAGGGCGAGCAGCATCACCAGCGACATGGGGAAGGTCGCGTGGAAGTAGACGCCGCTGGGCAGCAGCGCGGCGACCGCGAGGCAGGCCGCCTTCACCCCGGTCCGGGCTGGGGCGAGCAGCCGCCACAGCACGATCAGCATGCCCAGCGCGCACGCCTCGGCGATCAGGACACCGGCCGCCGCCGCGCTCAACCCGATCTTCGTCAGCACCAGCACCAGGAAAGGCAGCAGCGGGAACCAGCCGGCATTGCCGCAGAGGCCGTCGGGGTTGGGCCCGTTCGGATAGACCTGCGCGCAAAGGCCCGCGTTGTAACCCGTCTCCGCGATGCCGAGGTAGATGCCGCCGTCCCAGCGGATACGCGAGTCGGCGCTCAGCCAGTCGAACCCGAACCGGTACGCGGCCACGCCGTGCAGCAGGTGACCGAGCAGGTAGGCGAGCAGCGGCAGCCCTGCGTACGACCAGATCCCGGCGAGCCGGCTCGGCCTGGCGGCGATGTCACGGTCGGGAAGCACAGCGGACCGAGCCTGCCTGGGCGTCCGCGAACGCGCGGTCCCAGCGAGACTTTCGTCCTCAACCTCGGTCGCCAGGACCGACCGCCGGGTGCTCACTTGTGCACCCGTTCCAGCCGCTGGATCCCACGTGTACACAGAACGTGCATGGCCGTCACGTTAGGCGACCGCCGCCGCGCCCGCCGCCCCACCCGTGCTCCATCGACACGGATCGCGCCGAGGTGACCCTGGCACGAGGTCGCGACCCTCAACCCCCTGCAAACGGCCACGGCTGTGCCCTGATCAGGGGGCACAGCCGTGAACAGCGGTACGTTCGGTCTCAGACGTTGAAGCGGAACTCCACGACGTCGCCGTCGGACATGACGTACTCCTTGCCCTCCATGCGGACCTTGCCGGCCGCCTTCGCCGCGGCCATGGAACCGTTCGCGACCAGGTCGTCGTACGCCACGATCTCGGCCTTGATGAAGCCGCGCTGGAAGTCGGTGTGGATGACCCCGGCGGCCTCGGGGGCGGTCGCGCCGACCGGGATGGTCCACGCGCGCGCCTCCTTCGGGCCCGCGGTGAGGTAGGTCTGCAGGCCCAGGGTGCCGAAGCCGACCCGGATCAGCTGGTTGAGGCCGGGCTCGGACTGGCCGATGGACTCCAGCATCTCGGCGGCGTCCTCGGGCGACAGGTCGATCAGCTCGGACTCGATCTTCGCGTCCATGAAGACGGCCTCGGCCGGGGCGACCAGGGCCCGCAGCTCGTCGAGGAACGGGGCGTTGTGCAGCTCGGCCTCGTCGACGTTGAAGACGTACAGGAACGGCTTGGCGGTCATCAGGTGCAGCTCGCGCAGCTCGGCGAGGTCGATGCCGGCCTTGGCCGCGCCCGCGAACAGCGTGGTGCCGCTGTCCAGCAGGGCGTGGGCGGCCTTCGCGGCGGCCACGATGCCGGCCCGGTCCTTGCGGACCCTGAGCTCCTTCTCCAGCCGCGGCAGCGCCTTCTCAATGGTCTGCAGGTCGGCGAGCATCAGTTCGGTGTTGATGGTCTCGATGTCGTCCTTCGGCGAGACCTTGCCGTCGACATGCACCACGTTGGGGTCGCTGAAGGCGCGGACGACCTGGCAGATGGCGTCGCAGTCGCGGATGTTGGCGAGGAACGCGTTGCCCTTGCCCTGGCCCTTCGAGGCGCCCTTCACGAGGCCCGCGATGTCGGTGAAGCTCACCGGGGCGGGCAGGATGCGCTGCGAGCCGAAGAGCTCGGCGAGCTTGTCCAGCCGCTGGTCGGGCAGCCCGACGACGCCGACGTTGGGCTCGATCGTGGCGAACGGGTAGTTCGCCGCGAGCACGTTGTTGCGGGTCAGCGCGTTGAACAGGGTGCTCTTGCCGACGTTGGGCAGGCCGACGATGCCGATGCTGAGGCTCACGACATCAAAGCTTACTGACCCCACCCGCCCACCCCTCCTCCCCGCC
>NZ_JAAOTI010000063.1:0-5347 GCF_011297315.1 Catellatospora chokoriensis
CGATCTTGCGCGAACTGTGGGTACGACATGCCCAAATCGGCCATATCGGCAACAGTTCGCGCAAGATCGTCGCGATCATCACCGGCTGACTCGTGGTTATCGCCGTTTCGTGTTACGGGGTGGGGGAAGAGCGCAGGTTCTGGCTGGAAACAGCGATCATCAGGTGAGCCGTCCAGCGCAGCGCGGCGCGAGGCACGCGTGGGCGACTCCGGCGGCAGGTGGCAGGCGGGTCGACAGTCAGGAGACGTGTTCGGGGCGGATGCCGCGGCCGACCAGGCGGGCGGGGACGGCCTGCAGGACCGGGAAGCGCCGGAAGAGCTTCAGGACGCCGGGGGCCTTGATCGGGGCGTCGGCACGGAGGACCGCGCCGACCAGGCGGCTCTGCGCGACCCGCTGGGCGCGCTGGGTCACCCGCGTCGGGAACATCCGGCGCTTGCGGACCAGATCCAGGTCCTCGGTACGCAGCCGGCCCGCCTTCAACTTCGGCCCGAGCAGCCGGGCCGCGGCGACCGCGTCCTGCACCGCGAGGTTGATCCCGACCCCGCCCACCGGGCTCATCGCGTGGGCGGCGTCGCCGATGCACAGCGCACCGGGCACGTGCCACTTCTCCAGCCGGTTGACCTGCACGGTCAGCAGGTGCAGCTGGTCCCAGGAAGTGATCTCGCCGACCCGGCCCGCCACCATGGGGGCGAGCCCGGCGACCCGCCGCCGGAACCCGTCCAGGCCCTCCGCCTGCACGCGCGCGTAGCCGCCCTTCGGGATGACGTACCCGCACTGGTAGTAGTCGTGCCGGTCGATCATGACCAGCATCGCGCCCGGCCCGACCCGGCCGAGCAGGCCCGCCGGGTCCGCCGGCTCCCGGGATATCCGGAACCACAGCACGTCCATCGGCGCGCCGAAGTCCACCGGGACCAGCCCCAGCCTGTCGCGGATCACCGAGGACCGGCCGTCGCAGGCCACCGTCAGCTCCGCGTGCACCCGCACCGCCGCCCCGTCCGGCCCGACCGCGGCCACGCCGGTGACCCGCCCGGCCTCGTCACGCAGCACGTCCACCGCCTCGGTGGAGCGCAGCAGGGTGAACCCGGGCAGCTTCGCGGCCTCGGCGGCGATCAGGTCCAGGAAGTCCCACTGGGGCAGGATCAGCAGGTAGTTGTGCGGCTTCGGCAGCCGGGTGAAATCCCCGACCTGGTACGTGCCGTCGTCGAAGGAGACCGTCACGCCCGGCTCGCGGCGTCCCGGCAGCTGCGCGATCGCCTCGCCCAGCCCCAGCTCGTCGAGCACGTCCAGGGTGGACGGATGGATGGTGTCCCCGCGGAAGTCCCGGAAGAAGTCGGCGTGCCTCTCCAGCAGCACGACCTCGATCCCCTGCCGCGCCAGCAGGAACGCCAGCATCAACCCCGCCGGCCCACTCCCCACCACACAGACCCGCGCCCGCATCTCCCGCTCCGCCACGCCCCGCTCCTCTTGATCGCGACGATCTTGCACGAACTGTTGACGATATGACCGGTTCGAGTGTGTCGTACCCACAGTCCACGCAAGATCGCCGCCCCGGAGCGGGGCGGGCGGCGGGTCAGGCGAGGTTTTTGGCGATTACGGCGGCTAGGGCGCGGAAGGCTTTGCCGCGGTGGCTGATGGCGTCCTTCTCGGCGGGGTCGAGTTCGGCGGTGGTGCGGGTGTGGCCCTCGGCGACGAAGATCGGGTCGTAGCCGAAGCCGCCCTCGCCGCGCGGGGCGCGCAGCACGCGGCCGGTCATCTTGCCGCTGACCAGGTGCTCGCGGCCGTTGGTCGAGGTGCCGCCGCCGGGCAGGACCAGAGCCGCCGCGCAGACGAACGCCGCGCCGCGGTGCTCGTCGGGCACGTCGCCGATCTGGCCGAGCAGCAGGTCCAGGTTGGCCCGGTCGTCGCCGTGCCGGCCGGACCAGCGGGCGCTGAAGACGCCCGGCATGCCGTTGAGCGCGTCGACGGCGAGGCCCGAGTCGTCGGCGACGGTGGGCAGGCCGGTGTGCTTGGCCCCCTCACGCGCCTTGAGCAGGGCGTTCTCCGCGAAGGTCAGGCCGGTCTCGGGGACCTCGACATATGGCGGAACGTCGTCGAGGCCGACCAACTCGACCTTGAGCAGCTCCGGCGAACCGGCCAGGATGCGGCGCAGCTCGTCGAGCTTCTTGACGTTGCGCGTGGCGAGCAGGAGCTTCACCGGCGGAACACCTCCAGCAGGCCGGCCGCGTCCAGCGTGGGCAGGCCCAGCGTCTGGCGCTGCAGCGTGGTCAGCGTCTCGCAGCCCGCCACGCCCAGGTCGAGCAGGGCGTTGAGCTGCTTGCGGTCGAAGACGCCGTCCTCGCCCGTGCCCTGCACCTCGACGAAGTCGCCGGTGCCGGTGCAGACCACGTTCATGTCGACGGCGGCCGTCACGTCCTCTTCGTAGCACAGGTCCAGGCGCGGCTCACCGGACACGATGCCGACGCTGACCGCGGCGACCGAGCGGTGCAGCGTGGTCTCGACGGTCTGCTTGCGGGTGAGCATGTTCTTGGCGGCCAGCCAGCTCACCGCGTCGTGCAGGGCCACGTAGGACCCGGTGATCGCGGCGGTGCGGGTGCCGCCGTCGGCCTGCAGCACGTCGCAGTCGATGACGATGGAGTTCTCGCCCAGCGCCTTGAGGTTGACGCAGGCCCGCAGCGCGCGGCCGATCAGGCGGGAGATCTCGTGCGTACGCCCGCCGACCTTGCCCTTGACGCTCTCCCGGTCGGACCGGGTCGTCGTGGCGCGCGGCAGCATCGCGTACTCGGCGGTGACCCAGCCCTGGCCGGTGCCCTTGCGCCAGCGCGGCACGCCCTCGGTCACGCTCGCCGTGCACAGCACGCGGGTGTTGCCGAACTCCACGAGCACGGAGCCCTCGGGATGCATGCTCCAGTTCCGGGTCAAGGTGACCGGGCGAAGCTGGTCGGGCGCACGCCCATCAGGTCTGGTCATGCGCCCACCCTATGGGGTCAAACTTCGTACCGGGCACCGGGGCGGACGATCTCGACGGGTCCGGCGAACGTGGCGGCCGCGTTGTTCAGCGTCTCGGCCTCCGAGCCCCACGCGGTCACCAGATGCGTCAGCAGCAACCGGCGCACCCCCGCCTTGGTGGCGATCTCGCCCGCCTCGCCGCCGGTCAGGTGCAGGTCCGGCGGGTTGTCCACGCCGTCGAGGTAACTCGCCTCGCACAGGAACAGGTCCGCGCCCTGGGCCAGCCGCAGCAGCGCGTCGCACGGCGCCGTGTCGCCCGAGTACGCCAGCACCCGCCCGTCGTGCTCCAGGCGCACGCCGTAGGTCTCCACCGGGTGGTTGACCCGGTCCACGCTGACCTGGAACGGTCCGATCGGGAAGCTGCCCGGCTGCAGCGCGTAGAACGTGTAGACGTCGTCCAGCGGGCCCTCGTCGAGGCTGTACGCCGTCGCGATGCGCTCCGGCGCGCCCGCCGGCGCGTACACCGGGATGGGCGGGTAGGGGCCGTCCGGGGCGTAGCGGCGCACCACCACGTAGGAGCAGGCGTCGAGCATGTGGTCGCAGTGCAGGTGGCTGAGCAGGATCGCGTCGACCGACTTCAGGCTCGCGTAGCGCTGCAGCGCCGACAGCGAGCCGGCGCCGAAGTCGACCAGCAGCCGGAAGCCGTCCGCCTCCACCAGGTATGCCGAGCAGGCCGACTCCGGCCCGGGAAAGCTGCCCGCGCAGCCCAGCACAGTCAATCTCATGCCGCAGCTCCGCTTCGCGCAGCACCGGCACGAGATCCGAGGCCACCGTGCCCCATGCCCAGTCTCATCGCGCGCTCGCGCGCCTGCTCGCTTCGCTCACTCATGCCCGCGCTCCCGCAGGGTCCAGCGCGGATCCGAGGAACCGCTTCGCCAGCCGGTCGAAGATCTCCTGGTCGCCGGTGCACAGCAGCTCGTGGGCAGGAGCCGGGGCGTCGTCCGGGCGCAGCAGGTCGCGCTCCACGAGGACGCGATAAACGTCGCGCGCCGTCTCGTCCGCGCTCGACACCAGGGTCACCTGATCCCCCATCACGAGGCTGATCACACCGGTGAGCAGCGGATAGTGCGTGCAACCCAGGACCAGCGTGTCCACCTGGGCCCGCTGTAGCGGCTCCAGGTAAGCGCTGGCCAGGCCGAGCAGCGCCCGGCCGGACGTCACTCCTCGCTCCACCAGGCCCGCGAACTGCGGGCAGGCGGCCGCGGTCACCGCGATGTGCGGCGCGGCGGCGAACGAGTCCTGGTACGCCCCTGAGTTGATCGTAGCTGTGGTGCCGATGACACCGACCCTGCTGTTGCGCGTCGCGGCCACGGCGCGCCGCACCGCCGGCCGGATGACCTCCACCACCGGCACGTCGTAGCGCTCGCGCGCGTCGTGCAGGCAGGCGGCCGAAGCCGTGTTGCAGGCGATGACCAGCATCTTCACGCCGCGGTCGACGAGCCGGTCCAGACAGCTGAGCGCGTACGAGCGCACGTCCGCGATCGGCTTCGGCCCGTAGGGCATGTGCGCGGTGTCAGCCAGGTAGACGACCCGTTCATGTGGCAACTGGTCGAGAATGGCCCGGGCCACCGTCAGCCCACCGACCCCCGAGTCGAAGATGCCGATCGGCGCGTCCGTCACGCTGCGCAGCCTACTTTGCCAACCCCCCTTCCGGGGAACGGTCCGTTCCGAGGTGTCGCGAACGTGACACGGTAATCGGCCTGCCGTTACGGACGGTCGCCAACATCCGTTGCACTCAGTGCACGGCCCGATCAACGGGCAGGTCAGGCAGAGGATTGGCGAGCACAGTGCGTACTGAGTCGAACTCCGAGCGCGACGCCGACGGCGTCCTCGCCACCGCGATGCCGACCGGCACCGCGGGCAACCCGCCGAGCACTGCCAGTGACGAGCACGCGGTGATGCCGTCCGCCCGCACCGCTCCCGACGACCAGGACGGCGCCGGCCGCCTGCGTACCGCCGTGTCGTCGCGCTTCCGGCTGCCCGGCGAGGACGACCCGTCCCCGCGTACCGGCCGGTTGCTGGGCCTGTGCGTCTGGGCCGCGGCGCTGGGTTTCCTCGGCCTGATCCCCGGCGGCCGCCTGGCCGTGGCGCTGGCGGTCAACCTCGACGCGCCCACCTGGTACGCCCCCACCGCCCTGACGATCGGCGTGCTCGGCCTGTCCGCGATCGCCGCAGGCTTCGCGGCCATCCACCGCTACCGCCTCCCCCTCATCCTCTTCACCATCTCCACCACCCTCCTCCTCGCCAACATCACCCTCGCCTACACCACCCTCTAACCCCCACCCCACCCCACCCCACCACACCCCACCCCACCCCCCGCCGGGTTGATCATGAACGTATC
>NZ_JAAOTI010000064.1:1250-3580 GCF_011297315.1 Catellatospora chokoriensis
CGGGTCATGCCGGGGACTCATGGGAGACTGCCGGGGTCAACTCGGAGGAAGGTGGGGATGACGTCAAGTCATCATGCCCCTTATGTCCAGGGCTTCACGCATGCTACAATGGCCGGTACAATGGGCTGCGATACCGTGAGGTGGAGCGAATCCCAAAAAGCCGGTCTCAGTTCGGATCGGGGTCTGCAACTCGACCCCGTGAAGTCGGAGTCGCTAGTAATCGCAGATCAGCAACGCTGCGGTGAATACGTTCCCGGGCCTTGTACACACCGCCCGTCACGTCACGAAAGTCGGCAACACCCGAAGCCCATGGCCCAACCCGTAAGGGAGGGAGTGGTCGAAGGTGGGGCTGGCGATTGGGACGAAGTCGTAACAAGGTAGCCGTACCGGAAGGTGCGGCTGGATCACCTCCTTTCTAAGGAGCACCTACCTGCGAAAGCGGGTCAGGACCTGGACCACCCGAGTGCGGTGGTCAGGGCTCAATGGCGGAGACACTTGGTAGGTTTCGCCGGCAACGGTCACAGTTAACCCTAGTAGGGCATGGAGCGTGAGCTCGTGCATGGAACGGGCTGTGGTGCGGCTGGTGGGACTGTTTAGCACCCTGTTGGGTCCTGAAGGAACAAGCGTGAGCTTGGGATTTCGGGCGCCGATCACATCTGGGAGTTCAAACTGCCGCGTTTGCGGTGTGTGTTCTCCGGGTGGGTGTGGGTTGGTTGTTTGTTGAGATGTGCATAGTGGACGCGAGCATCTTTGTTTCTCTGTGTAGGTAAGTTTTTAAGGGCAGACGGTGGATGCCTTGGCACCAGGAGCCGATGAAGGACGTGGGAGGCCGCGATAGGCCTGGGGGAGCTGTCAACCAAGCTGTGATCCCAGGGTGTCCGAATGGGGGAACCCAGCCCGAGTCATGTCGGGTTACCCGCATCTGAATACATAGGGTGTGTGGAGGGAACGCGGGGAAGTGAAACATCTCAGTACCCGCAGGAAGAGAAAACAACATGTGATTCCGTGAGTAGTGGCGAGCGAAAGCGGATGTAGCCTAAACCGTGTGCGTGTGATACCTGTCAGGGGTTGCGTGCGCGGGGTTGTGGGACCCTGCAGGCACAGCTGACACTGTGCGACACAGTTATAAAGTCTTGGGCTAGTCGAATCCTCTGGAATGAGGGACCGTAGAGGGTGAGAGTCCTGTAGGTGAAAGTTCAAGACCTGTGGTGGGTGTTCCCGAGTAGCGGCGGACTCCTGAAATCTGCCGTGAATCTGCCAGGACCACCTGGTAAGGCTGAATACTACCTGGTGACCGATAGCGGACTAGTACCGTGAGGGAATGGTGAAAAGTACCCCGGGAGGGGAGTGAAATAGTACCTGAAACCGTCTGCCTACAATCCGTCGGAGCTGAGCCCTTGTGGTGAGGTGACGGCGTGCCTTTTGAAGAATGAGCCTGCGAGTTAGTGGCATGTGGCGAGGTTAACCCGTGTGGGGAAGCCGTAGCGAAAGCGAGTCTGAACAGGGCGTTCAGTCGCATGCTCTAGACCCGAAGCGGAGTGATCTAGCCATGGGCAGGTTGAAGCGACGGTAAGACGTCGTGGAGGACCGAACCCACCAACGTTGAAAAGTTGGGGGATGACCTGTGGTTAGGGGTGAAAGGCCAATCAAACTCCGTGATAGCTGGTTCTCCCCGAAATGCATTTAGGTGCAGCGTCGCGTGTTTCTTGCCGGAGGTAGAGCTACTGGATGGCCTAGGGGGCCTACAAGCTTACCGAAGTCAGCTAAACTCCGAATGCCGGTAAGTGAGAGCGCGGCAGTGAGACTGCGGGGGATAAGCTTCGTAGTCGAGAGGGAAACAGCCCAGATCACCAGCTAAGGCCCCTAAGCGTGTGCTAAGTGGAAAAGGATGTGGGATCGCATAGACAACCAGGAGGTTGGCTTAGAAGCAGCCACCCTTGAAAGAGTGCGTAATAGCTCACTGGTCAAGTGGTTCCGCGCCGACAATGTAGCGGGGCTCAAGCACACCGCCGAAGCTGTGGCACTCACACAATAACCAGGCCTTTGTGGTCCAGGTGTGTGGGTGGGTAGGGGAGCGTCGTGTGGCGGGTGAAGCGGCAGGGTGACCTAGCCGTGGACGCTACACGAGTGAGAATGCAGGCATGAGTAGCGAATGAAGGGTGAGAAACCCTTCCGCCGGATGACCAAGGGTTCCAGAGTCAAGCTAATCTGCTCTGGGTGAGTCGGGACCTAAGGCGAGGCCGAGAGGCGTAGTCGATGGACAACGGGTTGATATTCCCGTACCCGCAAAGCAGCGCCCGCGACGAACCTTGCTGTACTAACCTTTTGAA
>NZ_JAAOTI010000064.1:3671-5190 GCF_011297315.1 Catellatospora chokoriensis
GACTGGGATCTTGGTGGGTAGTAGTTGAGCGATGGGGTGACGCAGGAAGGTAGTCGAGCCCAGGCGGTGGTAGTCCTGGGGTAAGCGTGTAGGCCGGCACATAGGTAAATCCGTGTGCCATGAAGGCTGAGACGTGATGCCGAGCCGTATCAGGTGAAGTCGATGATCCTATGCTGCCGAGAAAAGCCTCTAGCGAGCTGTGCGCGGCCCGTACCCCAAACCGACACAGGTGGTCAGGTAGAGAATACCGAGGCGATCGGGCGAACTGTGGTTAAGGAACTCGGCAAATTGCCCCCGTAACTTAGGGAGAAGGGGGGCCTCGTCTGGTGAAGGCCTTCGCGGCTGGAGCTGGGTGGGGTCGCAGAGAGCAGGGGGAAGCGACTGTTTACTAAAAACACAGGTCCATGCGAAGTCGTAAGACGCTGTATATGGACTGACGCCTGCCCGGTGCTGGAACGTTAAGGGGACCTGTTAGCCGCGAGGCGAAGCGGAGAACTTAAGCGCCAGTAAACGGCGGTGGTAACTATAACCATCCTAAGGTAGCGAAATTCCTTGTCGGGTAAGTTCCGACCTGCACGAATGGCGTAACGACTTCCCCACTGTCTCAACCACAGGCCCGGCGAAATTGCACTACGAGTAAAGATGCTCGTTACGCGCGGCAGGACGGAAAGACCCCGGGACCTTCACTATAGCTTGACATTGGTATCCGGTTTAACTTGTGTAGGATAGGTGGGAGGCTGTGAAGCTGTGACGCCAGTCATGGTGGAGCCAATCTTGAAATACCACTCTGGTTGATCTGGGTATCTAACTTCGGACCGTGATCCGGTTCAGGGACAGTGTCTGGTGGGTAGTTTAACTGGGGCGGTTGCCTCCTAAAGGGTAACGGAGGCGCCCAAAGGTTCCCTCAGCCTGGTTGGCAATCAGGTGTTGAGTGTAAGTGCACAAGGGAGCTTGACTGTGAGACTGACAGGTCGAGCAGGGACGAAAGTCGGGACTAGTGATCCGGCACTGGCATGTGGAAGCGGTGTCGCTCAACGGATAAAAGGTACCCCGGGGATAACAGGCTGATCTTCCCCAAGAGTCCATATCGACGGGATGGTTTGGCACCTCGATGTCGGCTCGTCGCATCCTGGGGCTGGAGGTGGTCCCAAGGGTTGGGCTGTTCGCCCATTAAAGCGGTACGCGAGCTGGGTTTAGAACGTCGTGAGACAGTTCGGTCCCTATCCGCCGTGCGCGTAGGATACTTGAGAAGGGCTGTCCCTAGTACGAGAGGACCGGGACGGACGAACCTCTGGTGTGCCAGTTGTACCGCCAGGTGCATGGCTGGTTGGCTACGTTCGGAAGGGATAACCGCTGAAAGCATCTAAGCGGGAAGCTCGCTTCAAGATGAGGTATCCCACCACGAGAGTGGGTAAGGCCCCCGGCTAGACCACCGGGTTGATAGGCCAGAGATGTAAGCACAGTAATGTGTTCAGTCGACTGGTACTAATAGGCCGAGGACTTACCTAAACAACACAGC
>NZ_JAAOTI010000065.1:0-4289 GCF_011297315.1 Catellatospora chokoriensis
CCACCGCGTACGGCACCAGCCCGGTCTGCGGCTCGGCTCCGGCCGTCGTCGGCATCGGCCGCACCAAGGCCGAGAAGATCTGGTACCGCGCGCTGGACGTGTACTTCACCTCCAGCACCCGCTACGTCAACACGTCCACCCCGGCCAACACCTCGCGCGCCTACACCCTGTCCGCCGCCACCGACCTGTACGGCCTGTGCTCGGTCGAGTACAAGACCGTCCAGGCCGCCTGGACCGCGGTCAACGTGGCGGGCAACGACGCCGCCTGCCCCGCCGGCAACGACTTCTCGCTGGCGGCCTCGCCCGCCTCGGGCTCGGTCAACCCCGGCAGCTCGGTCAGCAGCACCATCACCTCCACGCTGACCAACGGCAGCGCGCAGACGGTCAACCTGACCGCGAGCGGCCTGCCCAGCGGCGCGACGGCGACCTTCAGCCCGTCCTCGATCAACTCGGCGGGCGGCACCTCGTCGCTGACCATCGCCACGGCCGCGGCCACCCCGCCCGGCACGTACGCCGTCACCATCACCGGCACCGGCGCGAGCTCGACGCGGACCACGACGTTCAACCTGACCGTCAACGGCCCGCCCGGCTGCTCCGGCACCAACTCCACCGACGTGGCGGTCCCGGACAACACGACCGTGGAGTCCTCGATCACCATCTCCGGCTGCACCGGCAACGGCGGCTCGGCCAGCACGGTCGCGGTGAACATCCTGCACACCTACATCGGTGACCTGGTGGTGAACCTGGTCGCGCCGGACGGCAGCACGTACCTGCTGCACAACCGGACCGGTGGCAGCGCCGACAACATCAGCCAGACGTACACGGTGAACCTGTCCGGCGAGGCCGCCAACGGCACCTGGAAGCTGCGGGTGCAGGACGCGGCGTCGGCCGACACGGGCACCATCGACACGTGGACGCTGAACCTGGCCGGCAGCACCCCGCCGACCTGCTCCGGCACCAACGGCACCGACGTGTCCATCCCGGACAACACCACCGTCAACAGCCCGATCACGATCGCGGGCTGCTCGGGCAACGCGTCGGCGACCTCGACGGTCGCGGTGAACATCGTGCACACCTACATCGGTGACCTGATCGTGACCCTGGTCGCGCCGGACGGCAGCACCTACGTGCTGCACAACCGGGCCGGCGGCAGCACCGACAACATCAACCAGACCTACACCGCCAACCTGTCGACCGAGGTCAAGAACGGCACCTGGAACCTGCGGGTCCAGGACGCCGCCTCCGCCGACACCGGCTACATCAACAGCTGGACCCTGACCCTGTAGGTCGGCACGACAGCGAGGGGCCGCGGTGCACACCGCGGCCCCTCGCCCTGCTCCAGCGTTCAGACCGCCGGGTGTGCGGGCGCGTCCAGTCCGCCGGCCAGCTCGCGCAGCAGCGGGCCGTACTCCGGGTGGGCCAGCGCCGTGGCCATCTGGGCGACCAGGTAGTCGGCCGGGTTGCCGGTGTCGTACCAGCGGCCCGAGATGACCTGCCCGTACACGGCCCGCGTCGCCGCGTAGGCGTTGATCGCGTCGGTCAGGTAGACCTCGCCGGTGCGCCGCTCGTACCAGCGCTGGGTCTGCTCCCGCAGCTCGTCGATGATGCCCGGGGTGACGACGTAGCCGCCGATGGCCGCGAACGCCGACGGCGCGTCCTTCGGCTTGGGCTTCTCCATCAGGCCGGTGATGCGCATCAGGCCGCCGTCCAGGTCCTCCTTGACCACCGGCACCCCGTAGCGCTGCGAGTCCTCCGGGCTCATCGGCATCAGCGCCAGGACGGGGCAGTTCGTCGCCTCGTACGCGCGGATCAGCTGCTGGGCGCGGGGCACCTCGGCGACGAACACGTCGTCGGGCCACAGGACCAGCATCGGCTCGTCGTCGAAGTTGCGGGCGGCGTTGAGCACCGGCGTGCCGTTGCCGTACGGGCCGTGCTGGTCGAGGTAGGTGATGTGCCCCTGCTGCGCCAGCTCGGCGATCTCCTCGACCGCGTCGGCGTAGGCGGTCTTGCCGTCCGCGCGCAGCTGCTCCACCAGCGCCGGGTTCGGCCGGAAGTGGTCCTGGATCAGCGACTTGCCGCCCGAGATCACGATCGTGATGTCGGTGATGCCCGAGGCCACCAGCTCGCGCACGGTGTGCTCGATCACCGGCTTGTCGCCGACGGGCAGCATCTCCTTCGGAATGGCCTTGGTCAGGGGCAGCAGCCGGGAGCCGAGGCCCGCGGCCGGGATCACGGCCCGGCGGATGGTCGAAGGCATGAGATCTCTCCAGGTCAAGTGACTCAGCGGTACACCCGACGCTAACAGGCGATCAGGTCGACAGCGCGCGGCCCACGCCCGGAACGTCCCATACATCACCGGCGGAACCGGCCCCGACCCCCAGGACTCGTCCACGACATGAGACGCCTGCTCGCCCTGCTCCCGGTGGTGGCCCTCGCCGCCTGCACCCCCGCGGCCCCCTCCCCGGGGCCGTCGTCCGCGCCGACCGCCGGACGGACGAGTTCCCCTGCCGCGACGCCGTTCCCGGACGACGGCGTGGCCCAGGTGTCGTGCGACCACGTGATCGGGACCGAACCAAGCCCGGCGGCGCGGCTGCCGGTGCTGCTCGACGCCGTCGCGCTGCCGGTCGCGCAGCAGCTGCAGGTAACCGCCGTCGACGGCCGGTGGTGGGCCAAGCAGGGCCTGGTGGTGCGACCCGGCACACCCGTCGACCTGGAGATCGTCGGCGAGGCGGCGCTGACCTCGACGATCGGCTGGGGCAACCCCGGCCCGGCGGTCACCCGCATCCGCGTGTTCTGCCCCGACCTCTACGACGTGCCCGGCTGGTACGTCTTCGCCGGCGGCTACACCGTCGACAAACCCCGCTGCCTCCCGCTACGAGTCCGCTCCGGCACCCGCGAAACCCTCGCCCGCATCCCCGTCGGCGCCCCCTGCTGACCCGTCGCGGCGCGCATTGGTGCAGTTTCGGGGAATCTGCTGCAGTCAGTCACGCGGTGCCTGCAGTTTCCCCGAAACTGCAGGCTGACCCGCGACGGCGCGCGACGCCGCCTGACGACGGACCGGGCCGGTGGGTGAAGATGGGGCCATGACGGCTGAATTTCCCGGGGGCGATCCGCTGGTGGAGCGGATGCGCCCGTTCGGCACGACCATCTTCGCGACGATGTCGGCGCTCGCCGTGAAGACCGGGGCGGTCAACCTCGGACAGGGCTTTCCCGACACCGACGGGCCCGCCGAGATGCTGGACGCGGCCGCCGCCGCGCTGCGCGGCGGGTTCAACCAGTACCCGCCGGGGCCGGGTTTGCCGGTGCTGCGCGAGGCCGTCGCCGCACACCAGCGCCGGTTCTGGGGGCTCGAGTACGACCCCGACGGTGAGGTCGTCGTCACGGCCGGGGCCACCGAGGCGATCGCGGCAGCCATCCTGGCCCTGTGCGAGCCCGGCGACGAGGTCGTCTGCTTCGAGCCCTACTACGACTCGTACGCCGCGAGCATCGCGCTGGCCCGCGCGACCCGCCGCCCGGTGACGCTGCGCCCCGGCCCGGACGGGCGTTACGCGTTCGACCCCGACCAGCTGCGGGCCGCGTTCGGCCCGCGCACCCGGCTGGTGCTGCTCAACTCCCCGCACAACCCGACCGGCAAGGTGTTCACCCGCGCGGAACTGCAGCTCGTCGCCGACCTGTGCCAGGAGTACGGCGCGTACGCCGTCACCGACGAGGTCTACGAGCACCTGGTCTTCGACGACGCCGGATCGCCGCACGTGCCGCTGGCGACGCTGCCCGGCATGCGCGAGCGCACCCTGCGCATCTCGTCGGCCGGCAAGACGTTCTCGTGCACCGGCTGGAAGGTCGGCTGGGCCAGCGGCCCTGCGGCGCTGGTCTCGGCGGTGCTGCGGGTCAAGCAGTTCCTCACCTTCGTCAACGCCGGCCCGCTGCAACCCGCCGTCGCGGTCGCACTGAACCTGCCCGACACGTACTTCACCGGCTTCACCACCGGCCTGCAGTCCCAGCGCGACCAGCTCCGCGCCGGACTCGCCGACGCCGGTTTCACAGTGATGCAGGCGGAAGGCACCTACTTCATCACCACCGACATCCGCCCCCTCGGCGGCACCGACGGCATCGAGTTCTGCCTCGCCCTACCCGAACGCAGCGGCGTCGTAGCGATCCCGTCCCAGGTCTTCTACGACGACAAGGACGCCGGCCGCCACCTGATCCGCTTCGCCTTCTGCAAACGCCCCGAAGTCCTCACCGAAGCCATAACCCGCCTCAACCCCTAACCCCCCACCCCCACCCCACCC
>NZ_JAAOTI010000066.1:0-3922 GCF_011297315.1 Catellatospora chokoriensis
GCAGGACGCGCCAGAAGAAGCCGAAGGGGGTGCAGCCGTCGAGGGTGGCGGCTTCTTCTACTTCGGCGGGGATGGTGCGGAAGAACTGGCGCAGGATGATGATCGTGGTGGGTAGTCCGAAGGCGGCTTGGGGCAGGATGACGCCGAGGGGGTTGTCGAGGAGGTCCATGCTGCGTAGGAGGATGAACAGAGGCAGGATGGCCACGGCGAAGGGGAACATGAGGCCGATGGCGAAGAGGGTGAACAGGAGTTCGCGGCCGCGGAAGGCGAAGCGGGCGAAGACGAAGGCGGCCATGGCGCTGGCGGCGACGACGACGGCGACGGTGGCCAGGGCGATGATGGTGCTGTTGGCGAGTTGTCGCCAGAAGACGCTGTCGGTGAGGATGCCGGTGTAGTTCTCGGGGTGCCAGGGGTCGGGCCAGCCCAGGGGGTTGGTGGACAGTTGTCCGTTGTCCTTGAAGCCGCCGAGCACGCCGAACCCGACCGGCACCACGATCAGCGAGCCGATGACTATCGAGATCAGGTGCAGCAGCGTGCGCCGGGCGCGGACCGGGGCCGAGACGGGTCGGGTCATCGCTGGTCTCCCAGGGTGGTCAGCGCGCCCTCGGTGTCGCGGCGCAGCACGTAACGCTGGTAGAACAGCGCGAACACGAGGCTGATCAGGAACATGATGATGCTGATCGCACTGGCGTAGCCGACCTCGAAGCGGCGGAAGCCGCGGTCGAACATGGTGACGGCCATGGTCTCCGAGGAGTGGATGGGTCCGCCGCCGGTGAGCACCCAGACCATGTCGAACAGCTGGATGCTGCCGATGACCGACAGGAACACGCTGATCCGGATCGTCGGCCCCAGCAGTGGCAGGGTGACATGGCGGAACACCTGCCAGGCGCCTGCGCCGTCGGTCGTGGCGGCCTCGGTCAGCTCCTGCGGGATGCCCTGCCGGCCCGCCAAGTACAGGATCATGTGGAAGCCGAAGTACTTCCACGAGATGACGAAGAACAGCGCGTACAGCACCGTGTCCGGGTCGGCGAAGACCGCGCCGTCCAGCGCCTCGATGCCGAGCCAGCCGGCGATCTGCTGGCCGAGCCCCCGGTTGGGCGACAGCACCAGGGTGAACAGCACCGCGGTGGTGACCTCGGACAGCACGTACGGGGCGAAGAAGATGACGCGGTAGATGCTGCGGCCCTTGAGCTTCTGGTTGAGCAGCATGGCCAGGGCCAGCGACACCGGCAGCTGGATCACCAGCGACAGGGTGATCAGGACCAGGGTGTGCCAGAGGTCGCCGAGGAAGGTCGGGTCCTGGAAGGCGCGGGTGAAGTTGTCCAGCCCGACGAAGTTCTCCGGCAGGTTGAAGCCGTTCCACTTGTACATGCTGGTGTAGCCGGCGAGCAGGATCGGCGCGATGACCAGCAGCAGGAACAGCACCAGTGCCGGGGTGAGGAACAGCGCGATCGTGATCAGCTGCTGCCGCCGGAACCTGCGCCGCGGAAGGTGCCTCCTGGTCGCCCGGATGCTGTCCGGGCACCGTGGAAAGCTTCATCGTGCCTGCTCCCGTCGTTGCGTACGAGGCAGCCAACCATTCCGCGGCCGGCTTGTCACTGGCTCTTCGCCACCTTGGTGATGTCCTTGACGATCTGCTCCGGCGTCTTCGAACCGGCCACCAGCTCGGCGACACTGTCATTGACCTGCTGACCGACCGCCGGCGGGTACGCCTGGTCCAGATACAGCTGGAACCCGGTCGCGCTGGCCAGGCTGGCCGCGACGACCTTGCTGTTCGGGTCCTTGATCGCGTCCGCGGCGTCCTTGACCGTCGGCAGCACCGCACCCGTCGCCGCCGACTTGCGCTGGTTCGCGACGTCCAGCAGCGTCTTGAGGAAGTCGACCGTCGACGCCGGAGCGTTCTTGCCGACCACGAACCCGTTGCCGCCGCCGAACGCCTCGGCCACCGAGCCCTTGCCGCCCTCGACAGCCGGGAAAGCGAAGTAGCCCAGCTTGTCGCCCAGACCCTTCTTGCTCGTCGACGACGAAGCCTGCACCGACGGAGCCCACTGGCCCATCAGCTCCAGCGCCGCCCCACCGTTGCCCATCGTCGCGGCCTGACCGTCCGGCGAACCGTACTCCGCCCCCAGGAAGCCCTTCTGGAACGGCTGCAGATCCACCAGCTCCTTCAAACGCTGACCTGCGGCGATGAAGTCCGGGGTGTCGAAGTTGTTGTCCTTCGCGGCCTGCTGAAGCGCTCCCAGACCACCGATGCGCATGGCCAGGTAAGCCCAGTAGAAGTGCCCCGGCCACTTCTCCTTGCCCGCCAGAGCGATCGGCACGATGCCCTTGCTCTTGATGGTCGACACCGTGGTCAGCAGCTCAGCCCAGCTGGTCGGCGTCGCCGTGACGCCCGCCTTGGCAAAAAGATCCTTGTTGTACCAGAAACCGACCATGCCCACGTCGAACGGAACCCCGTAGATCTTCCCGTCGATCGTGAACGGCTGCACGGAGGCGGGCAGCAGCGTGCCGATCCACGGCTGCACCTGCTCGGTGATGTCCTTGACCAGGCCCGCATCGACCTGCTGCTGAAGCACGCCGCCGCCCCACGACTGGAACAGGTCCGGCGGGGAGCCCGCCTGGGTCGCCGTGGTCAGCTTCGCCTTGAACGCCTCGTTCTCCAGCGGCTGGATCACGACCTTCACGTTCGTGTGCGCGGTCTCGTACTCCTTGGCGATCGCCGCCCAGACCGGCAGCATCGGCTCGGTGTTCTGGATGTGCCACCAGTTGATCGTCTGCGGACCGTCGGGATTGGTGGGTTCGTCGCCGTCGCCGCAGGCGCTGAGCAGGTAGGCGCCGGCGCCCGCACCGGCGATGCCCAGCAACGTTCTGCGGGAGAGGTGCGCTGTCATGAGGCGTCCCTTCGCGATACGAATCAGGTGCTCGGGTGTGCCGAACGAGTCGGCGGGAGGTGCCCGGAGCCGGCCCGAAAGTTTCTGCCCGGGGGCCGGTATTTTCGCTTGATGGCGCGCACGTTACGACGTGTGAACGCGGTAGGTCAAGGCCTGTCGTATCTCTACACGAACAGATACCGTGAGCGAGAATCTCGCCGCCCGTCGACCTCATATATCGGCCTGTTTCCGGAAGGTCGGCGAGATTGCCGGGAGTGACCAGGCGCAGCAGAGGAGAACACATGTCGACCGAGACCGCAGACGCGGAACGTGGGCAATCCCTTGGCGCGCCGCGGCAGCGGCTGCTCGACGGGACGAGCGACGCCGCCCCGGACTCCGCCGCCCGGTCGATCCGCAACCCCGTCCTGCCCGGGTTCCACCCGGACCCCTCGATCCTGCGCGTCGAAGACGACTACTACCTGGCCACCTCGACCTTCGAGTGGTACCCCGGCGTACGCGTGCACCACTCCCGCGACCTCGTCCACTGGCGCCCCCTAGGCGGCATCGTCACCGAACGCCGCCTGCTCGACCTGCGCGGCTGCGGCGACTCCAACGGCATCTGGGCACCCGACCTCACCTGGCACGACGGCCAGTTCCACCTCGTCTACAGCGACGTCGCCAGCTTCGCCAGCGGCTACTGGGACCCCCAGAACTTCCTCATCACCGCACCCGACATCACCGGCCCCTGGTCCGACCCCGTACGGCTGCACGCCCACGGCTTCGACGCCTCCCTGTTCCACGACGAGGACGGCACGACCTGGCTGCTCAACATGAGCGCCGACTGGCGGCCGGGGCGCAACCGCTTCGGCGGCATCGAGATCCAGCAGTACGACCGGGTGTCGCGACGCCTCGTCGGCGAGCGGCGGATCATCTTCACCGGCACGCCCGCCGGCCTGACCGAGGGGCCGCACCTGTACCGGCACGACGGCTGGTACTGGCTGGTCACCGCCGAGGGCGGCACCAGCTGGGAGCACCAGGTGACCGTCGCTCGG
>NZ_JAAOTI010000067.1:0-3795 GCF_011297315.1 Catellatospora chokoriensis
CGGAGAGGATCACGATGCACACCCAGACTACCGCCCCTGCGGGGGTTGTCCTCAAGCCCGTTCGGCTGAACTTCGCTCAGTTCTGTCTCTGGTGTGGTGAGCGCTGGTGCCAGTCGCAGAAGTGCGTGGACCTGCACGACCAATCGGTGTGGCAGGTCTGCTCGGAGTGCGACGGTTCCCAGGTCGGCGGGTGCCCGTGCGCTGGTGGGCTGATGGAGGTCCCGGCTCCGTCGTCGCGGGTCGCGCAGCTGCTGGCCGAGGCCACGAAGAACCTGCCCGCCCCGAAGTCGGCGGGCCGTCCGGAGCTGGTCTGCTACGGCAGTGACGCCGATGACCTGATGTACGTGTGGGAACTGCGGTGACCAGCCCCACCGAACCAATCGAGCGTGACCCTGAGCCAGCACGGCCCGGGTCACGCGCCGACCGGCTGGCGATGCCGATCGCCCGTGAAGTCCTGGTCACGATCGCTGAGCACAACGGCGTCTGCGTCCGCCCCCTGGCCATCCGGCGCACCGACCTGGAGACGGGCCGGACCGAGGTCATCGACGTTCCGTGCGGCGCGCGTCTGGCGTCCAAGTGCAAGCCCTGCGCCGAGCGTGCCCGCAAGCTGCGCCGCCAGCAGATCCGCGAGGGCTGGCACCTCGAAGACGAGCCGACCGTGCCGGTGGAGGCTCCCGCCGACGACGTGGTGGCGCTGGTGACCACGCGGGCGCATCTGGAGTTCGACCGCGCCGCCCTGGCCTACGAGCAGCTGCCCCCGGTCGAGCGGGCCGCGCAGCTGGCCGACATCGACTCCGCCGTGGCCGACATCGACGAGCAGCTGTCAGCGTGCCGGATCCGGGGCACCCTGGTCCCCGACGCCGACATCGCCCCCAAGCGCGTTCGCTCGACCCGCCGACGCGCTGACGCCGTGGACCTGCCGAAGCTGCCGGTGCAGGCAAAGACGGTCGGCCGGGTCTACCGCGGTAAGGACGGGAAAACGCATCGCCCTTCGACGCTGCTCACGCTGACGCTGGACTCGCACGGTCCGGTGCACTCGGCCCGCCGACGCGGCAGTTGGGTGGCCCCGTGTGAGTGCGGGCGGCTGCACGCGGAGTTCGATCCGCTGATCGGCACCCCGGTCGACCCGGCCAGCTACGACTACCGCCGTGCTGCGCTGGATGCGATCCACTTCGCGAAGGTCTTGGATCGGTTCTGGCAGAACCTGCGCCGGGCCGCTGGCTGGAACGTTCAGTACGCCGGAGCGGTCGAGCTGCAGAAGCGCTTCGCCCCGCACGCCCATTTCGCAGTCCGGGGGACGGTGCCTCGTGCGCTGATGCGCCAGGTCGCTGCTGCGACCTATCACCAGGTGTGGTGGCCGCCCTTCGACGCGCCGGTCTACAAGGTCGGCGGCAAGGTCCCCGTCTGGAGCCCGGAGGTCGGCGCCTACTGCGACCCGGCCAGCGGCCAGCCGCTCACGACATGGCAAGCCGCGCTTGACGCCCTGGACGACGAGGACGCCACCCCGGCCGATGTGATCCGGCTCGGGCGGGTCGACGCACGCGGGATCGAGCACGGCACCAAGGACGCCGAGCGCGCGATCCGGTACGTGACCAAGTACCTGACCAAAGACCTGGTCGACAACACCCACCCGCGCACCGACCCACAGCAGGCCCACTTCGACCGCCTCCACGCCGAACTGGCCGTGCTGCCCTGCTCCCCGACGTGCGCGAACTGGCTGCTCTATGGCGTCCAGCCGGACGGGGTTAAACCGGGCCTGGTGCCGGGCCGCTGCTCGGGCAAGGTCCACCAGCGGACCACGCTCGGGTTCACCGGACGCCGGGTCCTCGTCTCGCGACAGTGGTCGGGCAAGACCCTGGCCGACCACCGCGCCGACAACCGCGCCTGGGTCCGCACCGTCCTTGCCGGCGCACTCGCCGACGACGAGGCGACCCCGGCCGAGGACGCCAACCGGTACTCCTTCGAGCTGGCCCGGCCCGAAGACCCCGATGTCGACAGCCTCGCCGTCCGGCTCATGCGCGCCGTCTCCGAACGCCGCCGATGGCACGCCGAACTCGAACACGCCCGCGCTGCCTCATCACCGACCGGCACCGCCCACCTGACCCTGGCCGCCTGACCGATGAGGACACCCCAGCGCCGCGACCGGCTCGGTCCTCGTCCTGGCCGTCCCGGACCGTCCTACCGCCGTCCTGGCCCAGCTCGGACGGGATCACCAACCGCTTGCACTACCAATCACGGAGGGGGACCGCAGTGAACGAGCAGCTGCTGACCGGTGAGGAAGTCGCCACGTTATTACGCGCCAAGCCCAGGTTCGTGCGGCGTCTCGTGGCCGAGCGGCGCATCGCCTACGTGAAGGTCGGACGCCTGGTCCGGTTCACGACACAAGCGGTGCGTGAGTACGTCGACCGCAACCGGATCGATCCAATGACCCGCAGCCAGGTTCGGCAGCAGCTGAGGGAGATCGGGTGATGGCGAGTCAGAAGGGTCGTCGGCGTTTCGGCAACGTCCGGAAGCTGCCGTCTGGCAGATGGCAAGCCCGCTACGTCGGCCCGGATGGTCTGGAGCGCAAGGCACCGCAGACCTTCGACAAGGAGAGCCAGGCGGTGCAGTGGCTCACGCTGGTGGAGTCAGAGATCATCAAGAGGGAGTGGGTGCCGCCGGAAGCGGGGGAGATCCTGCTCAGCGAGTACGGGCCGCGCTGGATAGCCGAGCGCAAGCTGGAGCCCCGTACTCGCGAGGGCTACGAAGATCTGTTCAGGCTGCACATCGGTCCCCACCTCGGCAGGTTGCCGCTGGGCGCGATCAAGCCACAGACCATCCGGACCTGGCGCAAGCACTTGCTGGACGGCGGCACCTCGGAGCCTCAGGCGGTCAAGTCGTACTCCCTCCTGCGCGCGATCCTGAACACGGCGATCAAGGAAGACGGCATCATCCGCGAGAACCCCTGCCGCATCAAGGGCTACGACCGGTACCACACCCCAGAGCGGCCGGTCGCCAAGGTTCCGCAGGTCTACGCGCTGGCGGAGGTGATGCCGGAGCGGTACCGCGCACTGGTCATCTTCGCCGCGTTCTCCAGCCTGCGCTGGGGTGAGCTGGCCGCGCTGCGCCGCTGTGATGTCGACCTGGACGAGGCGGTCGTACGCGTTCCCCGCAAGCTGGCTGCGCTGCGCAAGCGCCTGGAGTTCGGTGCGCCGAAGTCGGAGGCGGGCAAGCGACAGGTGGCAGTCCCCAGGGCGGCCGTTGACGTGCTGCGCGGTCACCTGGACAGGTACGTAGCGACAGGCGACAACGCGATCGTGTTCACGGGGGAGAGGGCGGCGCTGCTCCGTTCCGGCAACTTCAGCCGGGCGGTGAAGTGGAAGACCTCCGTCCGCCGCGTCGGCCTTCCTGACGGGTTCACCTTCCATGACCTGCGCCACACGGGCAACCATCTGGCGTCCACGACCGGGGCGAGCACCAGGGAACTGATGCACCGGATGGGCCACTCCAGCATGCGCGCGGCGCTGATCTACCAGCACGCCACTCGTGACCGCGACAAGGAGATCGCGACCGGCATGGACGACCGGATCATGCGTCACAAGCGGCCGGACTCTGACCCAACCGCGCCCGCCGATGACGACCAGGGCGACGACACCGGAGGGGTGCTGGCGAGGCGCTAACGGCACGTGGCTGGCACGGGGCCTAAGTGGTCTCGTACACGAAGAAGGCCCAGGCCCGGCGAATCCGCCAGTGACCTGGGCCTTTCTCTTTGGAGCGGGCGACGAGAATCGAACTCGCGTAGTCAGTTTGGAAGAC
>NZ_JAAOTI010000068.1:0-3497 GCF_011297315.1 Catellatospora chokoriensis
CCGAGCGACGGTCACCTGGTGCTCCCAGCTGGTGCCGCCCTCGGCGGTGACCAGCCAGTACCAGCCGTCGTGCCGGTACAGGTGCGGCCCCTCGGTCAGGCCGGCGGGCGTGCCGGTGAAGATGATCTGCGCGTTGCCGACGAGCTGCCGCTTGGCCCGGTCATAACGCTGGATCTCGATGCCGCCGAAGCGGTCGCGGCCCGGCCGCCAGTCCGCGCTCATCGCCAGCAGCCAGCTGGTCCCGTCCTCGTCGTGGAACAGCGACGCGTCGAAACCGTGCGAGTGCAGCACCACCGGGTCGGACCAGGGGCCGGTGATGTCGGGTGCGGTGATCAGGTAGTTCTGGGGGTCCCAGTAGCCGCTGGCGAAGCTGGCGACGTCGCTGTAGACGAGGTGGAACTGGCCGTCGTGCCAGGTGAGGTCGGGTGCCCAGATGCCGTTGGAGTCGCCGCAGCCGCGTAGGTCGAGCAGGCGGCGTTCGGTGACGATGCCGCCTAGGGGGCGCCAGTGGACGAGGTCGCGGGAGTGGTGCACGCGCACGCCGGGGTACCACTCGAAGGTCGAGGTGGCCAGGTAGTAGTCGTCTTCGACGCGCAGGATCGAGGGGTCCGGGTGGAACCCGGGCAGGACGGGGTTGCGGATCGACCGGGCGGCGGTGGCCACGTCTGCGATCTCGGTCGACATGTTCGGCTCCTTGTGTTCGGGGGGCACTGCGCCGTCTTCCGGCTTCGTTCCGATAACTCTCGGTCGGAACTTTCAGAAATCCCGCCCACCGTAACGGTTCAAGTCGAGATGCGACAGCCCCTTGACCCCGTACGTGCCCACGTCGTAACGTGCCCGCCATCACTTGAAAATACCGGCTGCGTACTGAAAGTTTCGGAGCCGCGTTTCCGCACCTCCCGCCGACTCGGTCGGCATCCGAGCACCTGGTAAGTCCTCGAAGGGATGGCACATGACAGCGCACCTCTCCCGCAGAACGCTGCTCGGCATCGCGGGCGCCGGCGCCGGCGCTTACCTGCTGAGCGCTTGTGGCAGCGACGAGCCGAGCACGCCTGACGGTCCGCAGACGATCAACTGGTGGCACATCCAGAACACCGAGCCGATGCTGCCGGTCTGGGCGGCGATCGCCAAGGAGTACGAGACCGCGCACACGAACGTGAAGGTCGTGATCCAGCCGCTGGAGAACGAGGCGTTCAAGGCGAAGCTGACCACGGCGACGCAGGCGGGCTCCCCGCCGGACCTGTTCCAGTCGTGGGGTGGCGGCGTGCTCAAGCAGCAGGTCGACGCCGGTCTGGTCAAGGACATCACGGCCGACGTGCAGCCGTGGATCGGCAGCCTGCTGCCGGCGTCGGTGCAGCCGTTCACGATCGACGGGAAGATCTACGGGGTTCCGTTCGACGTGGGCATGGTCGGTTTCTGGTAC
Organism: Catellatospora chokoriensis; assembly: GCF_011297315.1. Classification (NCBI taxonomy): domain Bacteria; kingdom Bacillati; phylum Actinomycetota; class Actinomycetes; order Micromonosporales; family Micromonosporaceae; genus Catellatospora; species Catellatospora chokoriensis. Next base: position 1,424 of record NZ_JAAOTI010000068.1, read on the forward strand.
AACAAGGATCTTTTTGCCAAGGCGGGCGTCACGGCGACGCCGACCAGCTGGGCTGAGCTGCTGACCACGGTCTCCACGATCAAGAGCAAGGGCATCGTGCCGATCGCTCTGGCGGGCAAGGAGAAGTGGCCGGGGCACTTCTACTGGGCTTACCTGGCCATGCGCATCGGTGGTCTGGGAGCGCTTCAGCAGGCGGCGAAGGACAACAACTTCGACACCCCGGACTTCATCGCCGCAGGTCAGCGTTTGAAGGAGCTGGTGGATCTGCAGCCGTTCCAGAAGGGCTTCCTGGGAGCGGAGTACGGTTCGCCGGACGGTCAGGCCGCGACGATGGGCAACGGTGGGGCGGCGCTGGAGCTGATGGGCCAGTGGGCTCCGTCGGTGCAGGCTTCGTCGTCGACGAGCAAGAAGGGTCTGGGCGACAAGCTGGGCTACTTCGCTTTCCCGGCTGTCGAGGGCGGCAAGGGCTCGGTGGCCGAGGCGTTCGGCGGCGGCAACGGGTTCGTGCTGGGCAAGAACGCTCCGGCGTCGACGGTCGACTTCCTCAAGACACTGCTGGACGTCGCGAACCAGCGCAAGTCGGCGGCGACGGGTGCGGTGCTGCCGACGGTCAAGGACGCCGCGGACGCGATCAAGGACCCGAACAGCAAGGTCGTCGCGGCCAGCCTCGCGTCGGCGACCGGGTTCCAGCTGTTCCTGGACCAGGCGTACCCGCCGGCGGTCGGTCAGCAGGTCAACGACAGTGTCGCCGAGCTGATCGCGGGCTCTAAGACGCCGGAGCAGATCGTCAAGGACATCACCAAGGTCGCGAAGAGCCAGTAGCCATGTTCCTTGACCAAGAACCCGTAGCCGCGTACGAGAACCGAGTGGAGCAGGCACGATGACGCCATCGACGATCACCGGCCAGCGCACCGACGACGCGGCGACCGAGCTCTTGGCGGCGGATCCGGCGGCCACGCAGCAGCGTGGCCGCCGGGCCCGGCCCCGGCCGCTCCGCCGCCTCGGCACCATCGCCCTGTTCCTGGCCCCGGCGCTGGTGCTGTTCCTGCTGCTGGTCATCACCCCGATCGTGGTCGCGGGCTACGCCAGCATGTACAAGTGGAACGGCTTCGGCCTGCCGGAGAACTTCGTCGGGATCGACAACTTCACCCGCGCCTTCGAGGACCCGACGTTCCTGGGCGACCTGTGGCGGGCGTTCGTGCTCATCGGGCTGTCGCTGCTGATCCAGCTGCCCGTCTCGCTCGGCCTGGCCATGCTGCTCAACCAGAAGCTCAAGGGCCGCGGCATCTACCGCGTCATCTTCTTCGCCCCGTACGTGCTGTCCGAGGTCACCACCGCCGTGCTGTTCACCCTCGTGTTCTCACCGAACCGGGGCCTGGGCGACACGCTGTCGAAGTGGCTCGGCGCCGAGGCGGGCGCGATCTTCGCGGACCCGGACACGGTGCTGTTCGCGCTGTTCCTGGTGATCTCGTGGAAGTACTTCGGCTTCCACATGATCCTCTACTTGGCGGGCCGGCAGAACATCCCGCAGGAGCTCACCGAGGCCGCCACCACCGACGGCGCCAGCGCGTGGCAGGTGTTCCGCCACGTGACGCTGCCGCTGCTCGGCCCGACCATCCGGATCAGCGTGTTCCTGTCCGTGATCGGCAGCATCCAGCTGTTCGACATGGTCTGGGTGCTCACCGGCGGCGGCCCCATCCACTCCTCGGAGACCATGGCCGTCACCATGTTCGACCGCGGCTTCCGCCGCTTCGAGGTCGGCTACGCCAGCGCGATCAGCATCATCATGTTCATGCTGAGCTTCGTCTTCGCCCTGTTCTACCAGCGGTTCGTCCTACGCCGCGACACCGAGGGCGCGATCACCAACAGGGGAGTCCAGCGATGACCACCTCGGATAACCCGGCAGTCCGGGCCCGGCGCGCCGTGCTGCACGTCGTCTCCATCGCGATCGGCTCGCTGATCGTGGTGCCGGTCGGGTTCGGCGTGCTCGGCGGCTTCAAGGACAACGGACAACTGTCCACCAACCCCCTGGGCTGGCCCGACCCCTGGCACCCCGAGAACTACACCGGCATCC
>NZ_JAAOTI010000069.1:0-3118 GCF_011297315.1 Catellatospora chokoriensis
CACCGACGATGATCGGTGACGCGCTGGAGGTGCCGTTGAACCGGTGGGTGTAGAACAGGTCCTCGTTCGCGCCCAGCTGCAGCTGCCCATACCCGCAGGTGGTCACCTCCTCGCCCCAGCCCTGCGCGTCGACGGCGAACCCGAAGTTCGAGAACGGCAACCGGGAGCGGTCCGGGCCGTGGTTGCTGTCGTGGGTTCCGGGCGGCGGCGCCCCGGCCCCGACCAGGATGGCGTCGCTGTCGCGGTCACCGCGCCGGAACGGGTTGCGCCAGTGGTCGGGGAAGGGGGCCGGCCGGGCGTCGTACAGCTGGTCGTCGAGGTTCTCGGCCCCGTTGCCCGCGGCCTCCACCACGATCACGCCGCGGACGCGGGTCGCGAAGCGGATCGCGTCGAATTCGTCGGGCCAGAACTCCATGGCGATGTAGCCGAGCTGGTCATCGCGCCCGGTGAAGTTGAAACGCGGTCCCGGGGCATGCACCTCTACCAGGATGATGTCGCCGGGACCCAGGCGGCACGCGGCGGCGTGGATGGCGGATGCGATGCCCTTGTCTCTCCACGAGATCGCGCTCACGTTAGCGTCCGGGCAGATGCCGGTGACGCCGAAGCCGTTGTCGTCTCCGCCGATGACACCGATCACGGCGGTGCCGTGGTTGCGTGCATCGAGTGCGGCGCTCGGGGTTCCGTCGAGCACGCCGCCCTGGTTGCCGATCAGGTCCTCGTGGGTGAACCGCCATGCCTGCTCGATGTCGATGATGCGGACCCCGGCGCCTCGGCCGCCGTGGAGCGCCCACGCCCGGGCGACGTCGACGCCGCCCGGCGCCGGGCCGCGATGGCCCTGCAGTCCGGAGAAATCGGGCGTGGCCGCGGCCGGTTCCACGCCCTGCGGCGGCAGGCTCCGTGTCCTTGTCGGCAGTTCAGGCCGGGGCTTGACGTACGCACCCGCCACGAGTGGCTGGGTCAGCAGCATCGCCGCGATGTCCTGCAGCTGATCGGCGGGTGCGTCGACATGGTAGTAGACGGACAGGTCCGGCACGTCGAGGTGCAACGGAGCCTGTGCCGCCGCGCGCAGGATCCGCTCCTCGCTGGCGCCGAACAGCGGCCGCATGGTTCCGCCGTAGCGGTCGCAGATCTCATTGAGCCGGCCGGTGTCGTAGCCTGCCAGTGAGGTCAGCCCACTGGGCGTGACCCTCAGCGCCGCGTCCCCGCGCGCGACGACGACGAGTTCTGGTCCGTCGGCTGACATCGAGTTCCCCCCGTGTCGGTGGACCGGCGGCCGGCGCGGTCAGGCCGGCTCGGCATCGGGTTTGAAATAGGCGGCGGCCACCGACGGCAGGCCGGAGACGGCCGCGACGACGCGGTCGGCGGCGGCCCGATCGGTCACCCGCACCCGGAAGTAGCTGCCCGATGCCTGGTCCGCGCTACCCGTGTGGACCGGCTCCAGAGCCAGACCGAGCGCGGTGACGGCGTCGCGGACCTGCCCGGCCGGGACGCCCTGAGCGCCGTCCGCGGCCGGTGTCACCTGGATGACGACTTCCACCTCGTCCGCCTCGTCCTCTGCCGACGGCGTTGCCGGGCCGCCGGGTCGATGCTCCCTGCGACCTCGGCGGTCGAGCGGATAATCGCAGGTGGCAGCACAGTCGTCCTCATTGTGCCGGGTGGGCCGGCCGCGGGTGGCCGGTTCACCGGTTCGGCCCGGAGCCGGTGGGCGGGACGCGTCGTAGGTCGATGACGGACCGTCGCCGAAGGACCGAGAGGGTTCGGCATTTCGATCGCCGGAACCTCGTCAAAGTCACGATGAGTAATATCTTCGTCACGCTAGAGTGATTGTCATCTGGCGTTCACGACCCGCGGTCCTCGGTTTCACGTTTCACCGGCGGACCAGTCGAGGAGGTCGCGGTGGACTACGGCGGCACGCCGGTCCTGGTGGTGGAGATGCGCCCCGGTGTGGCGGCCAGAGCGACCGGCCGGGGGATCGTCTCGGCGGCAGGTCTTGACACGACCTCGCTCAACGACCTCTGCGCGGCCTACGGCGGCTCGCTGCGAACACTGTTCGGCATGAGCGAGGAGCGGCTGAACCGGCTGACCGCCACGCTGCCGGCGTCGGCCGACGCACCCGACCTGTCCCGTTACTACAAGGTCGAGGTGCCGGTCGATCGCATGAACGACACCGCCGCCGCGCTGCGGGCCGACCCTCTGGTGGCGGCGGCGTACGTGGAGCCCCCGGGTTGGCCCGGCCTGCATCGGGAGCCGCAGCCCAATGCCGCGGAACCGCCCGCGTTCACCCAGGACTTCTCTGCCCGGCAGGCTTACCTGGGACCGGCGCCCGGCGGGATCGACGTACGCCGTGCGTGGGCGCTCCAGGGTGGCCGCGGCGCAGGCGTGCGGGTGGTCCACATCGACGCGGCGTGGCGGTTCACGCACGAGGATCTGACCGGCAACCAGGGCGGCGTCGTCGGTGGCATCCAGAGCACGCAGCTGGGATGGCGAAATCACGGCACGGCCGTCGCCGGAGTGATCGGAGGCGACGACAACGGCTTCGGCATCATGGGCATCTGCCCGGACGCGAACCTCATGGCGATCTCCGCCTTCATGAAGAAGGAGGACGAGACCGATGTGGGGTCGGCGATCGTGGCCGTGCTGGAAAAGCTTCATCCCGGCGATGTCATCGTGACCACGATCCACGCCCCTGGCCCCCGACACGGCTTCAAGGCACCGCACGGACAACTCGGCTTCATCGCCATGGACTACTTCGACCCGGTCTTCGACGCGATCCGGACCGCCACGCTCAAGGGCGTCATCGTGGTCGCGATCGCGGGCAACGGCGCCGAGAACCTGGACGATCCCATCTACGAAAGGCGGTTCGACCGCACCTTCCGCGACTCGGGGGTGATCCTCGTCGGGGCCGGCGCTCCGCCACCTGGCACGAACGGTCACGACCACGGTCCGGACCGATCGCGGCTGGCATTCTCCAACTTCGGGTCCGCCGTGGACGTCCAGGCCTGGGGTGAGGAGGTGACCACCTGCGGGTACAGCGACCTGCAGGGCGGGGCCAGCGAGGACCTGTGGTACACCGCCACCTTCAACGGCACCAGCACCGCCGGGCCGATCATCGCCGGCC